>JAYSQA010000345.1:0-72925 GCA_043721775.1 Rhodobacterales bacterium
TTGGCGGCGGAGGGGCTGAACGTCTCGGCCCCACCGATTTCCACCGCCATCGCGCAGTTGGAGGCGGAGTTCGGCCTGCCGCTTTTCGTGCGCAAGCACGCGCACGGCATGTCGCCCACCCAATCGGGGCGCGAGATCATCCGCGAGGCGGCGCTGGCCCTGACAGCTGCTGCCCGTTTGACCGAACTGGCCGCCCAATACCGTGGTACAGTTAGGGGGCGGCTGAACATCGGCTGCCTGCTGACTTTTGCGCAAATCCTTGTCCCACAACTGCGCCGCAGCTTCATTGACCGCTATCCCGAGGTGGAGTTTTACCAAAGCGAAACTCATCAGGCTGCGCTGATTGATGGCTTGCGCGATGCGACCCTTGACGTGGCGCTGACCTTTGATCTGGCGTTGCCCGCCGATCTGGAGTTCATCGAACTGGCCAGCTTGCCGCCCTTTGTGATGCTGCCTGAGGCGCATCCGTTAAGCCAGCGGGTCTCGCTGACCCTGTCAGACTTGAAAGAAGTTCCGCTGGTTCTGCTGGATCTGCCATTGTCGGCGGATTACTTTCTGTCGTTCTTCGAAAAAGCGTCTCTAAAGCCGCGGATTGCCGACCGCAGCCGGGATATGGCGGTGGTTCAGTCCTTGATGGCGAACAACTTCGGCTATTCGATTGCAAATGTGCGACCGCTGACCAACCGGGCGCCGGATGGCAAGGCATTGGCCTATGTGCCGCTGTCTGGCCCGGTGCAGCCAATGCGGATTGGGCTGCTGTGTGCCAATGGCAGCCGCGCCTCTCTGACCATCCGCGCCTTCATTGACCATGCGACCGAGACCCTGAAAGACATCCTGCCAAACCTGACCCGCGCCTACCTTACCCTACAAGCGAGACCCCATGCGCGACCCCCGCTATGACATTCTGTTTCACCCCCTGGCCATCGGACCGCTGACCGCAAAGAACCGCTTCTATCAGGTGCCCCACTGCAATGGCGGCGGCTACCGAGACCCGTCGGCGGCGGCGGCGATGCGGGGTATCAAGGCAGAGGGCGGCTGGGGTGTGATCTTCACCGAACAGACAGAAATGCACCACACCTCGGAAATCACGCCCTTTATCGAGTTGCGGTTGTGGGAGGACAAAGACATTCCCTCAATCGCCAAGATGGCGGCGGCGATGAAGACGCATGGGGCGCTGGCGGGAATTCAGCTGGCCTATTCGGGGATCAACGGCCCGAACATGTACACCAAAGAGGTGCCGCTGGCGCCGTCAGCCCTGCCGATCCGTACCTTTACCAATGATCCGGTGCAGGCGCGGGCGATGGACAAGACCGATATCAAGAACCTGCGGCGCTGGTTCGTGAATGCCGCCAAGCGCAGCAAGCTGGCGGGGTTTGATCTGATCTGCCTGTACGGCGCGCATGGCTTCGGGATTTTCCAGCATTTTCTGAGCCGTGCCACCAACCAACGAACGGACGAATACGGCGGCAGTCTGGAGAACCGCTCGCGGTTTGCGCGTGAGGTGGTGGCCGATATGCGCGACGCCGTGGGTGATACGATGGCGCTGACGATGCGGGTGTCACTGGATGAAACGATCGGGCAGCTTGGGTTTTCGAATGCCGAGGTGCGCGATTTCATCTCTATGAATGCGGAATTGCCGGATTTGTGGGATCTGGCGATGGGCAAGTGGGAGGACTGCTCTGGTCCTTCGCGCTTCAAGGAAGAGGCGGCGCAAGAGGCTTGGGTGACGGGGATTCGGGAGCTGTCTCCGAAGCCGGTGGTGGGGGTGGGGCGATTCACCTCGCCGGATGTGATGGCGCGGATGATCAAATCAGGGCGGCTGGATTTCATTGGCTGTGCAAGGCCGTCGATCGCCGACCCCTTCATTCCAAAGAAGATCGACGAGGGTCGGGTGGAGGACATCCGCGAATGCATCGGCTGCAACATCTGCGTCAGTGGTGACATGACGCAGGGAATGGGCCGCTGCACGCAGAACCCGACCTGGATGGAGGAATGGCGGCGGGGCTGGCATCCGGAGAAGATCGCGGTGAAGGGGCAAAGCGAAACCGTGCTGATCATCGGCTCGGGTCCTGCCGGGCTGGAGGCGGCGCGGGCGGCGGCTTTGCGGGGATATGATGTGGCGGTGGCCGAGGCGCGGGCGGTGTTTGGCGGGCGGGTGACGCGGGAAAGGGCCTTGCCTGGTCTATCGGCGTGGGGACGAGTCGCCGAATATCGCATGTTTCATTTGAACCAAAAGCAGAACGTGCAGCTTTATCCGGGCTCGGCACTGACGGCCGCTGAGGTGCTGGAGTTCGGCTTCCAGCACGTCTGCGTGGCCACCGGTTCGACCTGGCGCCGGGATGGTGTGGCGCGTCAGCATGTTGTGGCGATGCCGATCAACGCCACGATGCCGGTCTTTACCCCGGATGACCTGATGACGGGCCGCCTGCCCAAGGGCCGCGTCGTGATCTTTGACGACGACCACTACTACATGGGTGGCGTTCTGGCAGAGCTTTGTGCCCAGCAGGACTGTGACGTGACGCTGGTAACCCCCTCGGCTTTCGTGTCGGACTGGACGGCCAACACGTTGGAGCAAAGCACCATCCACCGGCGGCTTGCGGGACTTGGGGTGACGATCCGGCTGAACACCGGGATTGTGGAACTGCACGGCGATGGGGTTGAGACGACCTGCACCTATACGGACACACGCGGACGGATCGGCTGCGACGCGGTGGTATTGGTGACCTCTCGTGTGTCGGAGGACAGACTGTACCTTGCCCTGAACTCACGGCAGCAGGATTGGGCCGATGCCGGGATCAGATCAGTGAAGGTGATCGGTGATGCGGCTGCCCCGGCCCCCATCGCCTGGGCGACCTTTGCAGGCCACCGCTACGCGCGCGAGTTGGACGAGCCGGAATGGGGCGACGCCCTGCCCTTCCGCCGCGAAGTCACCCGACTGGAGGATTAAGCCATGTCAGAGCCGGTTATGCTGCAAGGCATTCGACTGTTCGGACAGGAAGGGCACTCTGATCTGGTGTTTAAGGATGGGCGAATCGCCAGCATCCTACCAACGGCCAAGGTCGGCACGGGGCTGCTGGCCTTGCCGGGCTTTTGCGAAAGCCATGCGCATCTGTTCCCGGGCGGCGTGACGCTGGAGCAGTTGAACCTTGCCGCCGTTCACACTGCCGATGCCTTGCGGGCGGCCCTGTTACCCCATGTCAGCGCGACCCCGGCAGGCGAAGTGGTCTGCGCCTACGCGGCGAACTATGATCTGCTGGGCAAATTCCGTCCGGACCGACACGCTTTGGATGCGATCCTGCCGGACCGGCCGCTATACATCACGGCAACCGATTTTCACTGTGCATGGGCCAATACGGCGGCCTTGCAGGCGGCGGGGATTTTGCAAAGCGCATCGCTCGAGGGTGTTGAGATGGCCAATGGCATGGCTACCGGCGAGTTGCATGAGTTTGCGGCGATGGATCTGGTGCGCAGGCTGACACCCTCGGGTGGGCGAGAGACCTTGGGACTATCGGCGCTGGAACCGCAGGGTGTGACGGCAGAGCAGCGCGACCGTGACAAGGCCACGATCCTGCGGGCGATGCAGGTCTGCCTGCGCCAGGGCATCACCTCGGTCGTCAATATGGACGGCAACCTGTATCTGGCCGACCTGCTGACCGATATGGCTGCGGACTTGCCGCTGCATGTCAGCCTGCCCATGACGCTGGTGCCGGGGATGACAGCAAACCGGCAGAGGGATTTGCTGAAAAGGGCCATGTCAGCGCCTGTTGGCCGCCTGACCTTTGGCCGGGTCAAGATGTTCATGGACGGCGTTTTCGATACCTGGACCGCCTTTCGCACCGATGATTACCCTGGACGGCCTGGCTTCCGCTCTGCCCCGCTGTTCCCTCCGGGAGAGTTCGCGGCACTGTGCATCGAAGCCGATGCCATGGGCCTACAAATCGCGGTTCACGCGGTCGGCGATGGGGCAGTGCGGGCAACGCTGGACGGCTATCAGGCCGCCCGCAAAGCCAATGGCCCGCGCGACAGTCGGCACCGAATTGAACATATCGACATGATCCACCCCGACGACCTGCCCCGGCTGAAGGCTTTGGGCGTTGTGGCCTCGATGCAGCCGGTTCACCCGCCGGGATTGGCCGGATTGCCGCTGGAGCCTACCACCTCGATCATGTCGCGCGACCGGTGGGCGGATACCTTCCCATGGCGGGCGATCACGGACCTTGGGGTGCCACTGGCTTACGGCACGGATTGGCCGGTATCGCCGTTGTCACCGCTTCATGCCTTGCACTGCGCGTTGTCACGACAGCCGTGGACGGAAGGCGTTCCTGATCAACGGCTTACGGTTTCCGAGGCGCTGGCTGCCTATTCGCAAGGCGGCGCCTACGCCAGTTTTTCAGACCACCTGCGCGGGACGATTGCGGTTGGGATGGCGGCGGATCTGGCGTTGCTGTCAGGCGACCCGGCAGGACTGGATGCTGCGCCAGAGGCATGCCGGGTGGAGCAGGTGTTCATGGGCGGGCGGCTGGTCTGGGCAGCCTGAAAACGTGTGGCCTAAAAGCGAACTGTGCGCAGGCTGTTCATCACCGAAACCAAGGACTCGGATATGCCCGGTTCCGACAGGGCGTGACCGGCCATCGCGATCAGCCGCAAGTCGCATTTGGCCCAGCCTTGGGCCAGTTTCCAAGCGGCGACGGGCGGACAAATCATGTCGAGACGACCTTGAACCAAGGTGGCGCCGATATGTTCAATTCTTTGACGTTCCTTCAGAATCCAGCCGTCTGTCGCAAGGAAACCGGCGTTCTGGAAATAGTGGTTTTCAAGCCTTGCGAAGGCGCGGGCGTAGTCGGCGGGTCCTTCTCCGAAAGGCCCATCAGCGGCGACGGAGGCCAGTGCGTTCTCCCAGTTCGACCAGATGCGGCCCAGCCGGATTTCCTCAGACAGGTCGCCCGAGAACAGGCGGCGGTGGTAGGCGTCAATCATGTCAGCCCGTTCACCCGGCGGAATCGGGGCTACGAAACGCGACCACAGGTCGGGGTAAAACGCCCCTGCCCCGCCGCCATAGAACCAGGCTAACTCTGCCCGGGTCATCAGAAAAATGCCGCGCAAAACCATATGCGCCGCCCGGTCTGGATGGGTGATCGCATAGATCAGCGCAAGCGAAGCGCCCCAACTGCCGCCGAACAGGATGAATTTTTCGATGTCCAGAGTTTGACGGATCACCTCGATGTCAGACACCAGATGCCATGTGGTATTATTCTCGACACTTGCATGCGGGCGCGACCTGCCGCAGCCGCGTTGGTCGAACAGAACAATTCGGTAGTGCGCTGGGTCAAAATAGCGACGCATTGCAGGGCTGCAACCGCCGCCAGGGCCGCCGTGCAGCACCAGAACGGGCACCCCTTGTGGGTTACCGCATTGCTCTACATAGATGCGGTGGCCATCGCCCATGTCAATCACCCGCTGGTCGAAAGGCTCGACCGACGGGTAAAGGTAGTCAATTGCGCGTTTTGGGCCTGATCTGTGATCCATCACGGTCTATATAGCGGGTGCAGCAGCCTGTTACACGGCTTTTGAAGGATGAAAACCATGCAAACCACCATAGACCCCAGCGAAGTCGCGAAATTTGAGGCGATGGCCGCCGAGTGGTGGAATCCGAACGGCAAATTCCGGCCGTTGCACCTGATGAACCCCTGTCGGCTGGACTATCTGACCAGCCAGATTGCTGTAGAATATGACCGGGACCTGACGCTGCCGAAGCCGTTTGCGGGTTTGCGCATCCTCGACATTGGCTGCGGCGGTGGGCTGTTGTCGGAACCGATGGCTCGGCTGGGGGCAGATGTTGTGGGGGCGGATGCTGCCCCCCGCAATATACCGGTGGCGCAGGTTCATGCCGAACAATCGGGGCTGGTGATCGACTATCGCTTTACCACCGCCGAGGACCTTGCCGCCGCAGGGGAACAGTTCGACGTCGTCCTGAATATGGAGGTGGTGGAGCATGTCAGTGACCCGCTCGCCTATCTGACCGCCTGTCAGAATTTGCTGAAACCTGGCGGGATCATGCTGTGTTCAACCCTGAACCGGAACCCGAAAAGCTATCTGATGGCAATCATCGGGGCGGAATGGGTGATGCGCTGGCTGCCGAAAGGAACGCATGACTGGGCAAAGTTCATCACGCCTGATGAGTTGGCAGGCCTTATCAAGCGGGCTGGGCTGACGCTGCTGGACCGCAAGGGGATGGTGTTCAATCCGGTGTCGTGGAGCTGGAGCCTGTCGGCACGGAACCTGTCGGTGAACTATGTGACGACATCCCGCAAGGACGGCGCAAGGATCTGAGAATGCTTCGTTAATTTGGGACTGTGCCCCGGTTTTGGTTTTATTGAAAGCGCCGCCCTTCTGTCTCTGCGGGCAGAGACAGAAGGGCGGTATCCGTGATTGACGAGGTCAACCGAGGCTGATCTCGTCAATCTGCGCCAGTTCGGCCACGGTGAAGGACAGGTTCTGCAACGCGCCAACGCAGTCCGTCACCTGTTCAGGCTTCGACGCGCCGATCAGGGCCGAGGTGATGCCGCCGTCGCGCAGCACCCACGCCAGCGCCATCTGCGGCAAAGTCTGCCCCCGGCCGGCGGCCATGTCGTTCAGGGCGCGAACTTTGGCCAGAACCGGCTCTGTGATCGAAGACGCTTTCAGGAATCCGCCCACCGCTGCCCGGCTGTCGGCAGGAATGCCCTTGAGGTATTTGGTGGTCAAGACACCCTGCGCCAAAGGCAGGAAGGCGATGGAGCCGATGCCAAGGTCTTTCAACGTGTCTTTCAGCCCGTCACGCTCCACCCACCGCTCCATGATATTATAGCTGGGTTGGTGGATGACCATCGGCGTGCCGAGGTCTTTCAGAATCGCCGCTGCTTTCCGGGTTTGTTCGGAGTTGTAGGTGGTCACTCCGGCATACAAAGCCCGGCCAGAGCGGACGATGTAGTCCAAAGCGCCCATGGTTTCCTCAAGTGGCGTTTCGGGGTCGAAGCGGTGCGAATAGAAGATGTCGAAATAATCAAGCCCGGTACGCTTCAGGCTTTGGTCACAAGAGGCAACCATGTATTTGCGGCTGCCCCATTCGCCATAGGGGCCACCCCACATCAGGTAACCGGCTTTCGATGAGATGATCAGTTCATCCCGCAGGCCATTGAAATCATTTCGCATAATCTCGCCAAAGGCCACTTCGGCGGAACCGGGCGGCGGGCCGTAGTTGTTGGCGATATCGAAATGGGTGATGCCAAGGTCAAAGGCGGTACGCAGGATGGCTTGCTTGGTCTGGTGCGGCGTGTCGTCGCCGAAATTATGCCAGAGGCCCAGCGAGATGGCGGGCAACTTCAGGCCCGATTGGCCAAGGCGGTTGTAGATCATGCGGTCATAGCGGGTCTCGGCGGGAATATAGGTCATCGGCGGCCTCCTGTTCGCTGCTGCTTTGTCGGCTGTCGCGGCCAGAGTTTCCAGCGAAAACTGGAGGAGGGAACCAAACAGCGGCCTCTTGCATTGCCCTTTACAGTGGTGGCTGCGATAGTGCCTCCGGGGCCTAGAAGGGTTGCGTGTCAGTATGGGCAGTTCTGTCAGCCACAAGCTTTTGGTGAGTGCTGTTGCAATAGCGCTGGGGGCAACGGTTGCGTTGCCTGGGCAGGCTTTTGACGCGGTCGAGTTCAACGTGACCGGGGCGAACACGGCGCTGACGCAACAGATCAAGGCGGCCTCGGGTCTGGTGGGCGCCAAAAAGGACCGGCCAGCGCTGGATCTTTTTGCCGATGCGCAGGCGGAATACGGCAAGATCATTTCGGCGCTTTACGCCTCTGGGCACTATGGGCCGGTGGTTCATGTGCTGATTGACGGGCATGAGGCGGCCAGCATTGCGCCTTTGGATGCGCCTTCCAGGATAGGTCACATCACGGTGACGGTGGATCCTGGCCCGCAATTCACCTTCTCGCAGGCGCAGATTGCGCCGTTGGCCCGGCACAGCAACCTGCCGCCCGGCTTTGCGGCGGGCAAGCCTGCCTTGTCAGGGATGATCAAGGGGGCCGTGGCGGCGGGTCTGGACGGCTGGCGCAATGAAGGCAACGCCAAAGCCGATGTGGCCGGACAAGACCTGACGGCGGACCACGCAAGCGCGACCCTGTCGGCATCGGTGCAACTGGCCCCCGGCCCGGTGCTGCGCTTTGGCGATCTGGTGATCAACGGTGCCACGACTGTTCGCGAGGCGCGGGTGCGCAAGATTGCCGGGCTGCCGTCTGGCAAGCGGTTCAGCCCGGCGGATGAGGCGCGGATGGCGGAACGGCTGCGGCGCAGCGGGGTGTTCTCATCAGTTTCGCTGACGGAGGATGACAAGATCACGGCGCCGGACCTGTTGGGCCTGACCGCCGATCTGGTCGAGGCCAAGCCGCACCGCTATACCTTTGGAGCCGAAGTGGCGACGAATGACGGGCTTGGGCTGAACGGAAGCTGGCTGCACCGCAACCTTCTGGGCGGCGGGGAACGGTTTGATGTGACGGGGGCTGTCACCAACATCTCGGCTGCTGGCAGCGGGATGGACTATTCCCTGGGGACGACACTCGACCGCCCGGCTACTCCGGGGCCGGATACCACGCTGAACCTGTCGTTCAAGATCAGCCATCTGGATGATGCCGACTACACCGCCAACGTTCTGGCAACCGGGTTCGGCTTTACGCACTACTTCAGCGAGACGCTGACCGGGCACGCGGCGCTAAGCTACACCTACTCTGCGGGCCGTGATGTGACGGGTGATTTCATCTATCGCAACGTGGCGCTGCCTGTGGGCGTGACGTGGGATCGGCGCGACAGCAAGACCGATGCGACGAAGGATTTCTATATTGACCTGAACGTCAAACCCTTCCTGGGCTTTGGCACTGCCGACAACGGGGTGAGAGTGGCGTTCGACGGTCGGTATTACAAGACTTTGGGCGCACAGAACGGGATTGTGCTGGCAACCCGGGTGCAAGGTGGTGCTGTCATTGGCGCTTCGGTGCTTGGCACGCCGCGGACGGATTTGTTCTATTCGGGCGGCGGTGGCACGGTGCGGGGCCAGCCCTATCAATCGCTTGGGGTCACTGTTCCGGATGGCCTGACGATGGTTGATACCGGCGGCACGTCGTTTGTTGCAGCGTCGCTGGAGGCGCGGGTCAGGGTAACAGAATTGATCGGGATCGTCGGTTTCGTCGATGCGGGCTCGGTTGGGGTGGGCGGCTTTTCGGGCAACGCGTGGCAAGCCGGTGCTGGTCTGGGTCTGCGCTATGCCACCGGGGTTGGGCCGATCCGGCTTGATATCGGCGTGCCAATCCATCGCAAGACCAACGAGAAGTTTCAGATCTACATCGGATTGGGGCAGGCATTCTGATGCGTATATGGCTTGCCGTACCCTTGTGCCTTCTTCCGCTGCATGCGCTTGCCGATGCGGCGGCGGACAAAGGCTTTCTGACCAACTGGCTGGAACAGAACCTGTCGGGCGGTGGCCGGACCATCACGATTGACGGCTTTCAGGGGGGGCTGTCGTCGCAGGCCAGTTTGACCCAGATGACCATCGCCGACAGTCAGGGCATCTGGCTGACGCTGAAGGATGTAAAGCTGGATTGGGACAGGACGGCGCTGTTTTCCGGCGCGATTGCCATAACCAATCTGTCAGCCGCCGAGATTGACCTTGAACGGCTGCCGGTAACCGATGCGGCCTCGGCGCTGCCCTCGGCTGTAGCGCGGCCTTGGGCCTTGCCGGAATTGCCGATCTCGGTCGCGATTGATGCGATTTCGGCGCCTCGGTTACTGTTGGGGCCCAGCATCCTTGGTCAGGCGGTAGAGGCCAGTCTGACTGCCGATGTCACCCTTTCAGGCGGCGAGGGTGCAGCCCACCTGAACCTGCTGCGCGGTGGGGATGGGCCCAAGGGGCATGTGACGCTTGCAGGCAGTTTTTCGAACGCAACGCAGGTGCTGAATCTTGCGCTGGACGCTGCCGAGGATGCGCATGGAATTGCGGCCTCGCTGCTGCATGTGCCGGGCGCCCCGGCGACACAAGTGAAAGTTGACGGAACCGGGCCGCTGTCTGCCTTTGCGGCGACAGTGAACCTGTCAACCGATGGCGCGACACGGCTGGCAGGCAAGGTGAGCACAGCGACGGATGCGGCGGGCAATCGCAGTTTTGCAGCCGATCTGGCTGGGGATCCGACCCCGGTGTTTCTGCCGCAATATGCCAGCTTCTTTGGCCCACACGTCTCGCTTCAAGTTCAGGGCCAGCGCGCGGTGAATGGCGCGCTGCGGCTTGATACTTTGTCAGTGCAAAGTCAGGCGTTAAGCTTGACGGGCAGCATGGCGCTGGCGGCAGATTATCACCCGGAAAGCTTTAGCCTGACGGGAAAGCTGGCGATGGCCTCTGGCCGGGTGACGTTGCCGGTTGCCACGGCGCAGCCGATCACACTGAACAGTGCCGACGTGGCGCTGCGCTTTGACGCGGCAACCGGTCCGCTTTGGCACCTGACCACCACGGTTAACCAGTTTGATAACGGCAGTCTGACGGTGGGTGTGCTGAAGCTTGCCGCTGACGGGCGGTTGAATGATCAGGTGTTTGATGGGTCCGCCCAATTCGACGCGCAGGCGCTGGCGGCGGCTGATCCGGCGTTGGCGCTTGCCTTGGGAACAACCTTGACCGGGGCAGCCGATTTCAATCTGGATCAGGCCAACTCTGCCCTGAAAGTGTCAAAGCTGACGCTGATGGCGCCGGGCTATGCGGTGCAGATACACGGCACCATCGGGCAGATGGCGGCGCTTGAGGGTCAGGTTACCGGACACTATGACGATCTGTCACGACTGTCCGGTCTGGCGGGCAAACCGCTAAGCGGTGCCGCAAGCTTTGCCGTTGATGGCGCGTTTGCGCCGCTGACCGGGGCCTTTGACATGACAGGTTCGGTCAAAGGCGACGGTCTTGGCATTGGCATCGCGCAGGTCGATGCTTTGCTGGCGGGCAGCAGCACAGTCAGCATTGACGCCAAGCGCGATGAGATGGGCACAACGGTGCGCAAGCTTGCGGTTCGGGCGGCAAGCTTGTCTGCCGATCTGACCGGCAGTTTTGCCAAAGGCGGGGCAAATCTGTCCGGGACGCTGGCTTTCGCGGACCTTTCGGCTTTGGGGCTGGGGTACGCAGGCGGCCTGAAAGCCTCGGTCAAGTTCAATGGTGGGCTGAAGGATGGCCAGATCAGCGCCACGGCGCAGGGTCAGGGCGTGGCCCTTGGTCAGCGCCAGGCTGATGGGCTTTTGGTCGGCACCAGCGATCTGGCGCTGGAGGCAACCTATGCGGGCGGCATCGTCAGCCTGCAAAAGGCGCAGGTGACCTCTGCCCAAGGGCAGGTTGCGGTGCAGGGAACGGCATCGGTCGACTATAGTGATCTGAAGGCGACACTGTCCTTGCCCAACCTTACGCCCTTGGGGGCGGGTTTCAACGGAGCGATTGACGGAAAGGCCACGTTTACCGGCAAGACCGACGACGGCATGGTGACATTTGACGCCAGCGCCAACAATCTTGCCATCGGACAAGCGCAGACCGACATGTTGCTGCGCGGGAAATCGACGGTTTCGGCCGAGTGGGCCATGACGCCGGATGGCTTGCGGATTGACCGGGCGATGCTTGGCAACCGGCAGCTTTCGGCGATTATCAGCGGAACGGTCGCAGGCACCACCCGCAAGCTGACGCTTTCGGCAAAACTGACTAACCTTGGCGTGCTTTTCCCGCAGTTTCCGGGTGCGGTGACCATATCGGGCACGGCGTCGCAAGGCAGTGACGGCACTCGGCTGGATCTTGCGGCCAAGGGGCCGGGGCAGATTGATGCCAAGGTGGGCGGTAACCTGTCGGCGGACTATACCCGCGCCGATTTGGGCGTGACGGGAACGGCAACGGCAGCGCTGGCGAATGGGTTCATCTCTCCGCAGTCGGTCGATGGCGCGGTGCGGTTTGATCTGCGGCTGGCGGGGCCATTGGCGCTGTCATCATTAAGCGGGCCCGTCTCGATCAGCGGCGGGCGGCTGGCGGATCCGTCGCTGACCCTCGGGCTGACCAATCTTGCCGCCACGGTAACGCTTGGCGGTGGGCGGTTGCAGCTTGATCTGACCAGTGGCGTGTCGACAGGTGGCAAGATTGGCGTTAAGGGCACCGTTGGGCTGGCGTCGCCCTATATGGCGGATTTGACGATCAAGCTGGATCAGGCAGTTCTGAAGGACCCGCAGCTTTATGCCACCACCGCCAATGGCAGCGTAACCTTCCGGGGCCCGGCACTGGGTGGCGCGCGCATTGCGGGCTCTGTCGCGCTTGGCAAGACAGAGCTTCACATTCCGTCAACCGGAATGGGGGCAGATGGCGGGCTTCCTGACTTGAAGCACCGCAACGACAGCGCTGACGTGCGTGCCACCCGGGTCAGTGCCGGGTTGGGGGCAGGCACCCAGGGCAAGGCCTCTGGCCCGGCATATGCGCTGGATGTGTCGATTTCGGCGCCGAATCAGGTCTTTATCCGGGGCCGGGGTCTGGATGCGGAACTGGGCGGCAGTCTTGTCTTGCGGGGTACAACGGCCAACATCGTGCCCTCGGGGGCGTTCAATCTGATCCGGGGGCGGCTGGATATTCTTGGCAAACGTCTGGTCCTGTCCGAGGCGCAGATTCAGATGCAGGGTGCGCTGGTGCCGTATATTCACGTCGTCGCCTCGGTTGAAAGCGATGGGGTGACGTCTTCGGTGCAGATCGAGGGCAATGCGACCAGCCCGGCGGTGACCTTCGTATCCTCTCCGGATTTGCCGCAGGAAGAGGTGCTGGCGCATCTTTTGTTCAACAAGGGTCTGTCCAACATCAGCGCATTTCAGGCGGCGCAACTCGCCTCGGCTGTGGCTACTTTGGCGGGGGGTGGCGGCGGCGGGGTTCTGGGGGCGTTGCGCAGCAAGACCGGGCTGGATAATCTGGACATTCAGGCCGATGGCAGCGGAACTTCGTCCGTTACGGCGGGCAAGTATATCAGCGACAAGGTCTATAGCGAGGTGACGGTTGACCAGACCGGCAAAAGCTCGATCAGTTTGAACTATGACGTGACGCGGAATATCACGCTGAAAGGCCACGTGGATTCAGACAACAAGACCGGCGTGGGCATCTATCTGAAACGCGATTACTGACGTTCGCTTCAGGGTCTAGTGCCTGCGGCGTTCGGCATCGACGGCGGCACCAAGAAGCACCGTGTAGGCGCTGACGTAAAGCCAGATCAGCAGCACAACCACCGCACCGATCGAACCGTAGATGCGGTTGTAGGACGGGAAATTGGCCAGATACAGCATGAAGCCCCGGGCCGCCAAG
Organism: Rhodobacterales bacterium; assembly: GCA_043721775.1. Lineage (GTDB taxonomy): Bacteria > Pseudomonadota > Alphaproteobacteria > Rhodobacterales > Rhodobacteraceae > Stagnihabitans. The sequence goes on from JAYSQA010000345.1 coordinate 13,367, forward strand.
GCCCACAAGACCACGGCCACCAACAGGCCCCAACTGAACAGGGGCGGCAAACGGGCGCCGTAGTTGGGGCCATAGCGGTACGCGATGCCGACCGAAGCCACGACAAGAACCACGCCAAGCGCAAGATTGGCCCTGTGCAGCAACACCGCATCATCGCCGGGAAGCGGTAGAAGGCCGATGATCAGGGGGGTCACAACGGTAACCAACATAGCCGCCAGCGCAAAGCCGATCAGCACCAAAGTCAGTAACAGCGCCCGCAATTGGTGGTGCCCGCCAGAGCGGTTGGGCAACTGGTGAATGGCATTCAGCCCGCGAATCAAAGCGGCGACACCCGCGCGGGCCGACCAAAGCGCGAACAAGGTGGATAGTACGGTCGCCCAGCCCAGCTGGGGCCCACGCACCGCCAACAGACCCCGAACCTGAGACTGCACAAGGGAAAGCGCCTCTGGCGGAAGGAACCCTTTCAAGAGGTCCACCTGGGTTTGGATAACCGACGGGTCGTTCAGCGTGCCCCAGATCGCGATAATTGCCGCTGTCGCCGGGAACAGCGCCAGAAACCCAAAGAACGCAACGCCGGCAGAAATCAGGTCAAGTTCGGCCTGCTCTGTCCTGCGGTACAGCCTCAACGCGGCGGCGAGAAAATGAGGAGGCAGCGGTAGCCGTCGCAATCCCCGATCCTCCGCAAGAGTGGCGCTTCACACAGAAAAAACGAGCCCGCCCAACTGGCGCGCCCGTTGCAAGATTGATTGGTCCGGCGATCAAATCAGATCAGGTACCCGGGGTCGAGTTGCCCGAATTGCCCAGAACAGCACCGACCACAACAACCGCAGCACCACCCAACAGCAACAGGGCCAGCGGCGATATGTTTGGCAGAGACGACGGAACAACCGGAACCGGCTGGACATATTTCAGCTTTTCATCCTTCACGCCACCAGCGAACCCGGCAGTTGCTGCCAACGACAAGGCCAGCGTCAGAGTAACAATCTTCCTCATGAAAACCTCCAAAATTTCGTCATTGATTTTTGTAGCACGAAGGACCGGTCTTGGTAAGACCCTAGTGAGCCCATCAGTCGATAATGCGCTGCAGTTGCACTGATGCCGCTTGCGCAGACACATACTGAACCGACCGCCTTAGACTTCCGCTTCCGTCGAACCAGTAGACGTTTTCAAATGCGGTCTCCGGATTGGAGCAGGATTCTGTAATGCGGCGCGTCGCATAGGCCTTGCCCAGAACCGCAATGGTCTCAGCACCCGAGGCTACAAAATTGCAATCAAAATCAGACTGTTGCGGTTGATCTGCGCCGTCGAGATAGTAATAGACGCGGTGGAAGAACCCGCTTCCGGATCTGGCTTGGCCCACCGTCGGCGTGGTGGCCGACATGAGGTCAGCCCCAAATCCCCGCGTGGCCACCAGAATTCCATCGTTCAACGATACGCTTTCATAGCTTTTGCTGGCCCAAGTCTGGATCGGGCCATTGTCGCCATAGGGCACCATGAAATTATTATACCGCATTTTATCTATCTTGACGCTGTAGATCGGTTGTCCCACGTTCAGCAATGCCGCGCGGAGCTGTGCGTCGTCTAAAGGCGCTGTGGCCGGCTTGTGACCCAGCGTCAGCAGCGATCCTGCAACGGTCTTGAGGCTTCTTGCTGCCGCCTGATTCTCTCCAGCCTGGGGATCGGTACCGCACGCGGACAACAAGGCGAGGGCGAAAAGGGCCGCGCTGGTCGGGCCTGGGAATTCAAATTTCATTTCCAGACCCGTCCCCATTGGGCATCCAGCCGCGTTTGATCGTAGCTGCGCAACACTTCGTATAGCCGGTCGCTCACCTCAAGGCGAGCGCCGCCGTCACGTCCGATCGGGCGAATGATCAGAGACTTGTTTGTCCGCGTCGGCTGGCCGGTCAGCCAACTGAACGGGATTTGCAGCGTTATGCCCTTGTCAAACGAACCCTCACCAAAAGTCTTGGCGGACACGTTGGTCTTGGTCGCAAAGGCGCCGATCCGCCAGCCATTGGCAAACTCTCGGGTAATGGCAAGGGTGGCACCGGTGTCGCCTGCCAGATAGCGGCCCACATCAACCTGAGCGTGGAATCCATTGCCAAAGTCGTAGTAGCCCGAGGCATGTCCAGTGGCGACGCGATAGTTGTACTCATCAAAGCCAAGCCCGCCGTCGGTGTTGCGCTGCGCGACATAGTTGACCTCTGCCCCAAGCGCCCATCGGCGGGTTACCGGGCGCCACAGAACCTCGGTCGAAACGCCGGCAAACATACTTTCAAGGTAACCGACCGTCACGCGCCCGTAAACGTTCGAGGTCAAACGGGTGTACCACGACACCGTGAGCGTTTCGAGGTCAGGGTCCGCCTTAGTGTCATAAACACTGGAATCGCTGCGGACATGCTGCATCACGCAGTTGGAGCAAGGCTTTTCCCGGATGTTGGTGAAGGCAAGCTGGGTCACCGACCCGGCAAGAATGAAGCCCGGAGCAAGTTCGTACTGCGCCGAGAACCGCAGACCGATACCGGCCTGAAGTGGGTTGACCGGGTTGAACAGCGCCGTCCGGGTGAACGGAAGCAGCGACCAGTTGAAACGCGGGTAAAGTGCCGGGTTACGCTCGGTTCCGGGCAGGGGCAGTCCGGCATCGACAACCTCGGACCGGATGCGCAGATTGTGACCGGCCTCGGACGCGAATTCAAGATTTTCAAGGTCAGTGCGGCGAATTACAACCATGGATCCGGCGATGCCGTGATCAATCGGGACAATTTCGAACAACTCCACCGATGCCGGCAGAGAATGCGTCATGGCGCGCGCAACCCGGCCCACGGCTTGGGCAGCTGCATCATACTTCGTGTTGCGGAAGCGAACCTGCGCTTTGGTGCCGGTGACGCCCAGCGACTCGATCACAACGCCGGTTCCGGCGAGGTTTCTGGACAGGTTGTCCATGAGGACGCCCTTGATCCCCTCAACCTCGGTCCAGTCGGTCGCCCATTTGTCCGGGCTGCTGGCCTGCGAGGGACGGACTTTGACAGGCTCGGGCCCGGGCCCGCCGATACCGCCGGTCGGACGCTGGGCCGGGTTCAGGAAAACGGTCATGTTAAGACCGATTTCGCTGCCGTACATGTAGTAGCCGCCAAGAAGCACTGAAGGATTGGGCTGATATTCCAGCCCGAAGTTCATCGGGCTTTTGCGGACGAAGGTGCCGCGCTTCTTGGCTTCTTCGGTGTAAGCATCCGACGAATACTCGGCCTTGAAGGTCAGCTTGTCGTTGAAGTGATACTCGATACCGCCGAAAGGGGCAGCATCGCCGCGGAACCATTGCTTGAAATTGACGTTGCCGCCACTGCCAACGTCAATTTTCCTGCGGGGGCCAAAGGGCTGACCAATGGCACCGTAGCTGCCCAGCCGACCAAAGCCGATCCCGGCGGTAACCTTCAGGCGCGGGCCAAAGTTCTTCGTCATGGCAATGTATTCAGCCGACGACAGACCAGTTCCAACGAAATCCTGTAGCCCCACCGTGACCGAGGGCAGAAAACGACCTTCGGTCAGGATCTGGTAGCTGATGTCAAAGTTGCGGTCGTAGTAAATTGCAAAATTGTTCGGCTTGTTACAAGGTGTGTCCGGGTCATTATCCTGACAGGCCGGAATTTTGGCGTTCCAGGCATGGATGCCGACATACCGAAACACCCCAGACAGCCGTGGCGTCAGCTGAAAGCGTAAAGAGTTGCGCACGATCGGGCCGAACTTCGAATGGTCGAAGGTCAGGAAACCGTCCGGCATCTGCTCGCCCGAGGGCATGTCGATCAGGCCGACCTGGCCAGACAGGTTCAAACTCGGCCGCATTTCTGCCTGTGAGGGGATTGCAACGAGGCACGCCAACCCAACCAAGGCCCGCGAGACGATCAAACGGAGAGAGTTTTTCACAGAAGCCAGCCTTTTCGATTAAGCTGTCAGTTTAGGCCAACGGCCCGATACGGCAACCCGGAATATGTTCTTCGCTGACGACCTGCGGCAACGCAGCAACGCAAAGCGGCGCATCAGCCCTTAAAGGCGGCCTCAGATGCAAATCCAACGGTGTCTCTGTCCAAAGACTGCCCAAAACCCTCAACATAGGCGGCAGCGACGGCGCGGGCGGCCTGCGCGTCGCCGGTGGCCATCGCGTTGCGCAGCGCCTGAAGCGCCTTTGCCATATCAAGCTCCGACAGGCTGCCTTCATGGGCACGCAGGATCTTGGCGTGTGGTGTCGTCAGCAGGCCCGCGCCGATCAGCAATTCCTCGTGCATCTTCTCGCCGGGGCGCAGGCCGATCATCTGGATTTCAATGTCACCATCGGGCTGGTTTTCATCGCGAACGGTGTAGCCCGAGGCCTGGATCATCTGTTCGGCCAGATCCCTGATCCGCATCGGTTTGCCCATGTCGAGCACAAAGACATCACCCCCGGTCTCTGACCCGGTGCAGGAAAAACTGCCCGCCAGCAAGACAAGGTGGGCAGCTTCGGAAATCGTCATGAAATAGCGCGTGACGTCTTCATGAGTCAGCGTGACCGGGCCGCCGCGGCGGATCTGATCCTTGAACAGCGGGACGACCGAACCGGACGACCCAAGAACATTGCCGAACCGCACCATGGAATAGATTGTCTTGCTGGACCGTTTGGCAAGGTCTTGCACGACCATCTCTGCCAGACGCTTGGAGGCACCCATCATGTTGGTCGGCCGCACGGCTTTGTCGGTCGAGATCAGGATGAACCGTTGCACGCCAGCCTCTTCGGCAGCGTCGGCCAGGGTTCGGGTGCCCAGAACGTTGTTCACCATGCCCGCAACCGGGTTCATTTCAACCAGCGGAACGTGTTTGTAGGCGGCGGCGTGAACGACAACCTCGATCCCATGATCAGACATCGCGGACCGGGTCGCCCGCGAATCCGTGACCGAGCCCAGAACCGGGATGATTTCGGTTCGGCCCAGATCAGGCCGCGCCCGCAACTCGCGATCAATTTCATACAAGGCAAGCTCGCTCACCTCGAACAAGACAAGTTTGCGGGGCGTAAAGGTCAGCAGCTGGCGGCACAGCTCTGATCCGATAGAGCCCCCTGCCCCGGTAACCAGAATCGTCCGGCCCGAATAGGCGGTGAACCCATCCGTGACCTCTTGTTCAACCATCTCTCGGCCTAGAAATTTGTTGGCTGACACCGGTGCCAGGTTGTTCACCAACGCCTCTGCCCCGACCAGCTGCGCGAATGACGGCAGGGCCAGCACATCCACGCCCAGATCCTGCAAGCGCCTGGCGATCTGTGTCTGTTTCGGGGCCGAGACCGAGGGCATGGCCAAAAGCACGCGGTCAATCTCTTTGTCGCGGACGATCTGTTTGATCTTGTCGGGCGACATGACGCGCAGGCCTGCGACGGTCATCGAATGCAGGCTTTTGTCGTCATCCAGAAAGGCCACGACCATGATGGATTCGTGTGATTTCAAGGCAGCGGCCAGTTGAGTGCCCGTGGTGCCCGCGCCGTAAATCAGCACGCGCCAGCGCCGATGACCCCAGCGCAGAACCAGCAGGTAGAAGTTAAGCATTGCAAGGCGGATGCCAACCGATCCCAGAAAGAACAACAGGCCGAACAGGCTGATCCCGACCGCCGGAAAGGTGACCCCGAATTCGCGGCACATCACCCATAGCGCTGCCACCAGCAACCCCGAGAAGCTGGCGGTCCGCAAAACGGCCAGCGATTCGAAAGCCTTCAGCCGGATATTTGGGATGCCGAGCACCAACGAAATCAAGGCTGAAACCAGCGGAAACGCGAAGAACACCCCCCGCATCTCGCGCAGCGTCTCAGCCGGAAGCAACGACGACTTGACAAGCATCACGCTGACAAGCAGCGCCGCGAAGGCGATGCCAACGTCGATCAGCAGGAATACCAAGCGTTTGTGCGCCCTGTTGAGGCGGTCTACCAAGGCAAAAAGTCGGGTTCGCAGTGCTGTCATGAGAACGAAAGGAGCCTTCTGATTTTGGTAAGTCCTTGCCGGACACTGAATTCAATGCCGGTGCACCGAGCGCTTTCCCCCCTTACACGGTACGGCTGCTGTGCAGCCCATTCAAGTGAAACGCCGTTAAACCAACATCAATCTGCTTTTAATTGTACCAATTTATAGCATGCAGCACGGTTAACACCATCAGCCGAAGGTCCGACAAGATCGTTCGGCGCTGCTGGTACATCAGGTCTATGCGCGCTTTGCGGGGCACGCAGCGGCGCGAGTAGACGGCATCTGTCTCTGCCGGGGTGCTGCATCTGGCCAGAATGCATTCTTCATGGCGGTGAAAAACCAGCGTGGCAAGCCCTGTGATGCCGGGTCGGCTTTGCAGAACCCGGGCGTAAATCTCGGGGTGACGCTCCACATACAGTCGCAGAGGGGGGCGGGGGCCAACGAAGCTCATGTCGCCTTTCAGGACGTTCCAAAGCTGTGGCACCTCATCCAGCCGGCACCGCCGCAGAAACTGGCCCGTTGGCGTGATTCGTTTGCGCTTGTCGCCACCAGACACACCCTGCTCCGGCGCAACCACGGTCATGGTGCGCAACTTCCACAACAGGAAAGGACGGTCTGGCGCCCGCATCCGCTCGGACAGATAGAACAACGGGCGACCCTCTGTGACCCAGAGCCAGGCCAGCAAAACGGCAAAGGGCACGGCCAGGATAAGCGCCAGAAGGACGGCCAGCGCGATGTCGAGCAGGCGTTTTGACAGGGTCATGGCCAAAGCGCCTTTAACGAGTTGAGGTCGGCCACGATACCGGCTGCCGTTGCCTGCGGCAGATCTACGCGGCTTTTAAGCAGCGCAACAGACAGCGCAACACGCGGGATGGCGGCTTGTCGCGACGGACCAAAGCGCCACTGCGCGCCGAAGGCTGTCAGCAAGTCGGCCATCGGCAGGGCAGGTTCTTGTGCCAGATTGAGGATGTCGGGCAGGGGCTCGCCTTGCGCGGCAAAGGCGATCAAGGCCGACAGGGCTGCACCAAGCGCAATCGGGCCGATGTAAGACCGCTCTGGCCCACCGCGCTGGCCAAGGATCGGGTCCAGCACGACCGGACCCTGACGGGCACCGGACAAAAGCGCGTCGGCCCCGGCCAGATTGCCAAGGCGCAGGATGGTCAGGCCAAAACCAAGCCCTGGCTGGCGCATCGCAAGTTCCGCGTCCAGTTTGGCGCAGCCATAGTCGCTGACCGGATCGGGGGTCTGGCTCTCGTCGATGAGGGTTGTTTGCGGGCGATAGACTGCGGCAGTTGACATGAAGAAGACATGCCGCGCCTCGGATGCCAGTGCCGCAGCGCTTAAAGCGGCGGCAGAGTGGCGGTTTTCCGCCAATGCCACCGCATCGCCCCGGGTTTCGCCCGCCAAATGAAGGAAAATCGACCCTTTCGGCAGGGACGGAATGGGGCTTTTGCCAATGTCCCACGCAATATCAATGCCTTGTCCGGACTTCCGCGCTGACCATAGCACCGGATGCCCCGCCACCCGTTCCCCCCATTGCACGCGCAGCGCCCGACCGATGCGGCCCGCCGCACCAGTCACGATCACGGTGTCTTCGCTTGCTTGCAGGTTGGTCACCGATTTATCCACAGGCCTTTAATCAACCTTAGTCCAATCCGATTGACCCGCCAAGGCTCCGGAGTATGTACTTGGCCCTGTAGAATCCAGCCCATGCGGGCCGGATGCAGGAGTCCCGCATGTCTGTTCTTCGCCGTTCCGTCATTCCCGTGCTTGTTCTGGCGGGCATGGTCGCCCCCTTGGCCTCGTGCTCTCCACCGCAGGATGTGGCGGATGTCGCACAGGTTGTGGCTGGGGTGAACCGCCCTGACGCCAACTTCGCGGTTGAAATGGTGACCCGCGATACGCCGGCCCTGGTCGCGGAATGGCCCAACAGCCACCCCGCCGCGTCCCTTGGCTGGATAGCACATCAGCGCACCTCTTCCGACCCGTTGATCCAGCCCGGCGACAAGCTGAGCCTGGCAGTCTGGGACAATGACGACACGTCGTTGCTGTCTTCTCCGGCGCAGAAGGTTATCCAGTTGCCGGACCTGCGGGTGTCAAGCGATGGGACGATCTTCCTGCCCTATGTTGATCAGGTCTATGTCGCCAAGATGACCCCGGAAGAGGCGCGCAAGGCCATTCAGGGCAAGCTTCTGGCGATCATTCCGTCGGCGCAGGTTCAGCTGAACTATGCGTCCGGCACGCAGAATTCTGTCGTCGTGGTGGCCGGTGTGGCGAACCCCGGCAATGTCTCGTTGTCAGACCGCAGCACGACGGTGACCAGTGTTATCGCGCAATCGGGTGGCGTGCCGACTGGCATGGCGAACCCGCAGGTGAACCTGCAACGCGGCGGCAAACTGTACCGGATTTCCGCCGATACCCTTTTGCAGCATCCGGAACTGGATACGACCCTGCGCGGCGGCGACAAGGTTTATATCTCGGCGGACGATCGCTACTTCATGTCGTTGGGGGCCGCGGGGAAAGAGGCTGTCGTGAACTTCAACCGCGACCAGATCACCACGCTGGAAGCGATGTCGCTGATTGGCGGGCTGGATCAGGGGACGGCCGACCCCAAAGGCATCCTGATACTGCGCAACTACCCGGCCTCGGCCGTGCGCAGCGACACCCAGAAGGGGCCGCCAAAGCAGCGGATGATCTTCTCGTTTGATCTGACGACCGCTGACGGCCTGTTCAGCGCGGGTGAGTTCAAGCTGGAAGACCGCGATCTGGTGCTTGTCACGCAAAGCCCGCTGGTAAATACGCGCACGATCCTGAGCTTTGTCAGCGGTTTCCTGAGTGTCGGGCGGACCGCGATCGCCGCGACGAACTAAGCGTTATTCGGCATCCTCAAGCCGGATACGCAGTTCGCGCAGCACCGGCAGCACGGCGCGAACCCGGTCTGGGCCGATGGCTTTGACGATATCGGCGATTAAGGGTGCCACCGATTGCACGGCGGCATCGCGGGCGGCGCGCCCTGCCGGGCTGATCGCCACGAATTTTTGCCGTGCGTCGTCCCAATCGGGCCGGATGTGAACATGCCCGGCCCATTCCAGCTTGGCGAGCGTGTTGGTCATCGCCCCCCGCGTCAGGTGAAACGCCTTGGCGAGTTGCGCCGGCGTGCGTTCCTCTTGCAGGCGCGCAAGGTGGTTCAGGACAGAGAAATGCGACAGTTCCATCCCTTTGGGCAAGACTTTGGTGATGCGGTTGCGCGCCAATTGATCGGCGATCAGCAACTCTCCGAACAGGGAAACCGCAAGGTCTTCGATCCGCTCGGTCATTGCCCACGCTCACTCATTGCCCGTCAAAGTCCCGGTCGTGGGTCAGCGAGGGGATGCGGCGACGGGCATCTTCAACACGGGACAGATCAAGGTCAACCAGCGTAACGCCGGGTTCGGTGCCGCCATCGGCCAGAACCTCGCCCCAGGGGGCAATGGCAAGGCTGTGGCCATGGGTGCGGCGGCCTTTACCGTTGGTTTCAGGATGGAAGCCGGTTTGGGCGGGGGCGAGGATGAAGGCGCCGTTTTCAACGGCGCGGGCACGCAGCAGGGTTTCCCAATGGGCGGCGCCGGTGATGTGGTTGAAGGCAGCAGGCACAGTCAGGATTTGCGCGCCTGCCTTGGCGAGGCGGCGATAAAGTTGCGGGAAGCGGACGTCATAGCAGACGGTCAAGCCGATTTTGGCAAAGGGGGTTTCGGCCACGACCGCCGTGGTGCCGGGCCGGAAGCCTGACGATTCGCGGTAAACCTCGGTCTCTGATACGTTCACGTCGAACATGTGGATCTTGTCGTAGCGGGCCGCGATCTTGCCTTGCGGGGTGATCAGGAACGACCGGTTGGCAAAGCGGCCATCCGCGTCGTCAGTCAGCACGGCCAAGGAGCCTGCCAGCAGCCAGATGCCCAGATCGGCAGCCTCAGCGCGAAGGGTGGCGAGGGTTTCATCTTCGGCTTCTAGCCGCAGCAGCGTTTTCTGCACGGCGCGGTTGGACCACAACCCGTTGGTGCATTCCGGCGTCAGCACAAAGCCCGCGCCCTGCGCATGGCCTTGCCGGACAAAGGCAAGCGTGGCTGCAAGGTTTTGCGCCAGATTGTCGCTGACGGTCAACTGAACAAGGGCGGCGCGCATCCGGGTCAGGCCAGAAGCGGGTCTAGAGCCCCGGTGTGGTCCAGGGCGTGAATGTCATCACAGCCGCCGACATGCTGACCGCCGATGAAGATTTGCGGCACGGTTCGGCTGCCATTGGCGCGCCGCACCATGGTGTCGCGCAGCGAGAGATCGCGGCCGACGTCGATTTCGGTGAAGGCAACGCCCTTTTTGGTCAGCAAGCGCTTGGCTGCAATGCAATAGGGGCAGGTCTGGGTGGTATAAATCTCGACAGATTTCATAAGCGTGATCCTTGGGCCATGGAGCGACTATACTGACTTAAGCCTCCTTCGCAACGCGTGCCATGACCAGAACGGAAACCCCGATTGCCCCGGCTGCAACGCAAGCTTCTGCCCCCGCCGCCAAAGTGGCACCCGAGGTCATCACGTCATCGACCAGCAGCACATGACGCCCTTGAACCCTTTCCGCATGGCGTGGGTGCAGGGTCAGCGCTGAGGACATGTTGGCAAAGCGGCCGTCGCGGGTCAGCCCGTCTTGCGAGCCGGTGGAGCGGCGGCGTTGCAGCAGGTCTGCGCAATGTTCCAGCTTGGCAAGCTTGGCCACGCGTGAAGACAGCAAGGCAGCCTGATTGTAGCGCCGTTTGACCAGCCGCAGCCAGTGCAGCGGGATCGGGGCCACGATCATATCCGGCACCAGCATCGGCGCTGCCGCCTTGAACATCCAGTCCGCAGCCGGACGGGCGAGGTCAAGCCTGTCACCATGTTTCAGTGCCAGCACCAGTTTGCGACCATTGTCCTTGTACATCAACGCCGCCCGCCCCGCTGTCCAGGGCCGGGCGATGGTCAGGCAATCGTCACACAGCGCGTCCTCGCCCTCCTCCCCGGGCAGCGAGACGCCGCAGTGCTGGCAGACCAGGCCGTGAATGAACGGAGTCTCGCTCCAGCATTCCCCGCACAGGCCGAAATCACTTGTCACCCGCGCGCCGCAGGTCAGGCATTGTGGCGGGTAAAGCAGGTGCAGCAAGGCTTGCATTCCCATCCGTCTCTCCTTACGTCCGCGCCATGCAGACACCGCCCCTTCTGACCGACCGCCGGACGCTGACGCGCAACCGCAAACGCGCCACCGCCCTTTTCCTGCAAGAGATGGCCGTGGCCGAAACACAGGATCGGCTGAGCGAGGTTAACAGAACCTTTACGGAGCCGCTGGTGGTGACAGGTTTTCCGCAATTGTGGCCCGAAATGCCCTCGATTGCCGATGACGAGGTGCTGGCGGCCGGGGTTCAGGGACACGATCTTGTGATCAACGCGTTGACGCTTCATTGGGCAAATGATCCGGTTGGCCAGCTTGTGCAATGCCGCAGGGCGCTGAAACCGGATGGCTGGTTCATGGCGCTGATGTTTGGCGGCCAGACCTTGCACGAGTTGCGGGCCTGTCTGGCGCAGGCCGAGGTGGAGGTGACGGGCGGCCTGTCGCCTAGGGTCTTGCCGATGGCAGAGATTCGCGACTTGGGCGGACTGCTGCAACGGGCGGGGTTTGCACTGCCGGTGGCGGACAGTTTTGCCACCCAAGTGCGCTACCGCGATGCATTCCACCTGATGCGCGACCTGCGGGCGATGGGCGAGGGCAATGCCCTCGCTGAACGGCTGCGCAGGCCAACGCGGCGGGCGGTTTTTGTAAGGGCGGCGGAGTTGTATCAAAAGACCTACGGCGGCCCGGATGGCCTGATTCCGGCGACCTTCGAGATGATTGTGCTGACCGGCTGGGCCCCGCATGACAGCCAGCCGAAACCACTTCGGCCCGGTTCTGCGGCAACCCGCCTATCGGATGCGCTTGGTGCCGCAGAACTAAAGCTGCCACGCGATCCGGGCCTTTGACGCTTGCACTTTTGCCGCTATCTGAAGCGCTACAACCAAGGAGCGATTTATGTTTGACGTGACCTCTGGATCTGGCCGTTTGGCCCACGCTCCGGCCAACCATCCTGCCGTGAAGTCTGCCAAGGTCGGTGTTCTGCTGGCCAATCTGGGCACGCCGGATGGCTATGACTATTGGTCGATGCGGCGCTATCTGAATGAGTTCCTGTCTGACAAACGCGTGGTCGATCTGCCAGACTGGAAGTGGCAGCCGATCTTGCAGGGCATCATCCTGACCTTTCGGCCATCAAAATCCGGGGCGAATTACAAGTCGATCTGGAACGAGGAGCTGAACGAAAGCCCGCTGCTGACGATCACCAAGCAGCAGACCGCCGCCATCCGCGACAGCCTTGAAACGCTGTTTGGCGACAAGGTCGTGGTGGATTTTTGCATGCGGTATGGCAACCCCTCGACCCCGTCGAAGGTGCGGGCGATGGTGGAGGCGGGGTGCGAGAAGATCCTGTTCTTCCCGCTGTATCCGCATTACGCGGGCGCCACCTCGGCCACCGCCAACGATGCGTTCTTTCGGGCGCTGGCCACGGAAAAGCGCCAGCCAGCGGCCCGGACGGTGGCAGAGTATTTTGAACATCCGATGTATATCAAGGCTTTGGCCCAATCGGTGACCGAAGCCTATGGCAAGCTGGACCACAAGCCCGACGTTCTGGTCACCAGCTATCACGGCATGCCGCTGCGTTATTTGATGGAGGGTGACCCCTACCACTGCCAGTGCCTGAAGACGACGCGCCTGCTGCGCGAGGCTTTAGGCTGGGAAAAGGGGGCAATCGACGTCAGCTTTCAGTCGGTATTTGGCCGGGAAGTCTGGCTGAAGCCCTACACAGTAGAGAATGTGGCCGAACTGGCCAAGGCGGGCAAGAAACGTATCGCGGTGATGGCGCCGGCGTTTTCCGCCGATTGCATTGAAACGCTTGAGGAAGTTCAGGGCGAAATCTGCGAGGCGTTCATGCACGCCGGTGGTGAAAGCTTCACCTATATCCCCTGCCTGAACGCGGAACCCGCCCATATCGGGGCGCTTACGGCGGTGATCCGCGAAAATCTGGGCGGCTGGCTGGCTTGAGTCTGAAGCACAAATAAAAAGGACGGCATGTAACTGCCGTCCTTTTGCGAATTGGATAGGCCGAATCACTTGGCCAAAATCAGTTGCCCAAAATCAGTTGGACGAAGCGATCGCAGCCACAACCAACAGCAGCAGCAGCGGAACGACGATACCACCGGCCGACGAAGAGTTCGTGGTCGTGGCTTCAACCATGGGAGTGGGTTCAACGATCGGCTGAGCCATGCCGCCAGCGAAAGCGGTGGAAGCGGCCAGCGACAGGGCGGCGGCGAGGGCGAATTTTTTCATGTTGGTCTCCGTTTTGGTTCATCCGGTCGCTTGACCTGCACAGGCGCGACGGAATTGTTGCTCGTGGCAGGATAAAAGCATTTTGACGGCGGATTTGCAACCTCTGCCCGCCGCCTTTGACCAAGTGTTGCCGGATTACCCAGCGAAACAAATAGAAAAAGACGGTGGAGACCCACCGTCTTTTCCTAGAGACCGGGTATCCGGGATCAGTTCGAAGAAGCGATAGCAGCCACAACAAGCAGCAGCAGCAGCGGAACAACCAGGCCGCCAGCGGACGACGAGGTGGTGGTGGCAGCAACGGCAACCGGGGTAACGACCGGAACCATAACGCCGCCAGCGAAAGCGGTGGAAGCAGCGAGCGACAAAGCGGCAGCGAGAGCGATTTTCTTCATAGTCATCTCCAGTTATTGCACCCTGCCGAATTTTCGCAGAGGCGGCGGGTGCGCCCAAGACGGATCCTCATAAGACTGTAAAAAGCAGGTCAAAACCGGCTTTGCAACAGGCTGATTGCGACTTTTGAAGGGCAAGGCCGTGGAATCGTCAAATAAGCAACACCTCACAGACAACTTCGCGACGCCATACTTTATTGACCAAAGCCCCACGGCAGCGGTCTGCGCGGTGGCAGCCAATCAAACCGGTGCGATTTGAAGGGGTTGGGTGGGCTATGTCCGCCTAGATCAGCAAAACCTGCGTGCCAACCTGCGCCAGATCGAACAATTCCACGATATGTTCGTTGTAAAGGCCGATACAACCGTTTGACGACCGCCGCCCGATCTTGCGCGTGTCATGCGTGCCGTGGATTCGGTAGGTTGGCCACCCCAGATACAGCGCGCGGATGCCAAGGGGGTTTTCTGGCGACCCTCCCTCGACGAACGGCGGCCAGTCGGGATTTCGTTCCAACTCGCCTTTGGTGGCGACCCAACGCGGGTTGACGACCTTCTGGATAACAGAGGTGTTGCCGCGCTTGGTCAGATCTTCGGTCAGGGGCACCGAAGTGGGGTACAGCTTGTAGACCGCCTGATCTTCCGACCAGAAGTGCAGCGCGCGCGAGGTGATATCAACCAGAATCGCGCCCTTCTTGGTGTTGGCGAAGTAATCCTGCCAATCCAGCAGCCGGAAGCTGGAGATGTTGGCCCGGGTGTTGGTTTCGGTCGTGGGCGTCTCGAACTCGGTCGAGTTGGCAAAGTCTTCGGCTTTGGCGGGCAGGACGGACGCGCCCAGACCAGCGGCAGCGGTGCCAAGGAACAGACGGCGCCCCAGCGTTTGGGGTCCCGGCTTTTTGATTTCGTCAGACATTCTCTGATCTCCGTTATTTTTATGCAGGCTGCTTGATGATTGTGTTCATACAGCCATGTCGCGCCCACAGCAATTCACACGCATGTCAGTCGGCCGGGCCTTGCCATGGGTTTTTCTCGGGCCCAAGTTGCGGTATGAACAAGGGATACAGCTTCAGAGACCCGATCAGGGTCCGATACAGGTGACTGACAATGGAACGACGTATAGCCCTTCTTCTTGGTGCTGCCGCAGCCCTCGCCGCGTGCGCGCCCAAGCTACCGCCCGCCCCCTTGGGCTCCGATGGCAGGCCGCTGCCGAAGGTCTATCACATCAATCCCGCCGACGAGTCCGCAATTTCCTACCGGATGCTGGATGCGGTCAACACGCTGCGGCAAAGCAAGGGCGCGCCAGAGGTGGCCTTCAACGCTGAACTGATCGCCGCCTGTGCCGCCCATTCGCGCGATATGGCCGTGCAAAACCGGCCGTGGCATTTCGGGTCGGACGGGTCCTCGCCCTTGATGCGGGTGCAGCGGGTCGGGTTTACCGGCAAACTACTGGGGGAACTGATCTCGGAAACCTATCAGACCGAGTTGGTGACACTGTCAGACTGGATGGCGCAGGCCGATACCCGCGCCATGCTGCTGGACCCGCGCGCCACGCAGATCGGTTTTTCATGGTTTCAAGAGCCGTCGGGCAAGCTGTGGTGGACGATGCTTCTGGCCGCCTGAACGGGCCACAGCGCGCAAATCGGGGGCCTTGCGGCCCCCTTTTTCATCTTACGGGAAGATGTGGATCGGGGTGCCCGGGTTCACCATGGCGTAAATCTCTTCGATCTCTTTGTCGGTGACCGCGATGCAGCCCACGGTCCAGTCACCTTCAACCTTGACCCAGCCTGGCTGACCATGGATGAAGATATCGCCGCCCGGTTCCTCGCCGGCCGCCTTGGCATAGGCGCGATCGGCGTCATTGGGATAAGAGATCCGCAACGACAGGTGGTAGGTCGACTTCGGATTGCGCTGGCTGATGCTGTAGCTGCCTTCCGGTGTCATGCCGTCACCCTCGAAATGCTTGATTCCAACCGGGTTGCCGCCCAATTGAATATCAAAGCTGCGCAACACTTTGCTGTCATGCATCAGGAACATCTTGCGATCGGCCTTGTGCACCTCGATCAAGGTGACCGCAGGGCCGTGATAGGTCTGGAATTTGGAACGGGGGCCGCATGAGGCCAGCCCAAGAATCAAAAGGGTCGCCAGAATAGCGCGAACGATTGCCGTCATTTGTGCCTGCCTCAGCTTTTTTTCTTGAAGTAGCCGAAGTTGGATTATGAGGCCAGCAAGAATTCCATCTGCTGTCTAAAGCGTGAACCTGGCCGCCAACTCGACATGCGATGACCAGCGGAACTGGTCAACGACCTGCACCCAGTCCAACTTGTAACCACCGGCGATAAGTATCTTGGCATCGCGGGCAAAGGTCGCCGGGTTGCAGGACACATAGGCAATCACCGGAACCTTCGACTTCGCAAGCGTATGGCTTTGCGCTTCGGCCCCGGCACGCGGCGGGTCAACGACAACGGCCTCGACATATTTGAACTCGTCAGGTTCCAGCGGGCGGCGGTACAGGTCGCGCACATCGTTGGTGACGCGCTTCAGCCCCTCGGCCATGCGGAAGCCTTTATCAAGCGCGGTCAGCATCTTGATTTCGCCCTCAACAGCGTGAACCTCGGCATGTTCGGCCAGCGGCAAGGCGAAAGTGCCGATGCCGGCGAACAGGTCGGTGATGCGGCGGGCAAGACCCACGGCTTCCTTGACCGAGGCCAGCAATGCGGCCTCGCCCTGCGCGGTGGCTTGCAGGAAGGCGCCGAATGGCAACGGCACCGTCGCCTTGCCAAAGCGCATCGAGGGTTGGGCGCGCAGGGCGACAATCTCGGCGTTCCAAGTCAGGCGCGACAGGCCGTAGGCTTCCGTCAGGCGGGCGAGTTCCAGTTGCAGGGCTGCATCAGCCGTCTTGCCGCCTGACACCGCAACATCGGTGCCCGAAGGCGTGCGGGTTATTTGCAGGTCAAGTTCGGTGGTGCGCGATCCGCCGAGTTTGACAATCTCTTCCAGCGCCGGGAAGCTGGCCATCAGGTCGGGGTGCAAGAGTTGGCAATTTGGCACCGCCACCAGCGTGTCAGAGGCGCGGGTGTGGAAGCCCATCAGGACGCCGCCTTTGGTACGGCGAGCGGCCAAAGTGGCCCGGCGCCGCGAGCGGGGCGGTGAAGTCAAAATGGGGCGCAGGTCAGCCTCCAGCCCTTGGGCGGCCAGCGCAGCGCGGACGATGTGGGTTTTCCAGTCGGCCACGAAAGCGTCGGCGGCGTGCTGCATCATGCAGCCGCCACAGGTGCGGGCGTGAACGCAGGGTGGTTTCACCCGGAAGGCCGAGGGATTGACAATGCGCAGGTCGGTCAGTTGGTCGCCTTTGACCGTGCCTTCAACCTCTTCGCCGGGCAGAGTTTGGGGCGCGTAGATGGCTCCCTCTGGCCCCTGGATGATCCCGTCGCCCAAGTGCCCCAGCCGTGCGATGGTAAAATTCACTCTGCCGCTTCCTTTTCGTCAACGCCGATGAAGCCGCCGCTTTGACGGTTCCAGTAGCGCGCGTAAAGCCCCCCTGCGGTCAAAAGTTGACCGTGAGAGCCTTGTTCCACAATCCGCCCCTCATCCAGCACGATAATCCGATCCATTTCAGCGATGGTAGACAGCCGGTGCGCAATGGCCAGCACGGTCTTGCCCTGCATTACCCGGGCGAGGGCGTGCTGAACCGAGGCTTCAACTTCGGAATCCAGCGCCGAAGTCGCCTCGTCCAGCACCAGAATGGGCGCGTCCTTCAGGAAGGCCCGGGCGAGGGCGATGCGTTGGCGTTGCCCACCCGACAGCTTGACGCCACGCTCGCCCAGAAAGGCTTCATAGCCGCTGCGGCCCTGGTGATCCTTCAGGCCAAGAATGAACTCATGTGCTTCGGCAGCGCCGGCGGCGGCGTACATTTCCTCATCAGTGGCATCGGGGCGACCGTACAGGATATTTTCGCGCGCGGAACGATTGAACATCGCGGTTTCCTGCGTGACCATGCCGATCTGACGGCGAAGGCTTTCCTGCGTCACCGCCCGACGTCGATGCCGTCAATCAGGATGCGGCCGCTTTCGGTGTCGTAAAGCCGCAGCAGCAGCGAAACCAGCGTCGATTTCCCGGCACCCGAAGCGCCGACGATGCCAATCTTTTCGCCGGGCTGAACCGAAAGGGAAACCTCCTGCAAGCCGCCCTTCTTGCGGCCATAGGCGAAAGAGACGTGGTCCATCTCGATCCGGCCTTTGACGGATGGCATCTCGATGGCGTTGGCGGCGTCGGTCAGGGAATAGGGCGGTGTCAGGGTGCGCAGGCCGTCTTCAACCTCTCCCAAGTTGCCGAAGATGCCCATCAGCGAGAAGCTGACCCATCCAGTCATCTGCGCCAGCCGGAAGCTGACAGCACCAGAGGCTGCGATATCGCCTGCCGTGGCGGCTCCGGTGGACCAAAGCCAGACGGTGGCGCCGACCATAAGGACGGGGAGGACTCCGGCGAGCGCCATCAGGTTGAAGCGGAACCACGAGGATATCGCGCCGTAGACCATGGCGGTGTCGCGGAATGTTTGCATGGCGTCCAGCGCCACGCGGTCTTCGTGTTCGGTATGGGCGAACAGCTTGACGGTTTTCATGTTCGTCACGGTGTCGACGATCTGGCCGGTAACATTCGCCCGGGCAGAGGCGCGCATGGCAGACGCGCCGCGCACCCGGCGCAGATAGTAGCGGATGAACAGGCAATAGGCGACAACCCAAGCCAGCAGCACCAGCGATACCGAACCATTGATCGCGATCATAAGCGCCACCGAGCCTATCACCGAAGCCAGCGCGAAGGCTGCCGTTTCGATGGTGCCTGACACGACGTCCGTTGCCGCGCGTGCCGTCTGCATCTGCTTTTGTGCAATGCGTCCGGCAAAGTCGTTGTCGAAAAAGGTGACGGAATGGCCCAGCGTCCAGCGGTGCAGGCGCGACAGGATCAGCGGGAACAGGTTGGGTTCGATGGTCAGTGCAAGGGCTGATGTGTTGATGCCGAAGATCAACGGCCTTGCGATCAGGTAGAAGGCGGCGAACAGGGCGAACAATTCCCAGTGGTTCTGGAACACCTGCGATGGGGTGCCGGTGGCGGCGTCGATGACATGGCCAAGGATGGTGGCCGACACCGCCTCTAAGGAACCGGCGACGGCGGACCAGAAGGTCGCCCACAGAACGCCGGGCCAGGCACCTTGCAGCGCCCAGCCGAAGAACTTGATCGGGCGGGCCGGGGGCGGCAGGTTCGTGGGGTTGAACGGCGCGATGGTGGGGCCAAGCATCATTCGGCAGCCTCCCCGACTTCATCGCGCAGGAAACCACCCGATTGGCGGGCCCAGAACTGCGCATATAGG
Organism: Rhodobacterales bacterium; assembly: GCA_043721775.1. GTDB lineage: Bacteria > Pseudomonadota > Alphaproteobacteria > Rhodobacterales > Rhodobacteraceae > Stagnihabitans. The sequence goes on from JAYSQA010000345.1 coordinate 32,497, forward strand.
CCACCCTTGGCCAGCAGGGCAGAATGGGTGCCTTCTTCGGCAATATGGCCTCCCTCCAGCACCACGATGCGATCCATCGCGGCAATGGTCGACAGACGGTGCGCGATGGCAATCACGGTCTTGCCCTGCATCACGCCGAACAGGGCCTTCTGGATGGCCGCTTCCGCTTCGCTGTCCAAGGCGCTGGTCGCCTCATCAAGGATCAGGATCGGGGCGTCTTTCAGGATCACCCTTGCCAGCGCCACACGCTGACGTTGGCCGCCCGACAGTTTGACGCCACGTTCGCCAACATGGGCGTCATAGCCCTTGCGGCCCTGCGGGTCTTCCAGCGTCAGGATGAAGTCATGCGCTTCGGCTTGTCGCGCGGCGGCGATCATCGCCTCATCCCCGGCATCGGGGCGGGCGTAAAGAATGTTTTCGCGGACGGACCGGTGCATCAGGCTGCTGTCCTGCTGGACCATGCCGATCTGGCGGCGCAGGCTGGGTTGCGTGACATGGGCGATGTCCTGCCCGTCGATCAGGATCTGGCCTTCCTCGGTGTCATAAAACCGCAGGATCAGCTTGACGAGAGTGGATTTGCCCGCGCCTGACCGGCCAATCAGGCCGATCCGTTCGCCGGGTTTCACGGTCAGCGACAGGTTCTGCAACCCGCCAGAGCCGCGACCGTAGTGGTGGCTGACAGATTTAATCTCAACCTGACCTTGCTGGAAATCCAATGGCTTGGCATCTTGCGTGTCAACCAGCGTGATCGGCTGGGTGATGGTTTGCATCCCCTCTTGCACGGTGCCAAGGTTTTGCACCAGGTTCGTCGTCGCCCACATGATCCAATAGGTCATCGAGTGCAGGCGCAGCACCAAGGCCACCGAGGCCGCCACCAGGCCAACCGAGGCCATGCCATGATACCACAGGTAAATCGCCCAGCCGGATACTCCGGTCACCATCAGACCGTTGATGAAGGTCAGCGCGGTGTCCATCACCGTGACGATGCGCATTTCCTTTTGAAAGGTGGTGCGGGCGGCCTCGATCGCTTCTTTGGCATAAGACAACTCGCGGTCGTCGTGGGCGAACAGCTTGACCGAGTGGATGTTGGTGTAGCTGTCGACCACGCGGCCCGTGACGGCCGATCGGGCCTCGGAACTGGCCATTGACGCAGGCCCAGCGCGGCGGATCGTCCAGCGCATCAGGGCGATGTAGCCCAGAAACCACGCCACCAGTGGGATCAGCAGGCGCGTATCAGCATTTGCCAGCATCAGGGCGGCGGCGATCAGGGTGGTGGAGGCGAAAGTCACCGCGTCAAACACCTGAAACACGGCATCACCGGCTGCCGGAGGCGCCTGCATGATGCGGTTTGCGATCCGGCCCGCGAAATCGCTTTCAAACCAGCCGACCGGTTGGCGCAGGATATGGGCATGGGCCCGCCAGCGCATCATGGTGCCGAAGTTGGTCAGGATGGTGTTGTGCAGCAGCGCCACATTGGTGCCGCCGATCAGCGGCCGGATCAGCACGATGGCCAGCGCCACGAGGATGATCTCTGTCCCATGCGCGGCCCAGACCCCTGCGGGAGTGCCTTGGCCCAGCATGTCAACCAGATGGCCCATGTACCAGATCAGGCTGACCTCTGCCGCCGCGTTCAGCGTGGAAAACACCGCCGTCGCGGCGAAAACCTTGCGGAACGGGCGGATATAGTCCGCCAGAAACGGCCAAAGCTGGCGCGGCGGGGCATCTGTCTGGGTATAGGGGGCGTAAGGGTCGACAAGACCCTCGAAGAACTTGAACATGACGGACCTTTGGATTGCCCGCCGGATATAGACTGCTTTGCGTGAAAGGGAAACGACGGTTACGCCAGCAACGCTTCCCTTGTCAGCTTCAGGTCACTGGAAAGCCAGCGCGCTTCAAGCTGTTTCAGCTTGGCGCCCAGCGCTTTGCCCTGAAAGCGGGGCATCAGATCAGTTGCCGTGATAGGAAATTTAGCTTCAGCGCCCCGGTCAAGATCACTGCGCCAGCCGGGCGGCAAGGGGCTTTCCAGCAAGGCGGCCCGGGCCAGCACCACATCAGAACCGGGCGTGGCCCCCAGCTTCCAGCCCAGCGCTGCGGGGGTCAGGGTGGAGCCGATTTCCCCTGCAATCCGGGCAACCGCGGCCTGTTCCTGCCGCGACAGGCGCAGAGGCGCGCCGGGATCCTGACCGCCCAGAACGGCAAGACGACGTTGCCAGCGCGGCGGGGTGTCGGCCTCCAGATGAACCAGGGGCGCTATGGCTTTTGGGTGGGCACCGGGCAGAACCCGCTGAAGGATACCGGTTGATGCCATGCTGGCCAGTGCCGGGGCGGGGTTGCTGGCGGCGAGAAGCTTGCGCATCTCAGCCCCGATCCGTTCCCGGCTAAGCCCATCGACACCTTCAGCCAGCGCAGCACAGGCGGCGAGGCCTTCGGCGTTGATGCCTTGGGAAGGGTCGCCGTAGACCGCGTGGAACCGGAAGAAGCGCAGGATCCGCAGATAATCCTCGCGGATGCGCTGTTCGGGGTCACCAACAAACCGCACCCGATGGGCAAGCAAGTCGGGCAGGCCGCCCAGCGGGTCGACCAATTCGCCCGAGGGTTCGGCGTAAAGCGCGTTCATGGTGAAATCGCGCCGGGCAGCGTCTTCCTTCAGGTTGCGCGAATAGGACACCATGGCGCGGCGGCCATCGGTTTCAATGTCACGGCGGAAGGTGGTGACTTCGTGGGTGATGCCACCGGCGATGACGGTGACCGTGCCATGGTCTATGCCGGTGGGGATGACCTTGAAGCCGGCGGCCTTAGCCATCTCGATCACCACCTGCGGCAGGGCGTCGGTTGCAAGGTCAATGTCGGTGACCGGCTTCAGCATCAGCGTATTGCGCACACAGCCGCCGACAAACAGGATGCGATGGCCAGCCAGCCCCAGAACGGCGCACAGCGCCTGCGTGCCGGGATGGTTCAGCCAGACGCCGCCAATTCTCAACCCTTCGCCCTCTCGGCCAAACCACGCAATATCCGCGCCGTCGCCCCCCAAATATAGTAGGGCCCCCAAGGAACAGCGTAATACGCCCGCCACTGCCCACGCCAGAGCCGCCGTTCAATCGCATAGTGGGAGGTGTCAAGAAGATGCGTCAACGGGACGGTGAAGACTTCTTCCACCTCTCCGGGATCACGCTTGGGCAAAAAATGGGCGACCTCGGCAAGAATCGGGGTCATTTGAAAACTGGTGATGGTTTCGTGCGCGGGCAGCCGACCGATCACGCGCACCAGTTGGGGCGGCAGACCGATTTCCTCATCAGCCTCGCGCAGGGCGGTGTCTTCCAGCGAGGCGTCGTGCGGCTCTTGCTTGCCGCCGGGAAAGGCGATCTGGCCGGGATGATGTTTGAGATGCGAGGCGCGCTTGGTCAGGATCACGCCGGCACCGTTCGGGCCTTGCATGATCCCGACAAGAACCGCAGCAGGCCGCAAGGTCCGGCCCAAAGGTGCAAGCGCCGGGTTCAGATCAAAGTCAGACGAGGCGCCGCCCGACCGCGTCAGCGAGGCGGTCAGGCGGGCCAGTTCATCATGCATTGTCGACCCTGGTTTCTTCAGCTTTGCTGTCTTCAGCCTTGGCGGCCTCGAAGCCCAGCGTCTTTGGGTCAAACTCATAATGCGCGCCGCAGAACTGGCAATCGGCGGTGACGATGCCATCTACGGTCGTCATGTGGCCGATGTCGCGCCGCGAGTAGATCGACATGGTCTGACGGACCTTTTCGCCAGAGCACGAGCAGCCGAAATGCACCGGCGTCGAGTCGAACACGCGCGGGCCCTCCTCGTGGAACAGGCGCACCAGAAGGTCGGTCGGGGTCACGGTGGGGCCGATCAGTTCCAGCTCCTCAACCGTATCCAGCAAGACGTTGACGCGGTTCCAGTTTTCCGCCGGTTCACCCGCCAGAATATCGGTGTGCAACAGCAATCCGCCCTCGCCCGAGCCCTCCGGGGCGGCGACACCTTCACCGACCTTCGGCATATGTTGCAGCATGACCCCGCCGCCGCGCCAGTGCGAAGGGCGACCCGGCATCTGGCTTTTGCCGAAAGTCAGCTGGAAGCGGGTGGGCAGCTGTTCGGACTGGGCAAAGTAAGCCTGCGCGCAATCCGACAGGGAATTGCCGGCGATGGGGGTGAAGCCCTGATAGGGCGTCATCCCTGCGCCTTGGTCCAGCATGACCGCAAAATATCCCTCGCCAACCTGGCTGTAGGCTGAAGCGGTCGGGTCCAGCCTTTCGGCGTCATAGCTGGCATAGGCGCGGATGCGGGCGGGTTCGCCATCCTCGGACGGGCCGTAATAGTCTGTTGCAATCAGCCGCGCCGGACCCTTGCCACGCACTTGCAGCGACAGTTTCCAGCGCAGTTTGATGGACTGCCCGATCAGCGCGGTCAGCAAAGCGGCCTCGGCCACAAGCGCCTCGATCTGGGAGGGGTACTGGTGCTGGTTCAGGATCAGGTCCAGCGCACCATCCAACCGGACCACGCGGCCGCGAATGTCGCTGACGTCAAGCTGAAAGGGCAGGACGGTATCGTCCCAGGTGATCTGGTTTCCGAAAGACATTTGGGTTTCCTTAGCGTGCCAAGCTTGGCATATCGCGCCTATATAGGGAGAGCAACCGGCGCACCAAGGGGGAAGCCATGATCAGGCGGTATGGTGAGGCTGTGAAATCTGGTCAGCGCTACAAGCGACGGCCCGGAGTTTACGGCGTTTTGCTGCGCGAGCGTGAGGTTTTGCTGACGCATCAGGCCGCGCCTGTCCCGGAATATCAGCTTCCAGGCGGTGGAATTGACAAGGGCGAGGCCCCCATCGCCGCCCTGCACCGCGAGGTTTACGAGGAAACCGGCTGGCATATCGGCCCCCCGCGCTGGCTGGGCACCTATCGGCGTTTCACGTTTATGCCGGACTACGACATGTGGGCGGAAAAGGTTTGCGCAATCTATGTGGCGCGACCGACCCTGCGGATGGGACCGCCGTCCGAGGCGGGGCATAGGGCGGTCTGGGGCGACGCTTATAGGGCTTTGGATCTGCTGGATAATATCGGAGACCGTGCCATGCTGGCGCGTGCCCTTGCGCTTCAGCCTTGACCGGCGAAGTCAAACATCACGCCCGATACGTCATCGGGAAAATCGCGGCCTGCGGCATGGGCGGACAGGTCCCAGATCAGCGCCTCCAGCAGGCCGGGGCTGGGCAGGGCAACGCTGCGGGCCAGCAGCGTCAAAAGCCCCTCTCCTCCCAGTTCGTTGCCTTGCAGGTCCGGGCATTCGGTGATGCCATCTGATGTCAGGAACAGCCGGTCACCGGGCTTTAAAGTGATGCTGCACCGGTCGTAGGTGGCACCCGGGATCAAGCCGATGGGCAAGCCGCCGTCGCCCAAAGTCAGCATGCTGCCATCCGCGCGGATCAAGATCGGATGAGGATGCCCGGCCTGCACAAACTCGACATGGCCAGAAACAAGGTTGATGTCGGCATAGGCCATGGTGAAATATTGATCGACCTGCATCTCTTCGATCATCATCTTGTTGAGTCGCAAAGCCACAATTTCGGGTGGCCACGAATCGCGTTGACCATAGGCGTTGATGTTCATCGCGATGTTCTGATCCGACGCCCCGCCCGAAAACAGCCCGGCCAGCCGTGCTGTCATCATGCCCGACGCCACACCATGGCCCGACACATCCACCGAAAAGATCGCAACCCGGCGGCTGTCAATGCGAAAGCTGCCAACCAGATCGCCACCGACATGACCTGAGGGGCGCAACAGCATATGGGCCGTACCGCCGCCGAAATCGCGGACCCGGTCCCGCACAAGGGCCTGTTGCAGCTTGTGCGCCTCGATCAGATCGCGGTCGAGCGAGTCGTAGACCGTCTGCAACTGATCAAGGGTGGAGCCGACCAGACGGTTCTTTTCCACCAGCTCCTGCTGCATCGACACAATCCGCTCTCCGGCGCGGAGGCGGGCGCGCAGTTCGTCAGAGTTCACCGGCTTGGTCAGAAAATCATCGGCGCCGTTTTCAAGGCCGACGGCGATTTCGGTCTTTTCCGATTTGGAGGTGAGCAGGATGAAATAGCCATACCCCGCTCTCGGCAGAGCGCGGAAGGCTTGGCACAGATCAAGCCCGGTCATGCCAGGCATCATCCAGTCTGACAAGACGATGTCGAAACTTCGTTGCCGGCACAGATCAAGCGCGGCTTCACCGTCTTCTGCCTCGGTTGCGTCATAGCCCCAGCGCTTCAACTGGACAGTCAGGATGCGCCGCTGCGCGCGGCTGTCGTCCACGACAAGCACGCTGACCCGACCCTGCAAAACAGGGGCAAGGGGCCGTTCACTGAGTTTCGCCATAGCCAACATTGTCACCTTAAGCGCCTTGGCGCCGAAATTGCCGCGTTTCCTCTGTTCTGCGCGTCAGGGTTTAAGAGAGGGTGAAACCTAAAACTCTCATTTCTCGGGTTTTTCGGGATTACCGGTTGTTAAGGCTGAAGCGTCATGCTGGGCGTGGGTGAAGCTGTTGGGACATGCTGCCATGATTGATTGGGACAGGGTGCGCGAATTGAGGTCCGAAATTGGACCAGAGGACTTTGACGAGGTGGTAAGCCTGTTTCTGGAAGAGGCGGATGAGACGATTGCGCGGTTGTCTGCCGCGAACGGGGCCAAGGCACTGGCGGCCGATCTGCATTTTCTGAAGGGCGCGGCGCTGAACCTTGGCTTTGCCAGCCTTTCAAGCCTGTGTCAGGACGGAGAGCGGCGGGCGGGGGCGGGCGATCTGTCAGTCAACCTTGATGCGGTCAGGGCCGCCTATGCCGCCTGCCGGGCAGAGTTTGAGGCAGATGCCGCCCAGGCCTTTGCCGCATGACGGCTGCGGCACCGATGGTTCTTGTTCCTTAAGGAAAAACTGACTAGACCCCGTTCAGTTTTTGATCAGGGAGCGCCCGATGTCCGCCTTCAAGCCCAAGAAAGTTGTCCTTGCCTATTCCGGGGGCCTCGACACCTCGATCATCCTGAAATGGCTACAGACCGAGTATGGCTGCGAGGTGGTGACCTTTACCGCCGACCTGGGCCAGGGCGAAGAGCTGGAGCCAGCGCGGGCCAAGGCGGTTCTGATGGGGATCGCGCCAGAGAATATCCACATCGTCGATGTCCGCGAGGAATTCGTGCGGGATTTCGTGTTCCCGATGTTCCGGGCGAACGCGGTGTATGAGGGGCTTTATCTGCTGGGCACCTCTATTGCGCGCCCGCTGATTTCCAAGCATCTGGTGCGGATTGCACATGAAACCGGGGCCGATGCGGTGGCGCATGGGGCGACAGGCAAGGGCAACGATCAAGTGCGGTTTGAACTGTCAGCGGCGGCTTTGGACCCCTCGATCAAGGTGATTGCACCGTGGCGGCTGTGGGACCTGACCTCGCGCACCAAGCTTTTGGAATTTGCCGAGGCGAACCAGATTCCGATTGCGAAAGACAAGAGGGGCGAGGCGCCGTTCTCGGTGGACGCGAACCTGCTGCATACGTCATCTGAGGGCAAGGTGCTGGAAAACCCGGCCGAGGAAGCGCCGGAGTTTGTGTATCAGCGCGTGACCCCGGTGGAGCAGGCGCCGGATGTGGCGGAATATATCGAGATCACGTTTGAGAAGGGCGACGCCGTCGCCATCAACGGCGAGGTGTTGTCGCCGGCCACGATCCTGACCCGCCTGAACGACGTGGGCGGCAAACATGGCGTGGGGTTGCTGGACTTGGTGGAAAACCGGTTTGTCGGGATGAAGTCGCGCGGGCTGTATGAGACGCCCGGCGGCACGATCTTGCTGGAGGCGCACCGGGGGATTGAGCAGATCACGCTGGATAGCGGGTCGGGGCACCTGAAGGATTCAATCATGCCCCGCTATGCGGAGTTGATCTACAACGGCTTCTGGTACTCGCCCGAGCGGGAGATGTTGCAGGCTTTGATCGACAAGAGTCAGGAGCATGTCTCGGGCACGGTGCGCGTCAAGCTTTACAAAGGCTCTGCCCGGACGGTGGCGCGGTGGTCGGAGGAGTCACTGTATTCTGAAAAGCACGTGACGTTTGAAGACGATGCGGGGGCTTATGATCAGAAGGACGCGCAGGGCTTCATCACGTTGAATGGGCTGCGGCTGAAACTGATTGCGGCGCGGAATGCGCGTGTGAAAGGCTAGGATTGCACGCGTGCAATCTGGGTTAAGGGATTGATTATGAACGGTATTGGAGAAATCCTTTACCGTTCATTTACTTTTTGGTCTGGTGGATAGCCCAAAAATTTTCGGCGAAAATTTTTTTGGGCTTGCGGTGTTTATCGAATTTTGAAGGCTGCGAGGCGGTCATAGTAAGGTTGGGCTTCATCGGCCAGCTTCTGGAACGCGGATGACAGCTCTGGCAGGGGGCCTTCCGGCGCGTCAAAACCGGTGGATTTGTGGACGGCGTTGTACCAGTGCGGCGCCCAGGCGCCATCGTAAGGTTTAGGACCTGCGGGCCAGTGCAGCATGGTTTCAGTGAAGGGGATGGTCAGAGCCGCGCAAAGTTTCGTCAGGGTTTCGCGCGGCGCGGCGCAGATATCGAAGCTGTCGACGACGATGGGCGGCTTTCCTGTCCAATCGGCGACCTGGTGGAAGAGGTGAGCTTGCTGAACGTAGCCGATATCAAGAAGCGTCGGACTTTCGCGTTTTTTGGAGTAGCTGGCCACGACGCGGGCGGGGTGGCGGATCAGGAAGACGTTGGTGAGACCCAGCATGAAGCCACGTTCGAACGCCGGGATCATGTGGAGGGTCATGTGTTTTTGGTAGAACAGGGTCGTGTGTTTCGGAATTTCACCCAGGCAGGCGGCGGCCACTTTGGTCGGATCGGGCTCACCTGACGCGATGACTTCGGCGGCCATGGGATGCGGGATTCCGGTGGATTTCAGGTAGGCGGCGTAGAAGGGTTCGTCCCAGACGGCGCAATCGCCTCGGGACGCGAAGGCGTACATCATGGCGGTGGAGAGGTTGCGCGGGCCGCTCCACATGGCGATTCTCTGCGCGATCTTGTGCGGGTCGGGGATCATGGACTTTCCTTGCTGGGTTCGGAAGCGGGGGTTTCACACCCCCGCACCCCCGTGGGATATTTATGAACAAATGAAATCAGGCGCCGACGAGGGTTTTGTAGAGGGCACGGATGCGTTGGGTCAGCGGGCCGGTTTCGCCGGTGCCGATGGAGCGGCCGTCGATGGAGCTTACGGGGGTTTGGGCGCCAAAGGTGCCGGTGAGGAAGGCTTCGTCAGCGGAATAGGCGTCGATGAGGGAGAAGTTGCGTTCAAAGACCGGGATGGCGTTGGCGCGACAGAGGTCGATGACCTTTTGGCGAGTGATGCCGTTCATGCAGTAATCGCCGGTGGAGGTCCAAACCTGACCTTTGCGGACGATGAAGAAGTTGCAGGCGTTGGTGGTGTTCACGAAGCCGTGGACGTCAAGCATCAGCGCCTCATCCGCGCCGGCTTTTTCGGCGGCTATGCAGGCGAGGATGCAGTTCAGTTTGGAGTGGGAGTTGAGTTTGGGGTCTTGCGTCATCGGCAGGCCGCGCATGTGGGGGACGGTGGCGAGGCGGATGGGGCGGGGGAGTTTTTGGCGCGAATGTTCCATGATGATCACCATGGTGGGGCCGCGCTGCGACAGTTTGGGGTGTTGGAAGGGGCGGGTTTTGACGCCGCGCGTCACCATCAGGCGGGCGTGGGCGTCGGTGGTGAAGCCGTTGGCGGCTTGGGTGTCGAGGATGGCTTGGGTGACCTGGGCTTTGGTCAGGATCAGGTCGAGGTCGATGGCCTTGGCGGCCTCGAACAAACGGTCGATGTGGTCTTCGAGGAAGGTCCATTTGCCATTGTAGAGGCGGATGCCTTCCCAGACGCCGTCGCCGAGCATGAAGCCTGAGTCGTAGACGGAGACGGTGGCGAGGGCTTTGGGGACGATGGCGCCGTTGACGTAGATGAGTATGGATTCGTTGCGGATGTCGTCTTCGGCTTGGTGGGTGGATACGTCGGTCATGGGGGCCTCCTGTCGGGGGCAGGTTAAGGGGGGCTTTCGGGGAAGGGAAGGCTTGGATAGGGTCGGGGACTAACCTTGGGGGTGCCTTGTGGACGACGTTACACCGATGATGGCGCAGTATCTGGAGATCAAGGGGCGCTATCCCGGGGCGCTGCTGTTTTACCGGATGGGCGATTTCTACGAGATGTTCTTTCAGGACGCGGTGGAGGCCTCGGAGGCGCTGGATATTGCTTTGACCAGGCGGGGGACGCATGGCGGGGCGCCTATCCAGATGTGTGGGGTGCCGGTTCATGCCTCGGAAGGGTATCTGCTGGCGCTGATCCGCAAGGGGTTCCGGGTGGCGATTGCCGAGCAGATGGAGGATCCGGCGGAGGCCAAAAAGCGCGGTTACAAGTCTGTCGTGAAGCGCGATGTGGTGCGGTTGGTGACGCCGGGGACGCTGACGGAGGACAGCCTGCTGGAGGCGCGGCGATCGAATTATTTGTGTGCGTTTGCGGAGGTTAGGGATGAGGGAGCTTTGGCCTGGGCGGATATTTCCACCGGGGAGTTTCGGGTGATGGTGTGCCCGGGGGCGCGGTTGGCGGCTGAGTTGGCGCGGCTGGCGCCGAAGGAGGTGCTGGTGTCGGATGCGCGGGAAACTGTGTGGGCCGAGGTAGTTCGGGAGGCGGGGGCGGCGATTACGGCGTTGTCGCGGGGGAGTTTTGACAGCGGGTCGGCGGAGACGCGGGTTTCGGGGCTGTATGGGGTGGCGGGGTTGGCTTCGTTTGGTGCGTTTGGGCGGGCCGAGGTTTCGGCTATGGGTGCCTTGGTTGATTATCTGGAACTGACGCAGCGGGGGAAGCTGCCGTTGTTGCGCGCTCCGGTGCGGGAGGCTTCGGGCGGGACGGTGCAGATTGACGCGGCGACGCGGCGGAATTTGGAGTTGACGCAGGCGTTGTCGGGGGGGCGGGAAGGCTCGCTGCTGGCGGCGATGGACCGGACGGTGACGGCGGCGGGCGCACGGTTGCTGGAGGTGAGGTTGAGCAGTCCCTCGCGGGATCTGGGGGTTATTGGCGGAAGGTTGGAGGGGGTGCGGTGGCTGGTCGAGGGTTTGGCGCGGCATGAGTTGCGGGCGGCGTTGCGGATGGTGCCGGATATGGACCGGGCGCTGTCTCGGCTGGCGTTGGAGCGCGGCGGGCCGCGGGATTTGGCGGCGATACGGGCGGGGCTGGCGCAGGCTTCGCGGATTGAGCTGGTCGGGGCGCCGGAGGGGTTGGTTACGGCTTGTGCGGCGTTGCGGGGGCAAGAGGATTTGGTGGAGTTGCTGGACCGGGCGTTGGTGGCGGAACCGCCGTTGATGGTGCGGGATGGGGGATATGTGGCGTCTGGGCATGACCCGGAGCTGGATGCGACGCGGCGGTTGCGGGATGAGGGGCGGGCGGTTGTGGGGGATATGCAGGCGGAATTTATTTCCGAGACTGGGGTTTTGTCGCTGAAAATCAAGCATAACAATGTGTTGGGGTATTTTATCGAGGTCACTTCCATTCATGCAGAGAAGCTGAAGGGAGGGCGGTTCATTCATCGGCAGACCAATGCGAATGTGATGCGGTTTTCCACGGTTGAGTTGGGCGAGATGGAGACGCGGATTCTGAACGCCGGGAATTTGGCGTTGGAGCAGGAGAAAGCGCATTTTGATGCTTTGAGGGGGCAGGTTCTGGCAAGGGCGGCGGCGATTGCGGCGGCCGCCAGGGGGCTGGCGGAGTTGGATTTGGCTGCGGCTCTGGCGGATTTGGCGGTGGCGGAGGATTGGGTGGCGCCGGTGGTGGATGACAGCCGGGCGTTTGATGTGTTGGGCGGGCGGCATCCGGTGGTTGAGCGTAGCCTGAAGCGGCAAGGGGTGGCGTTTGTGCCGAACGATTGTCGGCTGACGGAGGCGGGCACTCCGGCGATTTGGTTGCTGACGGGGCCGAATATGGCCGGTAAGTCCACGTTTTTGCGGCAGAATGCGGTGATTGCACTGTTGGCGCAGATGGGGAGTTATGTGCCGGCGCGATATGCGCGGGTTGGGGTGGTGAGCCAGCTGTTCAGCCGGGTGGGGGCGGCGGATGATCTGGCGCGGGGGCGGTCCACGTTCATGGTGGAGATGGTAGAGACGGCGGCGATCTTGAATCAGGCGGATGATCGGGCGCTGGTCATTCTGGATGAGATTGGACGCGGGACGGCGACCTATGACGGGTTGAGTATTGCCTGGGCGACGCTGGAAAATTTACACGACGTCAACCGCTGTCGTGCTTTGTTTGCCACGCACTATCACGAGATGACGGCTTTGGCGGGAAAGCTTTCAGGTGTGAAGAATGCGACGGTGACGGTGAAGGAATGGGAGGGCGATGTGATCTTCCTGCATGAGGTGCGGGAGGGGGCGGCGGACCGGAGTTATGGGGTGCAGGTCGCCAAGCTGGCCGGGCTGCCGCATGCGGTGATCGAGCGGGCCAAGGTGGTGCTGGAGGCGCTGGAGAAGGGCGACAGGGAGCGGCCGGGGCAGCGGGCGCTGATTGATGATCTGCCGTTGTTTCGGGCCGTCAGGGTAGAGCCCGCGGCGCGAGTGGTGGCTTCAGCCGTTGAGGCGCGGATGCGGGAGATCAGTCCGGATGATTTGTCACCTAAGGACGCGTTGCAGTTGATTTATGAGTTGAAGGGGTTGGTGACGTAGGCAGGGCTAGTCGGGGCACGCCCCGACCTGCAATGCTGGACAGGTAAGGTGGGGTTAACCCCACCCTACCTTAGCCTTGCGTGTTGGACGAGACGCCGACCTGCGCGGGGCGCAGGAGGCGGTCGTGGAGCATGAAACCCTCGGTCATCATCTGGATGATGGTGCCGGCTTTGGTGCCGGGAAGGGGGGCCTCGAACATTGACTGCATGGTTTGGGCATCGAAGACGTCGCCGTTTTGCGGGCTGATCGGTTTGACGCCGTGTTTGGTCATCACAGAGGTAAGCTCGCGCAGGGTCAGGTCAACGCCTTCCATCAGGGCGGAGGCCTGGGTGCGCAGCTCGTCCGGGACGGCGAGGATGGCGCGCTTCAGGTTGTCGAAGACGGGCAGAAGATCGCGGGCGAGGCGGGTGGAGCCGTATTGTTCAGCCTCGCGCCGATCACGCTCGCTGCGCTTGCGGGCATTTTCGGCATCGGCAAGGGCGCGCATGTAACGATCGCGCATCTCTTCCTTTTCGGCCTTGGCGGCGGCCAGTTCTTCGCTTTCCATGAAGGTTTCGAGTTCTTTCAGGTCGATCTCTGCCGGACCGGATTTGTCGTCTGCCATGTCATTCACCCTTTTACTTCACCCTTTTCCCCGACCAGAGACCATGCGGCCCACCAGTTGGGCGGTATAATCCACGATCGGGACGATCCGCCCGTAATTCAGACGGGTCGGGCCGATGACGCCGATGGCGCCAATGATCTTACGGTCGGTGTTCATATAGGGAGAAACGACGAGAGTGGAACCCGAAAGTGAGAAAAGCTTGTTCTCGGAGCCGATAAAAATGCGGACACCTTCGCCGGTCTCGGTCATTTCCAGAAAATCGGCGATATCGCGCTTGCGTTCAAGGTCATCGAACAGGGTGCGGATCCGGTCGAGGTTGAGGGATTCGGTGCCGGCCTCGATCAGGTTGGCCTGACCGCGGACGATCAGACGCTCTCCCCGTTCACCGGCGTTTTCCCAGAGGGCGAGGCCACGTTCGACGAGGTCCTGGGCGAGGGTGTCAATTTGTTGGCGGTTCAGGGCAATTTGCGCGGCGATGAGGGGGCGGAGTTCGGAGAGGCGGCGGCCTTCGGCGATGGCATTGAGGAAGTTGGCGGCCTCTCGCATCGAGGACGGGGTTTGACCGGGGGGCGGCGTGAAGACGCGGTTTTCGACGTGGCCATCGACAAAGACGAGGACGACGAGGGCGCGCTCGGACGAGAGGCTGACGAATTCAATGTGGCGGATGGCGGTTTCTTGCTTCGGGGCCAGCACGAGGGAGGCGGAGCGGGTGATGCCGGACAGAACGCTGCCGACCTGATCGAGCAGGGAGGTGACGTCAGGCTCGTCCCGTTCGACCGAGGATTCGATTTTGGCGCGGTCGGCGGAGTCTATGGTGCCGACCTCCATCAGGCCGTCGACGAACATGCGCAGGCCAAGTTGGGTGGGGATGCGGCCGGCGGAGACGTGGGGGCTGTCGAGAAGCCCGAGGTATTCCAGGTCTTGCATGGTGTTGCGGATGGTGGCGGCGGACAGCTTTTCGGTCATCGAGCGGGTGAGGGTGCGGGAACCGACCGGATCACCGGAGGACAGGTAGGATTCGACCACACGGCGGAAGACTTCGCGGGAGCGGTCGTTCATTTCGGAGAGGATCGAAGATCTATCGGCCATTGCCCTATGTAGGGACGCTGGGGGCGGGCCGTCAATCGGGGTTGCGTCAAGGCGGCGCTGCATCATATCTGGACTTTGAATATTGATGCAGCAAAAGGTGCGAACATGCGTCCCTCTGGCCGGAAATTGAATGAATTGCGGGCGGTTTCGATTGAGGCCGGGGTGATGAAGCACGCTGAGGGCTCGTGTCTGATCAAGATGGGGGAGACGCATGTGCTGTGCTCGGCCACCATCGAAGACAAGCCGCCTGGTTTTCTGAAGGGCACCGGGCTTGGCTGGGTGACGGCGGAATATGGGATGCTGCCGCGCGCGACCGGAAGCCGGACCAAGCGGGAGGCCGCGATGGGCAAGCAATCGGGGCGGACGCAGGAGATTCAGCGGCTGATCGGGCGGGCGTTGCGGGCTGGCGTGGACCGGTCAGCACTGGGGGAGCGGCAGATTGTGGTGGATTGCGATGTGATCCAGGCGGACGGCGGAACAAGGTGCGCCTCGATCACGGGGGGCTGGGTGGCGCTGCGGTTGGCGATGAACAAGCTGCTGAAGGTGGGCACGATCATCAGTGATCCGATGATCGACCATGTCGCAGCGATTTCCTGCGGGGTTTATGCCGGGCAGGAGGTGCTGGATCTGGACTATGCGGAGGATTCAGTCGCCGGGACGGATGGGAATTTCGTCATAACCGGGCGGGGCCGGATGATTGAGGTGCAGATGTCAGCGGAGGGGGCGACCTTCTCTCGCGATGAGATGGGGAAGTTGCTGGATCTGGCGGAGACTGGGGTCAAGGCTTTGGTAGCGGCGCAAAAGGCGGCGGTCGGCTGATGCGGATTCTGGCGGGAGAAAAATTGCTGGTGGCGACTGGGAACAAGGGGAAGATGGCGGAGATTTCGGCTCTGTTATCGCCTTTTGGGGTGTCCGTGATGGGTTTGGCCGCGTTTGGGTTGGCAGAGCCGGAGGAGACCGAACGAAGCTTTGCCGGGAACGCGCTGCTGAAGGCGAGGGCTGGAGCGCAGGGATCTGGATTGGTGACTTTGGCCGATGACTCGGGGCTGATGGTGGAGGCGCTGGGTGGGGCGCCGGGGATTTACACTGCGGATTGGGCGGAGGGCGCGCACGGGCGCGACTTTGGCCGGGCCATGGCAAAAACCTGGGGGCTGCTGGAAGGCGTGCGGGCCAGGGCACCGAGGGTTGCGGCGTTTTGCTGCACCTTGGCGCTGGTGCGGCCGAGTGGAGAAGAGCGGGTGTTTGAAGGGCGCGTCGCCGGGCAGATTGTGTGGCCCGGCCGAGGGACCCTCGGGCATGGCTATGATCCGATCTTTGTACCGGATGGCTATGAGGAGACGTTTGGCGAGATGGATGAGGCGATCAAGAACCGGATCAGCCACCGGGCGGATGCTTTTAGCAAACTGATGAAGGAATGTTTCACGTGAAACTTATCTCAACCGGGTCACCGTTTGAAGCGACGATGGGGTATAGCCGCGCGGTCGTGAAGGGCGGTTGGTGCTTTGTGTCGGGCGTTACGGGATATGACTATGCCACCATGACGATACCCGATGGCATTGCTGATCAGGCGCGCAATTGCTTTGCGACAATCGCAGACGTTTTGGCGCAGGGTGGCTTCGAAATGGGTGATATCGTACGCGTTCAGTACACTGTGGCGGACGCAGCTTTGGTTGACGGCCTTGTTCCCGTGCTGGGGACTGCGTTAGGCGCGATCAGGCCGGCGGCAACTATGGTGATTGCGGGGCTGATCCGGCCCGAAATGAAAGTCGAAATTGAAGTCACGGCTTTCAAAGGGTGACGAAGAAGGGCTTGGCTTGATGGAAGATTGGCACAACGGCGGCTTTGGCCTGTACCTGCACTGGCCGTTCTGCCAGTCAAAATGCCCATACTGCGATTTCAACAGCCATGTGGCGGCGCATATTGACCAGAAACGCTGGCAGACCGCCTATCTTGCCGAGATCGCCCGGGTTGGGGCTGAAACCAAGGGCCGCGTTCTCAACTCGGTTTTCTTTGGCGGCGGGACACCCTCGCTGATGGAACCGGAACTGGTGGCTGCCATTCTGGACGCGGTGCGTCGCACCTGGACGGTGGCCAATGACATCGAAATCACGATGGAGGCCAATCCATCCTCGGTCGAGGCGGGGCGGTTTGTTGGTTATCGAGATGCCGGGGTCAATCGCGTCTCAATCGGAATCCAGGCGATGAACGACGCTGATTTGCGGCGACTTGGGCGCATGCACAGTGTGGCGGAGGCGAAGGCGGCCTATGAAATTGCGCGGACTACCTTTGGCCGGGTGAGTTTCGATCTGATCTACTCGCGTCAGGACCAAAGCCAGGCGGCATGGCAGACAGAGTTGCGCGAGGCGCTGGCGATGGAGCCGACGCATCTGTCGCTGTACCAGTTGACGATTGAAGACGGGACCGTTTTTGGGGCGCGGCATGCCTTGGGCCAATTACGCGGATTGCCGGATGAGGACCTGTCGTCAGATATGTTCCTGATGACGCAGGATATGTGCGAGGCGGCAGGGCTTCCGGGCTACGAAGTCTCTAACCATGCGAAAAGCGGGCAGGAATCGCGACACAATCTGATCTATTGGCGGCTGGGTGATTACGCGGGGATTGGGCCAGGCGCGCATGGGCGGCTGACATTGGGCGGAACGCGCTGGGAGACGGAAGCCCCCAAGGCGCCGGGAGACTGGTTGCAACGGGTGGAGCGGGGGGAGCGGGGGGAGATGCCGCGCGGCACCAGCGTTGCTGGTGATCGGGCGGCCGAATATCTGCTGATGTCGCTGCGGTTGCGTGAAGGCAGCGACATGGACCGATTCCAAGACATATCCGGCCATTGCCTGCCGGTGGCGAAGCTTGCAGAGCTGGTTGAGGCGGGGTTTTTGCACATCGCCAAACGACGAGTCAGCACAACGCCGACCGGGCGCTTGCTGCTGAACGCGATTTTGCGGGACTTGCTGGTCTAGGCGGGGCACCTAAAAGGTGCGGTCCGGCATCATATCACGCGGGATCTTGGACAAGACATCGCAAAGCAAATCCAAATCCTCCAACGTGCGATAACTGATGCTAAGAACGCCACCCTCGTCCATGCCGCGATGTTCGATGCGGACGGTCATGCGCAAGTTGGCGGAAAGATCAGCTTCAATCGCGCGGGTGTCGGCATCCTTTTCCAACTTGCCACCGGTGCGCGGCTGCTTGGTGCCAGCCGTCTGGGCCAGTTTTTCCGTCTCACGCACCGAAAGCCCGCGACGGACCACCTGGGCGGCCAGAACGGCCGGATTGGGAGCGGTGATCAACGCGCGGGCGTGGCCAGACGTCAGATCGCCTTTGCGCAGCATATCCTGGACCGAGTCTGGCAGCGTCAGCAAGCGCAGCAGATTGGTAACGTGGCTGCGGCTGCGCGACAAAGCCTCTGCCAGCTTTTCTTGTGTGTGACCGAAGCGCTCAATCAATTGGCGATAGGCCATCGCTTCTTCGATTGGGTTGAGATCTTCGCGCTGAATGTTCTCGATGATCGCAATTTCAAGAACTTCGACGTCGGTGAATTCGCGCACGACGACAGGGACCTGATGCAGGCCCGCAATCTGGGCAGCACGCCAGCGACGCTCTCCGGCAACGATTTCATGCTGGCCCTCTGTGCCGATAATCCGCACGATCAGCGGCTGCACGATGCCCTTCTGGCGAATCGATTGGGCAAGCTGCTGTAACGCCTCCGGATCGAATTCGCGGCGCGGTTGGTTCGGGTTGGGCTGGACCCGCTCTACCGGCAGAACCAGTGTAGGCGGGCGCGGCGCGTCAGGGCTGTCGCCGGCAGGTTCCGCAAGATTGACGTCGGCAAGCAACGCCGAAAGGCCCCGACCCAAACCACGACGGTCCATTTTCTTGTCCATAGCCTATGCCTTCTGCGGAATTCTGAGGAGGGGATGGCGCGCGAGAATCTCGGCCGAGAGGGCACGGTAGGCCTCGCTGCCCTTCGAAGCGCTGTCATATTGCAAGACCGGCATGGCAAAAGAAGGTGCCTCGCTAAGGCGGACATTGCGAGGGATGACGGTCTTGAAGACCAAGTCCCCCAAAGTGGCACGGGCGTCGGTTTCGACTTGCTGGCTAAGCCGGTTGCGACCGTCGTACATGGTGATAACCACGCCTTCGATCCGCAGGTTCGGGTTGGCAGAGGTGCGGATTTTGCGAACCGTCAGCATAAGTTGCGACAGGCCCTCAAGCGCGAAGAATTCTGCTTGCAACGGAATCAGAACAAAATGCGCCGCAACCAGCGCATTGACAGTCAGCAGGCTTAGCGACGGCGGGCAATCTATCAGGATAAAATCGAAACCAAGCTGGTCAGTTGCAGGTTGGCGCAGGGCATCGTGCAGCAGGTAGATGCGTTTTTCGTTGGCAACAAGGTCAATATCGGCAGAAGCAAGATCCGAGTTGGCGGGGCAGATCATCAAGTTGGGAATGGCCGTCGGCAAAATCACCTCTGATATGGGGCGCTCTTCAATCAGCAGGTCATAGCTTGTCGCGCGTCTGGCCTCAGCCGGAATACCAAGACCGGTGGAGGCATTGCCTTGCGGGTCAAGGTCGATCAGCAGAACTTTGGCACCAAGATCAACCAGACCGGCGGCAAGATTAATCGCAGTGGTTGTCTTTCCAACCCCACCCTTTTGGTTTGTGATCGCTATGATGCGGGGCGCGTCGTCGCGGCTGAAGTCAGGCATGTCGCAGGTTCTTCATGATTATGATGCGTCCGGCTGGGTCAGTGTGGCTTGGTGCCAAAATGGCATCAAAGTTCCAGAAACGATGGGCCTCTGTGACTTCCGCCTCTGCTTGCGCGCCTTTGGGAAAGATGGCCAGGCCGCCCGGCTTGAGGTGGCGCTGAGTCAGCAGACACAGCTCTGACAAAGGGGCGAGGGCACGTGCGGATATGACGTCAGCCATAAGGGGGGCCAAAGACTCGGCCCGTTCACTGATGACCGCAAGCTGAAGGTCAAGAATGCGTCCTGCCTGCATCAGAAACGTAGCCTTTCGCTTGTCCGATTCAACCAAGATGACCCGAAGGTCAGGGCGCACATCGCGCGCCAGCAGCGCTATTACAATACCAGGAAAACCCGCGCCGCTGCCAAGATCTGCCCAGCGGGTCGCACCATCCGGGCAGGCAGCGAAAAGTTGAGCGGAATCAAGTATGTGCCGCTCCCACGCCATAGGGAAAGAGCCCTTTGCAATCAAGTTGATCGCATTCTGCCACTTCTCAACCAACGCCAGATAGGCGTCCAGCTGCGAAAGTGTTTCACGTGAAACATCGAGCCAGGACGGGGCCTCGCCCCGCTGCGTAATGGTCATCGTCCGGCTGCCCGAGTCTGAGCATATTTCCGGCAATGCGCAAGAACAAGCAACAGTGCTGCTGGCGTCATCCCCTCAATCCGCTCGGCCTCAGCCAGATTTGCCGGACGCCTGCGTTGCAGCTTTGACGCAAGTTCGTTCGACAGACCGGGAAGACCGGAAAACGCCAGATCCGCAGGAATAAGGACGTGTTCGTTCCGATTCAGCGTGTCAACTTCGGCATCCTGGCGATGCAAGTACTGTGCATAAAGCGCGTCGCGCCAAACTTGGAGACGGGTATCCAGGTCTACTTCGACGCCGCGAGGTTCCAATTGGCAAATGTGATCCCAGGTAACGTCGGCCCCGGACAGAACCTGCAAAAGGTTCCGACGCGCCCCATCCCGGCTGACCGGCAGCCCCACGGCAAGCAATTCCTGTGGGGTACAGCTACGCTCTGCCAAAATCGCATTCGCAGCAGAAAGACGATTCATCTTTTCGGCAAAGAAGCTGGCACGTTCCGGCCCAACCAGACCGGCCGCCAGCCCCTTGCCCGTCAACCGCTGATCCGCGTTGTCTGCGCGCAGGTGCAGGCGATATTCGGCGCGCGAGGTGAACATCCGGTAAGGCTCTGTCACTCCACGAGAAATCAGGTCACCCAGCATCACACCAATATAGCTGTCAGTCCGAGAGAACTGAACTGCCTCCAGACCCAAAGCTGCGGCCGCTGCGTTGGCGCCCGCCACCAAACCCTGCGCTGCGGCCTCTTCATAACCTGTCGTTCCGTTGATTTGACCGGCAAAAAACAGCCCCGGCAAGGTGCTTTCAAGGGTAGACCGCAAGGCCGACGGATCAAAAAAATCATACTCGATCGCGTAGCCGGGTTGCAGGATATCTACCTTCTCCAGCCCCTTGATGCTGCGGACGTATTCAAACTGAACCTCCGCTGGCAGCGATGTCGAGATGCCGTTCGGATAAACGGTGTGATCATCAAGGCCTTCAGGCTCAAGGAAAATCTGGTGGCCGGTCTTGTCAGCGAATCGAACAACCTTATCCTCAATCGACGGACAGTATCGCGGGCCGACACCCTCGATATGGCCGCCGTACATCGCCGACCGCCCAAGATTTGCGCGGACAATATCATGCGTCCGCTCGTTTGTATGGGTAATACCGCAAGCAACTTGGCGCGCTATTGGCCGCGTGCTGCGGAATGACAGCATGACTGGATCAGCGTCACCCGGTTGCTCCTCCAGAGCGTCCCACGCGATGGTGCGCCCATCCAGACGAGGGGGCGTGCCGGTTTTCAGCCGCCCCCGCTGAAGGCCAAGGCTGCCAAGCCGCTGCGCAAGCCGGATAGAAGCGACGTCACCCTCACGCCCGCCCGATTTGCGCTGATCGCCGACATGAATGATCCCGTTAAGGAAGGTGCCCGCCGTAAGCACAACAGCGCCAGCTTGCAGCAAGCATCCGTCCATCAGCTCGACTCCGGTGACCCGGCCGCCTGGTCCTTGCGTTACGTCGACCACTTCGCCTTCAATGACAAGAAGCCCCTCCTGGCGGGACAAAAGTGTCTGAATAGCCTCGCGGTACAACCTCCGATCTGCCTGGGTGCGCGGCCCCTGAACTGCCGGACCCTTGCGACGGTTCAGCAAGCGAAACTGAATTCCGGCGGCATCCGCAGCAAGACCCATGATGCCATCCAACGCATCAATCTCGCGCACGAGATGACCCTTGCCCAAGCCGCCAATCGCCGGGTTGCACGACATGACGCCAATGCGGTCCTTCCGCATCGACACCAGCGCTGTCCGCGCACCCATCCGCGCAGAAGCCGCCGCCGCTTCCGCGCCAGCATGCCCGCCACCGATCACAATCACATCGAAATGTTTCACGTGAAACATCCTCACTTGCCTATGCAGAAGCTGGCGAAAATTTCGTCCAGCAAATTTTCCACGTCCAACCGCCCCACCAGCATATCCAAAGCCCGCATCGCCTGCCTCAGATCCGCTGCAACCAGTTCCACCGCGCCGCCCGGTCTCTGTACCTGACTTCTTGCCGATTCCAAAGCCTCAAAGGCACGCAGCATTGCAACCCGGTGCCGTTCTCGGGTCATGGCACCGGCAGACGCGGCCATTTCGCTCAGCCGGTCGGTGATCCGGGCCACCAGCGCATCAACGCCTTGCCCGGTGCGCCCGGAAACGGCATCCTGAACGGCATCCTGAACGGCAGGGTATAGATCGGCTTTTCCCAAGACCACAACGTCGCCTGGCAGGGGCGTCAACATCAGCATTTCATCCGGATAGGACAGTAAAAACACCCGCAGCTCTGCCGCCCGTGCCCGTTCCAGCGCCCGCGCAACGCCAATCCGCTCTACCACATCTTCCGTTTCGCGCAGGCCGGCCGTATCAAGCACCGTCACAGCAAGGCCGGCAAGGTCCATGCGGACTTCAATCACATCCCGCGTCGTCCCCGCCACTTCCGAGGTAATCGCAGCCTCGCGACCCGCCAACGCGTTGAGAAGTGTAGACTTTCCAACGTTTGGTGCGCCAAGGATCGCCACTTCGAAACCGTCACGAACCCGTTCTGCGGCACCGGTTCCGGCAATTTCACGCTGCAAGTCTGCCATCAGGCTGCCGATCAGATCCAACACCTCCGGCGTCACATCCACCGGGATATCCTCATCTGCAAAGTCAATCGTCGCTTCGATCAGCGCCCCTGCCCGAATCAAGCCTTTGCGCCAGCCCTCGGCACGCCGCCCGATTGCCCCAGACAAAACCCGCATCGCCTGCCGCCGCTGCGACTCGGTCTCAGCGTCAATCAGATCGGCCAAACCCTCAACCTGCGCCAAATCCAGCCGCCCGTTTTCCAAGGCCCGTCGGGTGAACTCTCCCGCATCGGCCAGGCGCAGCCCGGGCATCTCGCCCAGCGCCCGGCCCACCGCCTTCACAACGGCCAGACTGCCATGCACCTGAAGTTCAGCCGAGGCTTCCCCGGTAAAGCTGGCACCCGCGTCGAACACCAGCACCAGCGCCTCATCCAGCACGTCGCCCTGCCACACCAACCGCCGCAGCGCTACCCGCCGCGGTTCAGGCACGCTGCACAACGCCGCTACAGCGTCATGCGCCGAAGGCCCCGAGATCCGGAACACTGCCACACCGGCTTTGCCCCGCGCCGAGGCCAGGGCAAAGATCGTGTCGCCCATTCCGCCCTCTTACGTGTTCATTGCCTCGAAGAATTCGCCGTTCGTCTTGGTCTGCTTCAACTTCGACAACAGGAATTCAATCGCATCCGTGGTGCCCATCGGGTTGAGGATCCGGCGCAGCACATAGGTCTTCTGCAAATCGGTCTTCTCAACCAGCAGCTCTTCCTTACGCGTCCCGGACTTCAGGATGTCAATCGCCGGGAAGGTCCGCTTGTCAGCCACTTTGCGATCCAGCACAATCTCACTGTTACCGGTGCCCTTGAACTCTTCGAAGATCACTTCGTCCATCCGACTGCCGGTATCAATCAACGCCGTTGCGATGATCGTCAGGCTGCCGCCCTCTTCAATGTTCCGCGCCGCCCCGAAGAACCGCTTGGGACGTTGCAACGCGTTGGCATCCACACCGCCGGTCAAAACCTTGCCCGACGACGGCACCACCGTGTTGAACGCCCGCCCCAGACGCGTGATCGAGTCCAGCAAAATCACCACGTCGCGCTTGTGTTCCACCAGCCGCTTGGCCTTTTCAATCACCATTTCCGCCACCGCAACATGCCGCGAGGCCGGTTCGTCGAAGGTTGAAGATACAACCTCCCCCTTCACAGACCGCTGCATGTCCGTCACTTCCTCGGGCCGCTCGTCAATCAGCAGCACAATCAAATAGCATTCCGGATGGTTCATCGCGATGGAATTGGCGATGTTCTGCAACAGCACCGTCTTGCCGGTCCGCGGCGGTGCCACGATCAGCGCGCGCTGGCCTTTGCCAATCGGGCACACCAGATCAATGATTCGCGCCGACTTATCCTTGATGGTTGGGTCTTCAACCTCCATCTTCAGCCGTTCATCCGGATACAAGGGTGTCAGGTTGTCGAACAGAACCTTGTGCCGCGCCTTCTCCGGATCGTCAAAATTGATCCGTGTCACCTTGGTAATCGAAAAATATCGCTCGCCATCACGTGGCGCCTGCATCAAGCCCTCAATCGTGTCGCCGGTGCGCAAGCTGAACTGGCGCAGGATATCGGGTGAGACATAAATATCATCCGGCCCCGCCAGATAGTTGGCCGCAGTAGACCGCAAGAACCCGAAGCCGTCCTGCACCACTTCCAGAACGCCGTCGCCGCCAATTTCCCAGCCTTCTTCCGCATGTTCCTTCAGGATCGAGAACATCATCTCGCCCTTGCGCATGGAGGGTGCGTTCTCAATCTCCCATTCTTCGGCCATCGTCAGCAATTCTGCCGGCGTTTTGACTTTAAGATCAGCAAGATTCAGATGTTCTACAGTCATGGAAAACCCTTGGATGGCCGGGCCAACCCCGACTCAGTGCAGCAATGTGAACGGAATGCGCTTACGACCGGACGGCCACGCTGACCGCCCAGTAACCCCGCATCCCGCTAAAGTCAACCTTTTCAGAACTTGACGATGACGGAGGCCACAATCACCACCATCAGCAGGGTCGGCACCTCGTTCATCATGCGGTACTGACGCCCGGTTACCGTGTTGCTGCCCGCCACGAAGTTCTTCCGCCGCATCCCCAGCCAATGCTGAAACCAGGTCATCACCAGCACCGACGCCGCCTTGGTCCAGGGCCAGACCATGCCCCAATCCACAATTCCCGGCGTGAACACCAGACATAAGCCAAGAACCCATACCGCGACCGAGGCTGGCCCGATGATCCCGTTCAGCAACCGCCGCTCCATTGTCTGGAACATGACGTCCGTGGCCGAGCCTTTCTGCACCTGCTCCACATGGTACACATAAAGCCGCGGCAGGTAGAACAACCCCGCCATCCACGCAATCACGCTGACAACATGTGCCGTCTTGATCCACGGATACCATTCCGACAAAAAGTCCGACAAAAATCCCGGCATCGCCTTCCTCTTACTTCTTTATAGATAAGATAAAGAAAGAATTGATGATGTAATAGAGGTCGTGGATATCTGGATGCGCACTTTCGTCCCGCATTTTTCCCACAGGGCAAACCCTGTGGAGGAATCGAGGGTGGTTTTGCTGGTTCACCGAGTCAATCCATGAAAAAACGGTTTAAAAGCAAAGACCTGATCGAACACGTTCTGTTCCGCCCTCATCTCCCCATGGCCCACCTTCCGTAGTTCTCCCCAGCTTGCCCAAGCTGTCATCCCCATGGGGACAATCACTTTTCGTTCTCACCCGGTTCGGGGTGAAACTTCACCCTCCCGTCCCAAGCCCCCTTTTCATCGCAAGAACAAACCAGCATTGTCCACAGAGCCGCCCCCAAGGTAAATGCATGACCCTGCTCCTCCTCGCCTCGCAATCTTCCATCAGGTTGACCCTGCTGCGCAACGCCGGGCTGGCGGTTGAACCACACCCCGCCCGCATCGACGAAGACGCCCTGCGCGCCGCACTCCAGGCCGAAGAGGCCAGCCCGCGTGATATTGCCGACGCCCTGGCCGAAGCGAAGGCACTGAAGCTTGCCCAGCGCTACCCCATGGCGCTTGTGCTTGGCTGTGATCAGATCCTTGCCCTTGGCCCGCGTATCTTCGCCAAACCAATCGGCAAGACCGAGGCCCGCCAACAGCTTGAGGACCTTTCAGGCCACACCCATCAACTGCTTTCCGCCCTTGTGCTTTATGACAAAGGTGAACCGGTCTGGCGTCATGTCGGAACGGCCCGCCTGACGATGCGGCAAGCCTCGCCCGCCTATCTTGACGCCTATCTTGACCGCACCTGGCCCGAGGTCAGCCAGTCTGTCGGCGCTTATCAGCTGGAATCCGAAGGGATCAGGCTTTTCTCAGCCATCGAAGGCGACTACTTTACCATTCTGGGCCTGCCCCTGCTTCCCCTTCTTACCTACCTGTCCTTGCGAGGTTTCATCCCGTCGTGACCGATCTGCCCCGCATCCCCCTGGCTGGCGTGATAGGCCATCCCGTAGCCCACAGCCGGTCGCCTGCGCTGCACGGGCACTGGCTGAAACGCTACGGCATCAAAGGCCACTACATCCCGATGGACATCAGCCCCGCCGATCTGGCCGAGGCTTTGAAGTTTCTGCCGAAGCTGGGCTTTGTCGGCATCAACGTCACCATTCCGCACAAGGAAACCGTCCTCAAGCTGGCCGATGTGGTGACTGACCGCGCCGCCCTGATCGGCGCTGCCAACACGCTGATCTTCCGCAAGGATGGCAAGATCCATGCTGACAATACCGACGGCGCTGGCTTCATGGCCAACCTGCGCCAGCACGCGCCGCACTGGCAGCCGCACGGTGGCCCCGTCGCGCTGTTCGGGGCTGGCGGTGCCGCCCGCGCCGTCATCGCCGCCCTGATCGAGGTTGGCGTCCCGGAAATCCGCATTGCCAACCGCACCCGCCTGCGGGCCGAGTCGCTTCGAAACGATCTTGGTGCCAAGCTTGTCGTCTATGACTGGGTCCATGCCGGTGACATGCTGGAAGGTGCGGCGCTTGTGGTCAACTCCACGTCTCTGGGCATGACCGGCAAGCCCGATCTGCGCCTGCCGCTTGGCCGCTTGGGAATTGGCGCCGTGGCCACTGACCTTGTCTATACCCCGCTGATGACGCCCTTTCTGACAGAGGCCAAGGCCCGCGGCGCCCATATCGTCGATGGTCTTGGTATGCTGCTGCACCAGGCTGCACCTGGGTTCGAGCGTTGGTTCAACCACCGCCCCGAGGTCGACGAAGCCACACGCGCCGCCGTTCTGTCGGCATGAGTGCGCCGTTCAAACTCGGCCTGACCGGGTCG
This sequence comes from Rhodobacterales bacterium, assembly GCA_043721775.1. GTDB lineage: Bacteria > Pseudomonadota > Alphaproteobacteria > Rhodobacterales > Rhodobacteraceae > Stagnihabitans. The sequence continues at coordinate 59,161 of JAYSQA010000345.1, forward strand.
ATCGGCATGGGCAAATCAACCACCGCCGCGATGTTCGCCGCCGAGGGCATCCCGGTCTGGGATGCGGATGCCGCCGTCCATCGCCTTTACGCCAAGGGCGGCACGGCAGCAGCCCCCATCGCCGCGCTTTGGCCAGAAGCCTGCCAAAACGGCGGGATTGATCGCACCGCCCTCAAAGCCTGGATCGCCCGTGACCCCGCCGCCCTGCTGCAAATTGAGGACGTCGTTCACCCCCTCGTCGCTGCTGACCGCGCGGCTTTCTGCACTCAGATCGGCTCTGACATAGCACTTTTCGACATTCCCCTGCTGTTCGAAAAAGGAACCGAGGCCGAGATGGACGCCACCCTTCTTGTCACCGCCCCGCCCGCGCTGCAACGCCAGCGTGTCCTGTCACGCCCCGGCATGACCGAGGCGCAGTTCCAGTTGATCCTGTCGCGCCAGATGCCAGATGGTGAAAAGCGCGCCCGCGCCACTCATATCGTTGAGACTTTGAACGCCGCATCCGTGCGCGCCTATGTGACCGCGCTTCTGGCACATCTTCGCGCCAAGGACGAATGAACCCTAAAGGATCGCCAGCACGATCCCCATCAACGTGCAGCCGACAACGCTGTTCACGCCATCAATCAGCGTCAGCTTGAAGGGGCGCCCGGCGAAAGCATAGTTCATCGCAACCCATGGCGTGATCAGGAACGCCCCGATTCCGAAACCGCCCATGATCCCCTCGATCACGGTGTCCAGTTGCGCCATCACAAAGATGTGCCGCATCATGCCGGCCACCAGCAGTTCCGCGACAAAGCCTATGACAAAGGGCAACGGGCTGCCATTGCCCTGCGGTTTGCCCATGGCATCAACCGGAATTCCGGCCGCCGCCATCCACGGCTTTGACATTCTGATGTACCAGAACGCGCCGAAGCCATAGGCCACGGCGGCGGCGACGATAACGGCGATAAATTGCATAGGTTCCCTCCTGACATGTTTCGCCGGAATGATAGCCGCAACCCGTCCGTCAGCAAACTGATTTCACGGCTCCACCCCGCCCAAGCCACAGATGATGCGCCACTCTTCCGCGCTCACCGGCTGCACCGACAGGCGGGAGTTGTTGATCAGCACCATCTTTTCCAGCCCCGGCTGAACCTTGCACATCTCAAGCGTCACCGGTTTTTCCAGCTTGGCAACCGGGCGAAAGCTGACACAATCCCAGCGCGGGTCATCGGTCTTGCTGTCGTGCTGCGACAGGCGGGTGACTTCAACCACGCCGACAATCTCTTTTCCGATGTTGGAGTGGTAGAAGAACCCGCGTTCACCCAGTTGCATCAGCCGCATGTTGTTGCGTGCGCCATAGTTGCGGATGCCGTGCCATTCTTCGTCCGCAGGCAGCTTGTCCCACAGGCTTTGAAAGCTGATGGCGTTGGGTTCGGATTTGAACAGCCAGTGGTTCATCCGATCACCTTCTTCCATTCACGGATATCGACGGATGAAAACAGCCCGGCCTTGGTATAGGCATCTTCCGCCACCCAAGCCTCGGCCGCTGACATGCTGTCCACCGACAGCACGATCATTGACCCGCACATTCCCCCGTTGGCATCCAGAAACGGCCCGGCCAGTTCCACCACGCCCGAGGCGTTCAGGTGTTCGACATGCGCAGGCCGGTTGGCCATCCGCACCTCCAAAGAGTTCGGTTTGTCGATACAGATCAAAGCTATGCGCATGTCATTCCTCTTTCAGCGGGCGGGACATCAGGCTGCGGATGGCCTGATCCAGCGGGATATCGTTGGCAATCAGTCTGGCCACCATGGTGGCAACCGGCATGTCGATGTGGTGCGCCAGGGCCAGACGGCGGATGGCCTGCGCGGTGGCCACCCCTTCCACCGTGGTGTGCAAGTCGAACGCCTGACCAGACCCCAGCGCCAGCCCAAAGCGCAGGTTGCGCGACTGGGTTGATGTGCAGGTCAAGATCAGATCACCAAGGCCGGACAAGCCTGAAAGTGTCTCTGACCTTGCACCAAAGCGCACAGCAAAGCGCTGCATCTCGGCAAAGCCCCGGGTGATCAGGGCGGCGCGGGCGGACTCGCCCAAGCCTGCGCCAATCACCACGCCCGCCGCAATGGCGATGACATTCTTCAAAGCACCACCCAACTCTGCACCCGTCGCATCGCTGGTCCGGTACAGCCGCAGAGTGGGCGTTGACAGCAGGTGTTGCAGTTTCTCCACCTCAGCGCCAGCGCAGGCAAGCGTCAGGGCAGTCGGCAGGCCGCGCGCAATATCAGCGGCAAAGCTGGGCCCCGTCAGGATGGCGGCGGCGCTGAATGGGCAAGCGTCGGCGATCAGCTCGGTCGGTCCGCGCAGGCTGGCCAGATCAACCCCCTTGCAGCAGGCGACCAAAGCAGTGCCGTTCAGGCCCGCGCCATGCCGCGCCAGGAACGCCGCCAAAGCCTGCGTCGGCAAGGCCAGCAACAGCGCCTCTGCACCGTCCAGATCGGTGATATCTGCGGTGACAGAGACTGTTTCGGGCAAGCCAACCCCCGGCAACCGGCTTTCATTCGCCCGTGTCAGCGCCATGTCGGCGACGTGGCCCGCATCCCGCGCCCAAAGCCTGACAGTACGGCCTTCACGCGCCAAGGCCACTGCCAAGGCGGTGCCGAACGCCCCGGCCCCCGCCACGCCGATCATGCCTTGGCCCCCTTTTTGCCGGACCCGATCATCGGGGCGGCATTGCTGTCAAGCGGCCAGCGCGGTCGGGCGGTCAGGTCGCTGTCAGGTGCCGCGCCGATCAGATGACGCTCGATCCCGGCCCAGGCAATCATCGCCGCGTTGTCGGTGCAAAGCTTCAGCGGCGGGGCGGTGAACGTCACACCCAACTGGGCACAAACCGTCTCTAACGTGGCGCGAAGCACGGTATTGGCAGCCACCCCTCCGGCCACCGCAAAGGCAGGACTGGCGGGTGCCTCTGCCAGATAAATCTGCAAAGCGCGGCGCGTTTTTTCAGACAGAACCGCCGCCACCGCCGCCTGAAAGCCAGCGCAAAGGTCGGCGCGGTCTTGCACGGTTAGCCCGCCCTTTTCCGCAATCACGCCATCGCGCGCCCGCAGAACAGCGGTCTTCAAGCCCGAAAAAGACATGTCGCAGCCCGGCCTGTCCAGCAAAGGCCGGGGCAGGGCAAAGCGCTTGGGGCAGCCCTTGAACGCCTCTGCCTCGACCCACGGGCCGCCGGGTTGCGGCAGGGCCAGCAGCTTGGCAACCTTGTCAAACGCCTCACCCGGGGCATCGTCTATTGTGCCGCCAAGGCGCTGGAACTGGTCTGGCCCGCGCACGATCAGGAACTGGCAGTGCCCGCCTGACACCAGAAGCATCAGATAGGGAAAGGCCAGCCCATCGGTCAGCCGGGGCGTCAGCGCGTGACCCGCCAGATGGTTCACACCGAAAAGCGGCAACCCGGTTGCTGCCGAAATCCCCTTGGCCAGCATCACCCCCGACAGCACCCCGCCGATCAGTCCGGGGCCAGAGGTGACGGCCACCGCATTCATATCAGCCAGCGTCAATCCTGCCGCCGCCAAAGCCCGCTCTACACAATGATCCAGCCGTTCGACATGGGCGCGGGCGGCAATTTCGGGGACAACGCCCCCAAAGGCGGCGTGCAAGGCGAACTGGCCCTCAACCTCGGAGCTTAGCACCACGCCTTGCCCGTCGGGCAGGCGCCGCACCACGGCAGCCGCGGTATCATCGCAGCTGCTTTCAATGCCTAGAAATGTGATTGTCCCGTTCATCGACCCATCACGATTGCCCCAGAAGCCCTGCCGAGGTAACACCTTGGGCATGGCCGCACAATCCTTCCCCCCCGGCGCCGCGCCTGTTGTTCTGCTGATCAGACCTGCCGCGCAATCGGCCCGGTTCGCCGACAGTCTGCTGGAAAGCAGTGCCGGGCTGCGCGTGGTCAAAGCACCACTGATCGCGCCGGTCTTTCTGGACCCGGTCTTGCCGGTGAAATCGTGGGCCGGAATAATCCTGTCATCGGAAACCGGGGCAAAGGCGGCGGGCCGCATGAAGCCGCTTCTGCCAGATTTTGCCTTCTGTGTCGGCGATCGTACGGCCCAAGCGGCGCGTCTGGCAGGCTTTGCACCGCACTCGGCACAGGGCGATGCCGAGGCGATGCTGGCACTGATTCTCTCGCATCCCAAGGTTCCGCTGTTGCACTTGCGCGGGCGTGAGACGCAGGGCGACCTTGCTAAGCGGCTTTCGGCCAACGGCATCCAAACCGATGAGGCCGTGGTTTATGCGCAAGAGGCGCAGCCCCTGACGGCTGAGGCGATTGCGTTGCTGCAAACGACCAATTCCGTCGTTGTCCCGCTGTTTTCCCCGCGAAGTGCTGAAATCTTCGGCGCAGAGTGTCAACGTATCACAGCAACCGCCCGCCTTTGCGTGATAGCGATAAGCCGCGCCGTTGCCGATGTTGCGTGCCCGTGGTCCGACAAGGTGATCGTCGCTGCCCAGCCAACCGCCGAAAGCATGGCCGAGGCTGTGATCCAGCATTTGGCCGCAGGGCAGGACGCTTGAATAAATGCGTGTTGCAGCATTACCTTGGCAGTGACGCGCTGAACGGAAGGATCGACCATGGCCGAGACGGATGACACGGGGACGGGCACCGCAGAGATCAAAGCTCAGATCAAACCAGACCCGATGCCAGACCCCAAAGTCGATGCCGCGCCCCTTGTGGTATCGGATCAGGCGGCACAGAAGACCGCAAAGCCTGCGCGGGGCCGCTTGACACTGTTGCCGGTCTTGGGCGGCGTTCTGGCGGCATTGGTCGGATATGGCGCGGCGCAACTGGTGCCGAACGGCTGGCCGATCGGCAATACTTCGGGGCTACAGGCCCAGTTGACGGCGGAAATCGGGCAGGTCGATGCGCTGAAGACCCAGGTGCTGGAACTTGGCCAAAGGCTGAACTCTGCCAAACTGGCGGACCGTATTGTAGCGCTGGAACAGGCCCCGGCGCCAACCGCACCTGCCGCCGTTGACACCGCAGCACTTGAAGCGCGCATTGCGGTGTTGGAGGCCCGACCGGCTGGTGCCAGCGCAGACCCGGCGGCCATGGCGCAACTTCGTGCCGACGTCGAGGCCATGAAGGCCAACGGTGCCGCAACGGTTTCGCCCGCCGTGCAGGCCAGCCTTGATGCCAAAGTGAAGGAAACCGAAGCAAGACTTGCCACAATCGAGCAAACCGCCAAGGCAAGTGCTGCCGTCGCCCTTTCACGCGAGGCGGTGCGGCAGATTGCGGCCGCGCTGGACAGTGGCACACCTTACGGGGCTGCGCTTGCCGACCTGACCGGGGCCACTCTGCCCGCCGTTTTGACCGATCATGCAGGCTCTGGTCTGCCAACCTTGCAAGGTTTGCAAGCTGATTTCCCCGGTGCGGCCCGGACCGCGCTGGAAGCCGCCCTGCGCGCCAACATGGGGGCGACGTGGACTGACCGTGTGGCGAATTTCCTGCGCAGCCAGACCGGCGCCCGCTCTTTGGCCCCGCGACAAGGCACTGACCCTGACGCCGTGCTGTCGCGCGCCGAAGAGGCCACTGCGAAAGGCGATCTGCCCACGGCCCTGAAAGAAATCGCCTCGCTGCCGCCAGAGGGCATTGCAGCCTTGTCCGACTGGCAGGCGCGGGCGCAACTTCGGCTGGATGCCGAGGCGGCGGTTCAGGCTCTTATGGCACAGGCGGGATAAATCATGCTTTCTTCCCTGTTCCGCATCCTGTTCTTTGTCGTGGTCTTTCTGGCTTTGACCTTTGCCGCCGTCGTGCTGCTTCAGGCCGACAGCGTCATGCGCCTTGCCTTCGCCGGGTGGGAGTTCAGCCTGCGCCCCCTGCAACTGGTGATCGCGATCCTGGTCCTGATGCTGGCCGTCTGGCTGGTGCTGAAGGTGCTGGGGCTTCTGGTCGCTGTTCTGCGCTTTTTCAACGGCGATGAAACCGCGATCTCTCGCTATCTTGACCGCGACCGTGAACGGCGCGGCTTTCAGGCTTTGACCGATGGCATGATGGCTTTGGCCGCCGGTGAGGGCCGTCTTGCCCTGATCAAGGCGCAACGGGCGGAAGGCTATCTTGACCGCCCCGAACTGACCAACCTTCTGATGGCACAAGCCGCCGAGGTGGTCGGTGACAGCCAGCGGGCCGAGGCCGCTTACAAAGCCATGCTGGTCGATCCGCGCACCCGTTTCGTCGGGATCCGCGGCCTGTTGAAGCAAAAGCTGCTGGAGGGCGACACCGAAACCGCCTTGAAGCTGGCCGAAAAAGCTTTTGAACTGAAGCCGCGCCATGCGGAATCGCAAGATATCCTGCTGAAACTGCAATCCGGTGCCGCCGACTGGAAAGGCGCGCGCGCCACCCTGACCGCACAGAACAAATCCGGAGCCTTGCCGCGTGATGTTTACCGCCGCCGCGATGCCGTCATGGCTTTGCAAGAGGCCAAGGTCGTGATGGACGAGGCGTCTACAATCGAGGCCCGCGAAGCCGCCATTGCAGCCAACAAACTGTCGCCTGACCTGATCCCTGCCGCCACGATGGCCGCCCGCAGCTATGTGCAGAAGGGTGACAAGAAGAATGCCACCCGTGTCCTGAAAAAAGCATGGGAGGCCCGTCCGCACCCCGACCTTGCCGCCGCCTTCGCCGAGATCGAGCCCGAGGAAAGTCCCGAAGCCCGCCTGCGCCGCTTCAAACTGCTGACCGCGATCCACCCCGACGATGCGGAAAGCAAGCTGTTGCTGGCAGAACTGTCCATCGCCGGTGAAGACTTCCCCGCCGCCCGCCGTGCCCTTGGTGATCTGGCGTTCAGTCACCCCACCCAGCGCGGCCTTGCCATCATGGCCGCGATTGAACGGGGCGAGGGCGGCGATGACGCCACCGTGCGCGCCTGGCTGTCCAAGGCCCTGATCGCACCCCGCGGCCCGCAATGGTGTTGTGACAAGTGCCAGGCCGTCCACTCTGCCTGGGGCCCGATTTGTGAAAACTGTCAGGGCTTTGACACCTTAAGCTGGCGCGAACCCATCGAAACCCGTGGGGCAAGCGCTACGGGTGCGGAATTGCTGCCCGTCATCGTTGGCGCGCCAAAGCCACAGGTGGCCCCCAAGCCACCGGAACCTGAACCGATTGACCTTGAAGCCATTGGCCGCCGTGCGAACTGAGGGCACACCGCCAGAGCCTTCAAGGAATGGCACGCCAAAACGCCCCGAAGCCAGCGCCTTGCGGGGTTGACTTAAGTTTTGCCGGGCCATAGTAGAAGCTGAACCAGAAAGTGCCGCTGTAGCTCAGCTGGTAGAGCACGTCATTCGTAATGATGGGGTCGGGAGTTCGAGTCTCTTCAGCGGCACCATTATGTTCTCCGAAAACGTCTAATGACATGTGAAAATCCTTGTACTACAAGGGTTTCACTTGTCCCGTTTGTCCGATGTAATCCGTTACGATACCCCCGCTTTGGGGGTATCGCTGGGGGTACCGGGGAAACCCTGAAAAAGCGATACCCCCAGCATGCCATTATCCGATGCAGCCGTCAGAGCGCTCAAGCCCAAAGACAAGCAGTACAAGGTTTCCGATTTCGACGGCCTTTCCGTTACGGTGAAGCCGACCGGATCACGGCTGTGGCGCTTCAAGTATAGGATCGACGGCAAAGAGAAGCTTCTGTCCATCGGCATCTACCCTGACGTGACGCTGGCACAGGCCCGGGCAAAGCGAGACGAGGCGCGGTCTTTGCTAGCCGCCGGACAAGATCCCGGCGTGGCTAAGCAGGACCAGAAGAGCCAAGATCGTGCGCGTCGCGGCAATACATTTGAAGCATTGGCCCAAGATTTCATTGCCAAGGAGGCGGCTGAAGGCAAGGCAGCCGCTACTCAAATAAAGACCGAATGGCTGCTCGGTATGGCCATAAACAGCTTCGGCAAGAAGCCTATCACCGACATAACGTCCCAGATGATCATGGCGTGCCTCCACAAGGTCGAAGCGAAGGGAAATTACGAATCCGCCAAACGGCTCCGGTCAAGGATTGGGGCGGTTTTCAGGTATGCTGTCGCGAATGGACTCGCAGAATCTGACCCAACCTCAGCGCTGAAAGGTGCCCTGATCAAACCCACCGTGACGCCGCGTGCCGCTATCACCGACCCAAAGAAGCTTGGGGGCTTGCTGCGTGCCATCGACGGGTTCTGCGGCCAGACGGCCACCCGGCTGGGGCTGTCCATCCACATGATCCTCGTTCAGCGCCCCGGAGAGCTACGGGCCGCCAAATGGCCGGAGTTCGACATGACGACCAGGATATGGTCGATTCCGGCCGAACGCATGAAGATGCGCCGCCCGCATCAAGTGCCCCTGCCAGCCCAAGCCGTGGCATTGCTGGAAGAGCTGCGACTGTTGACAGGGTCAGGAGAATACCTCCTTCCCAGCATCCGCTCCGTGACGCGAACCATGAGCGAAAACACTATGAACGCCGCGCTCCGGACGATGGGCTATACCGGCGAGGAGGTGACCGCCCACGGCTTCCGCGCAACGTTCTCTACGCTGGCCAATGAAAGTGGCCTTTGGCACTCAGACGCCATCGAACGCGCCCTCGCCCACGTCGACGAAGACACCGTGCGTCGGGCTTACGCGCGGGGCGAGCATTGGGATCAAAGAATCCGACTTGCGGATTGGTGGGCCGATTTTTTGGATGCCCAACGAAGAGACAGCGATCGGATGGCCCCCAGTGCTTGACCTTTCGCGAGAAGCATTCATTGAAAGAACCTTATCCAGAACGCTTCTTGTGGAGAGATATTTGTCGGCGCGGACGTTTGCGACCATAGGCCCCCGTGACGAAAAACATGCAAAATGGTGCGATGACTACGCAAGAAGGATTACACTACAGGCACGCGAAGCGATGGGCGCCATGTCGGACCTGGAACTGGGTGAAGGCTTCGCCCCATCAGGACGCGGGGTAACGGCACTGGCGAGGTCGACCATGGCACCGTCCATCATGCTCGCCTTGGATCTTCGAAAGCAGCCTTGGTTTCAGGGCGGTCTCGGTCATTTGGATTTTCAAGCCAATTTTCGTCACTGGGCGACGATGGCCTACCTGAACCTCGACGAAGCCGTCTGCTTGACGCTGGGGGTTCCGCCAACCACTTTTTCGGAGGCGGAACTACGCAAATTTTCAAAGGATGAGTTTGATCCAGCGATTCGCAGCTGGCACGTCGGCCGCTTTATCGGGCGTCGATACGAGGTGCTGCGCCGAAGGTTCGACCCCCAGACGACTGGCGAGGTCGCAATCCAGACAATGGAGCTTACAGACTGGATTCAAGAGGTGGATCTTGAGGTTCCGGAGAAATTCCGAAAGGTGTTCCTGAAGCGATTTGAAGCCGTGGCGACGCGTGAAGTCTCAGGAGGCCGGCAGGGCCCGAGCGTTCATCGCCGCGAACTTAACAGTGTTGCCCGGCTGCTAACGGCCATCGCGATCGACCGATACGGATTCCAGCCACACAGTCAGCGCGGACACGCGCCAGCCAAGCTCAAGAACATTGCCGACCAGCAGGGGCTCGAAATCAGCGAAGAGACGATCTTGAAGTTCCTTAGGCTTGGGGCAAGCTTCCTGCCCAAGTAGTCATACCCCGAACAACAGTGAAATAGGGCGAACATCATACTCATTTCTACACGATTACATAGACTTACTGTTCGGCAATTTTTTGGCCCCCTCTTCGGCCTGAGCACCAGTCGGACGTGGAAATACTGCATCGGTCAACAGCGCACCGAGGCAAGCATCCATGTCCCCCACCTTCCCCACTACCGGTTACGTCCGGCTCAAGTCCATTCTGGCTCCCGTTGGGCCTATCCCTGTTTCGCCATCCACGTGGTGGCAGGGCGTGAAGGATGGTCGGTTCCCTAAGTCGATGAAGCTTGGTCCTCGCACAACGGTATGGAGGGCCGAAGACATTCGCGCCCTTTTCGAGGCCGCCCCCAGTGCGTGATCAACTGCGGCCGCTGGCCCATGCCGCCAGTTGTTCAGCCTTGGGGTTCCGCAATCGGCGTCTCGCAATGGTCTTCTTGCGCTTCCAAGGAGATCATCGGCACTTCGGCCTTGACCTAATACCTTTGCACGCACGGTTGGCGTCGGTCTGCCAAGACGCCTCTGTCCGCCAGATTTCAGAGTGAAATCGTCGTGGGAAAACTCACGACGAAAAAGCAGCTTTTGCTTGCCGACTCACCAAGGTTTCAAGGGGGGCTGGATGCCAGCGAACTGGCCCTTCCTATAGTATGCCAGAAAACTGTTTCTCTTCTGCCAGCGTCAACCCAACCAGACGCCGTCGATGCGGCCGGCCACAACCTCGTAGCCACCATCACTACCGCCAAGCCGAAGGCGCGGCAGCACACCCCTCAGGCCCGAGAACGCCGCCGTGTCGTGAAGGACCGTCTGAGCAACTTCGAGGCAGCCACCCGCTTCGCATACCAAATGGCATGGCCCCTGAACCTCGCCATCACCATCAACTGGACCGCGCTGATCCAAGCCGGTGATTGCAACGCTGGAAACTGCCTTGACCGGGAAGAAGCCGCCAGGGAATCCTACCTCAGATCCGAGCTTTCCCGGTGTCGGCCCCAAACCGCACCGGGCGCACCGTTCGTGGCGATCTGGGGGCGTGACATAGGACGCAGGATGGGGAGTCACACGCACATCGGCCTGCATTGCTGTCTCCGGTATCCCAAGCATCTTCTCTTTCTGGTCGCCATGTTGGAGCGGATTTGTGGCAGTCCCGCCTCCACCGCCCCTGGTCGGTTCGATGAGAACGTGATGGCAGAGTCGAGCTGCAAGGGCTGGCAGGTAAAGCTTATCTACGGCCAAAGCCTCCTTTCCGGCGCTCTGGCTTGGGTGGACTACATCGCCCGGCAATCGGAACAACACAACGAGTGGCCGGACTTGGCGGGCAAGGCATTTGGAGTTTCTCAGGCTATAGGTCCTTCCGCGCGCGCCACCCTAAAAGCCCCTCATGGTTTTGATCCCCCGCATTAGGCCTGCCCCCAAACTTCGACTGCAACGGGGGTTGGGCCCGCGCAAAACCGGGATTGCATGGCAAATTTTCCTTCGGGTTCATACCCAAACACCTGCCTTTGCCAACCTTTCTCTACCGAAAATCCACCCCTTGTCCGACCCGCCGATACCCACCAAATACCTACCAAATGCCTACCCAAACTATTCCCTCATCATCCCTTCCAAATCACCCCCCTATCCCCCCTAATCACCCCCTGCCGTAGCGCCAGCTTGGACCGCCACGCCGCGCCACCTGCCACGCTTGCCGGCCGTGGTTGGCACGCACCGGGCCCCTCCGCTTTCCGTCCTGCCCGCAGCGTGAATGTTGCCCTGATGACATCCCAATGTGCGCCATGGCCGCTCCCAGCCGTTGCCAAACAACCTTCCGATGTGTTCCATGTTGGCAAAGCATACCAGGAGCATTTTCGTTGAACCAACAGGCCCTTTCGTCCTTCATCTGGTCGGTCGCCGACCTGCTGCGGGGTGACTACAAGCAATCCGACTACGGCAAGGTGATCCTGCCGCTGACCGTGCTGCGCCGACTGGATTGCATCCTTGCGCCCACCAAGGAGGCCGTGCTGGCTGAGAAGGTCGCCAAGGAGGCCATGGGCATGAACCCACGCGCCCTTCCTGGCCAAGAAGGCGGATCAGTCGTTCTACAACACCTCCCCGCTCGACATGAAGAAGCTGATGGGCGACCAGGACAACATCGGCGCCAACCTGTTCAGCTACGTCCAAGGCTTCTCTGACGACGTGCGCGACATATTCGAGCGCTTCGAGTTTGCCGCCCAGGTTGACCGCCTCGCCAAATCCGGCCTCCTGTACCAAGTCGTGGAAAAGTTCACCCAGATCGACCTCCACCCCGCCCGCGTCGACAACCACCAGATGGGCCTGATCTTCGAAGAGCTGATCCGCCGCTTTTCAGAACTCTCCAACGAAACCGCCGGCGAACACTTCACCCCCCGCGAAGTCATCCGCCTCATGGTCAACCTGATGTTCGTCGAGGATGACGACGTTCTGTCCAAGCCCGGCGTCGTGCGCACCATCTACGACCCTACGGCAGGCACCGGTGGCATGCTGTCGGTCGCCGGCGAATACCTGGCCCAGCACAACGACAAGTCTGCCCTCGTCATGTTCGGGCAAGAGCTGAACCCGGAATCCTACGCCATCTGCAAGGCTGACATGCTGATCAAGGGTCAGGACGTGTCCAACATCGTCTTCGGCAACACCCTGTCCGATGACGGTCTGCCCGGCCTGCGCTTTGACTACATGCTGTCCAACCCGCCCTTTGGCGTCGAGTGGAAGAAGGTCGAAAAGACCGTCCGGGCCGAGGCGGAACAAAAAGGCTTCCTTGGCCGCTTTGGCCCCGGCCTGCCGCGCGTGTCGGATGGCTCGCTTTTGTTCCTCATGCACCTGCTGTCGAAAATGCGTTCGGCCCAGAACGGCGGCAGCCGTTTTGGCATCGTGCTGAACGGCTCCCCCCTTTTCACCGGCGGCGCAGGCTCGGGCGAATCTGAAATCCGCCGCTATGTGCTGGAAAATGACCTGGTCGAGGCGATCATCGCCCTGCCGACCGACATGTTCTACAACACCGGCATCGCCACCTATGTCTGGGTGCTGACCAACCGCAAGCCCGCCCCCCGCCGGGGCAAGGTCCAGCTGATCGACGGCTCCAGCTTCTGGCAGAAGATGCGCAAAAGCCTCGGCTCCAAGCGCAAAGAGATGGGCGACGACGACATTGCCACCATCACCCGCCTGTTCGGTGGCTTTCATACCGCCCAACTGGCCCGCAGCTTTGACGCCACCGGCAAGGAACTGGCCAAAACCGTCGTCCTGCACGGCGACACCCTGCCCGAGCCGCCCACCGGTGGCCGCGTCAAGCTGGCCCCCCTGTCGCGCATCTTTGCGAATGAGGCGTTTGGCTACCGCACCATCACCGTCGAACGCCCCTTGCGTGACGGCGCGGGCAAGGTCATCCTTGGCACCAAGGGCAAGCAGAAGGGCCAGCGCCAGCCCGACAGCGCCTTGCGCGATACCGAAAACGTCCCCCTGTCCGAGGATGTGACCGCCTACTTCCGGCGCGAGGTGCTGCCCCACGCCCCCGACGCCTGGATTGACGACGAGAAAACCAAGGTCGGCTACGAGGTGCCCTTCAACCGCCACTTCTACGTCTTCGAGCCGCCCCGCCCGCTGGCCGAGATTGACGCCGATCTGGCCGAGGTCACGGGCCGGATTCAGGCGATGCTGACGGAGTTGTCGGCATGACGCGGCGCTATCCGGCCTATCGGGACTCGGGGGTGGATTGGTTGGGGGAGGTGCCGGATGGGTGGCAGGTCGTTCGCGTCGACACGGTTTGTACGGTAATAAACGGCTACCCCTTTGACTCTAAGCTGTTCGACCCTGCGCTTGGCTTGCCGCTTGTTCGAATTAGGGACCTTGGTGCCACCGATGCGGAGGTCAGGTATTCTGGGGAGGTCGTGGAGAGCGCCGTAATTTCAAGCACAGATATTCTGATCGGTATGGACGGGGATTTCAATGTTGGGCGATGGAAAGGGGAAGGACCCGCACTTCTTAACCAGCGTGTCTGCTGTCTTCGATCTGACAAACACCAATACAGTCGTCTACTGGAATATGTCCTGCCGGCAGGGCAATCGCGTTTGGCCTAAGGGTTGGCTAACTGATTGAGAAGGCTGAGAAGAAACGCATCACTCCACCCGGCGCGCTTCAGTTTGATCGAG
>JAYSQA010000346.1:0-8677 GCA_043721775.1 Rhodobacterales bacterium
AGAATCGCCATGCGAAGCGACAAGACCGCTACCTCCCCCTCCGCCATGACCTACATCACGGCAGCCGTCATCAACTCCCGATGAACCTCAACAGGCCCTGAAGAGGCTTGGTAACCACAAAGCACAACGTAGACGCCAGGGCTGCTTTCGGGTTGGGACGTCGCTATGGATCAAGGCGGGGCAAGGGGACGGCTTGGACGATAACGCTCACCTTTTGAATTGTGAAATATACAAACGCCGAACCGGGTGCCGACGCAGCCGGTTGGTTGCCCGATTCACTTCAGCCGAACCACACACATGCCGCACCCGCCGCCGCCAAAGCTGCCATACTGGCCAGCCCGACGCGCAGGCCGACCGCCAGCCCGCCGACCCATGCGGCCATCGTGGCCTTTGAGGCGGTGTTGACTGCCACCGCCAGCAAGATCGCTTGGGTGGCGAGTTGTACCGGCGTATCCATCCGCGCCATCGACAGAGTGATCGCATCCACATCTGCGATGCCCGACACGGTCGCCACCGCCAGCACGCCCGCATCGCCCCAGACGCGCTGCACCAGCGTGGCCGCCAGCATCACCACCACGATAAAGACCGCAAGCTTGAGCGAGGTGCCCACCACCAGTGGGTTCGCGATGGTCAGCCGGGGTGCCGGATTATCCGCAGGTTTGCCCCGCATCCCGAACACAAAGAGCCCAGCAAGCGCTCCCAGCACGACAGAGCCTGTGACCAGCGGCAGCACAAGTGGGCCCGACAACGCCGGGTTCAGCGCGGAGGCAATCGCGCCGACGCGCAGCGCCATTACCGCCCCGCTGATCAGGATACCCGCCACCAGCAGATTGACCGCCGCAGGCTGTTCCCGTCCCAACCGCGCAAAGGTAAGCGTGGTCACCGTCGATGAGGCCAGCCCGCCCGCCGCCGCGGTGACGATGATCCCCAGCCGGTCGCCAAACAGCCGCACCGCGACATATCCGGTAAAGGAAATCAGCGCCATCATGATCGCCATAAGCCAGACCTCGCGCAGATTGACCACGCCCCAGGGATCAATCGTCCGGTTCGGCAACAGCGGCAGCAGCAGGAAAGACATCACCATCAGGATCAGTCCGGCCCGGATTTCCTCCCATGTGACTGCGGCGAGCCAGCTGTGCAGCTGCGTTCGCAGGGCCAACAGCACGGTCATGCTGACCGCCGCCGCAATGGCGACGGTGATATCGCCGACCGTGGCCATTGCGCCCAGCAGAAAAGTCAGCATCCCGGCGATCAGGGTGGTGACACTGGCCGTGCCTTTGGTCGTTGCCTCCAGCCAGCTGAAGGCGCCAAAGGCGGCACTGAAGGCCAGAAAGGCGATGCCCACGATCGCTGGCCCCAGCGGTTCGGTCAGCACGCCACAAATCCCGCCGATCAGGCCGGACAGGCCAAACGTGCGCAGGCCCGCCGCCCGGGCATCCTCCTCGGCGTCACGGGACTTCCAGCCGCGTTCGATCCCCACCATCAGTCCGATGGCCAGGGCCACTGCAAGCCGTGAGAAAAGGTCGATTTCCGGCATCTGCGCGTCCTCCGCAGGTTCGGGATCAGTAATGCGCCATGAACAGTGGCGTGTCACTGATCTGGTGCAAAGTAACCGGGCTGCTGGTCTTGTCAGTCCCGCCAGAATGGGGGTTCAGTGCGGAACTTGCGCGCGGCCTGCTTCAAGTCGGTCAGCACATGAGCTTGTCGCTGCATTGCCCATGTGGCCAGGGCTGCGGCGCAGGCTGACACAGCGGGGCTTCCATCGGCGGCAAGTTCAAGGGCCAAGGCCTTGGTCACCACTGCATCATTGGTGGCCCCGATGATATCGCGGACCGCATCGCTGCGCTTGCGGTAAGCCAGAACGGCATGTGCAGGATAGGTGCTGCCCAGAAAACGGACCGCGACATTCAGCCTGTCCAATGCCTTGCGGAAATCATGCAGTTCTGGCATCAGCAGCCGCCCCGGATGCCGCCCGGCCTGATCGGCTTTTTCGGCGATCTTGTCCAGCAGGGCAGGCGCAATCTTTGACAGGCGCTTGTTCAGCTGCTTTGTCCCGATATTCAGCGGCGTTGTCTTGCAGGTCTCAGCCCAGAGCGCAAAATCGAGAATGAGCCGGGTGAAGTGCGGGCCGCAAATCGCCGCACGCACGGCGGCACGCGTGGTAGCGCGTTTTGCTTTCGCCAGGACCGACAATTTTTTCCAGCCAGTTTCCGGCAGATCGGAGATGGCGGTGGGCAGAGTCTGCAGACAGAACACATCCCAGTCCCGCGATGCGCCAAGGGTTTGCGCAAACTGCCGCAGGGGGGGTATGAGCCGGGCGGTCTCGTCCCCGTCCAGCAGCGGGCGAAACAGCCGAAACACGGCGCGCAGTTGGCGCAATGCGCCGCGCATCTGACGCAAAGCCTCGGGGTCGCCTGACAGGGTTGGCGCGATATTTTGGATCAGATGGCTGAGCAATGCGCCGATGATTTGGTGCAGGCCAGCCGCCACAGACACTTTTTTGCCGATCTTTGCTTTAGGCAAATGCATGGCACCGCCGTTATGGCCATTGCGGAGCGACCAGCCGCGCGCCGCCTTGCTTTGCGCGCTGACCCACATCGGCGCAAGTGCAGCAAGCCGTTTGGCAAGGTGATACAGCGGTGCCACCGGGCCGTGCATAAGCTCCAGCTCAAGCTCGCAGATCGGCTCGGATGTTGCACCCGAAGCAACGCTGCCGCTGTCCAGTGACGCCTCTGCCTCGGCCCCGTTTTCCAGTACCAGCAGACGTTTGGTGCGCCAGACATCGGTCACTATGATCGGTCCCAACCGGCCGTGAAGTTGGCCTGCGATGCTGGCAAGCTCTGGCACTCCGGCAAGTATTCCGACATCCGGCGTGCCGTTGGCAACGGGCCATTGCCATTCATCGCGGCTGCTGGCAAGCCCATGGCCGTTGTCGCGCGACTTCACGCATTGAACAAAACTGTCGTTCACCTGCCGGATCCGCAGCGACAAACCGGACGCGAACAACAGACAGTCCGGGGTATCATGATAGGTCGTGATCTGATGCACCCGCTGCGCCGCAGGGCCAAAGATGTCATCGGCGCGAAGGATCGCTTCGCTGCCGGGCAACAACTGAAACTTCAACTCAACTTCGCGCGACGGCACTGTTGTTTCTTGGCCTGCGGGCAAATCGTTCACTCCTGTGGTCGCGAAAACACGGGTTTTGGCCGATCCGGTGCCGGTTCTTTGCCAATGCTGCCACAAGTTACGCATCGGCAAGTTGCCATAGTTTGTGCGATCGGAAACTGATGCACATCATGGCGCTTCCGTGTTCGAAAACCTATCGGTAAAGCAGTGTGCAGCCCTGGGGCCACCCTCGACCACCAAGGATGACCGGATGCCTGCCGATGCGCCGCCACCCGATTTCTCCAAGATATTACTCGGGCTGACAGCCACGGGGCTTGGGGTTGGCATTGCGCTATTGCTGACTGGTCGCACAGATCTGGCCGGCTGGTTCTGGCTGGCGGCAACGATCCCGGTGCTGCTGGCGCTGATCGTTGAAATCGTGCGGAGTTTGACGCGGGGCGAAGTGGGGCTTGATATCGTGGCGGCGCTGTCGATGTCAGCGGCCCTGATCTTTGGCGAGTATCTGGCGGCTGTCGTTGTGGCGATGATGTATTCTGGCGGCACCTTTCTGGAACGCTTTGCCGAAGGTCGGGCGCGGCGCGAAATGCGCAATCTTCTGGGTCGGGTACCCCGCAGCGCAATGCGGCACCGCGATGGCGGGCTTGATGAGGTGCCACTGGATGCGATCATCCCCGGAGACCGCCTGCTGATCCGGCAGGGCGATGTCGCCCCGGTCGATGGCACCGTGGGCAGCGACAGCGCGCTGATGGACCAGTCCGCGCTGACTGGCGAAGCGTTGCCTGTGCGATTGGCGCAAGGCGATGCCGTGATGAGCGGGGCCACCAACGCGGGAGAGGCCTTTGATCTGACCGCGACACACCCGGCGGACCAAAGCACCTATGCGGGGATCGTGCGGCTGGTTGAAGTGGCGCAGAAATCCAAAGCACCGATGTCGCGGCTGGCGGACCGCTATTCGCTGGTCTTTCTGGCTGTGACGGTCGTCGTTGCCGGGGCAGCGTGGTGGTTTACCGGCGATCCGATCCGGGCGGTGGCGGTGCTGGTGGTGGCCACGCCGTGCCCCTTGATTTTGGCAGTGCCTGTGGCGTTGGTCGCGGGGTTGTCGCGGGCGGCGAAATATGGCGTGCTGATCAAGGGGGCATCGGCATTGGAGGCGTTGGCGCGGGTCCGCACGATGATTTTGGACAAGACCGGAACGCTGACCGAGGGACGGCCGAAAATCGTGTCGATTGAGGTGTTTGAAGGCTTCAGCGAGGCCGAGGTGCTGCGGCTGGCGGCCTCGCTTGATCAGGTATCCAAACATCCCATCGCGCAGGCGATTGTTGCGGCGGTCAAGGCGCGCGGCCTGGTGCTGGTATTGCCCGAAGCGGTTGCAGAAACGCCGGGCGAAGGCGTTTCGGGCCGCGTTGACGGGTGCGGGGTCTTGGTTGGTGGTGCTGATTTCGTGATGGCGCAAGTGGTTCATGCCGCTGGTGCCGATGCGGCGCGTGCGGCTGGATCAGTGCTGGTCGCCGTGGGGGTCGATGGTCGATTGGCAGGCCGCATCGAGATGGCCGATACGCTGCGGGCCGGTACTTCAATATTTCTCGCCGGACTGCGGCAGCTGGGTATTGCTCGCATCGTGCTCGCTACCGGGGATCGGCTGGCAGTGGCGCAGGCGGTGACCAAAGGGCTTGGCATTGATGCCATAAAAGCTGATTTGAAACCGGATCAAAAAGTGCTGTTGGTCTTGAGCGAGCGCAAGCACGGGCTGGTGATGATGGTTGGTGATGGTGTGAATGACGCCCCCGCCCTTGCCGCCGCCGATCTGGGGGTGGCCATGGGCGCGCGCGGCGCGGCGGCAAGCGCCGAGGCCGCGGATGTGGTGCTTCTGGTTGATCGGCTTGACCGGCTGTTGCCGGGGATGGAAATTGCCCGTCGGTCCCGCGCCATCGCGCTGCAAAGCGTGTATGCCGGGATCGGCATGTCCTTGGCGGGCATGATCGCAGCGGCACTGGGATACCTCACGCCGGTTCAGGGCGCGCTGTTGCAAGAGGCGATTGATGTGACGGTGATCCTGAACGCGCTGCGGGTTTTGCGGATCGTGCCGCAAGTTCCAGAGGCGGGTTGGCTGCCAATGGATGTCATCAGGGCCGGCTTTAATCCAGATAACGATCCGGTCGCGGTTTCGACGATCCCCTGATCTTTGCCCGGCAAACCGCGTGTCAGCTTTGGGTTGACGGCGGCACAAACGCGGTGGCCTGCACGGTGGCCTGCACGGTGGCATCACCCGATAGGCCCGGATCCTGTGGCAATGTATGGATGCTTCAGGCCCCGCTTACCACGCACCCCTGTAAAATCCGCGACTGCTGCAAGGGCTGTCAGTTTTGCCGCAACCGAAAACACTTGCGCACAGTTTCGCTGACATTACAGATAGGCCTGTATCGGCAACAGCCCGACCAGCCATGAAATCGCCCGCTGCGGCGCGCTCGCCTCGGGTTCCACATTCATCACGGCGGGCAGACCAGGGCGCGCTACGGTCCACTGCAGCGCTTTGTGAAGGCGTGATACGGAATAGGCCTGATCAGGGGCGCTTAGCGTGTCGATCATCTGGGCGATGTCAGCCACCAATGCTGGATGCTCGAACAACAGACCCAACTCTGTGTTGGTGAAAGCCGAGCGCAGATCGAAGTTGAGCGAGCCAACGATGGCCTGCCGACCGTCAATCACGAACACTTTGGAATGCATCACATCACGTTTGCGGCCCGGCTTTGGCATAGGCGAGAATTCATGGATCACCGCCCCTGCCGTCAGCAGCGCGCCCCGGTAGCGTCGGTAGGCACCGTAAACCAGCAACATGTCCGTTGCCGACAGCGCGTTGGTTAGCAGGCTGACCTTGACACCCCGCGCCGCAAGCCCGGTCAACCCCTCAATGCCCGCCCGGCCGGGCACGAAATAAGGTGTAATCAGCTGCACCTCGGTCTGGGCGTTGGTCAGAATGTCGGCGATGGCCGTCGACATCCAAGGCGCAGAATGGTTGCCATAGGCCTTGTCCGGCGGGTCGGCCAGAAGCTGCACCTTGTCGGTCCAGTGCAGCCGCCCGGTCAACACCGCCTCCGCCGTGCGCCCGTTCAACGTCCGGGCGAGGTAAAGACGTGACGGGTGGGTGCGGACCTCGCAGGCCAGACGCGTGCGGAATTTGCTCAGGTTCATCTTGAACCCGGGCCAGAGCGCGAGGATCGGCATCGAAAGGCCAAGGTTCCAATAGCTGTCAAACAGCGCCGCCACCTCGTCCAACTTTGGCCCCACCAGCAGCATATCGGCGTCAATCGAGGTGCGGATGTCGGCGTCCAGGGTGCCAAAATACGTATCGCCGATATTGCGCCCGCCAATGATCGCCAACCGGCTATCCGCGATCCACAGTTTGCCATGCATCCTGCGATTGAACCGAGCAAGACCCAGTAGCATCTCGAAAGTGCGGCGAATAACATGGCCCCGGTTGCGCGTCGGATTGAACAGCCTCACCTCGATCAGCGGGTGCCCGTTGAGCGCCAGAAACGCTGGATCGAAGCCCTGCACATTCACATCGTCCAGCAGCAGGCGGACGCGCACGCCCCGGTCCGCCGCCGCAACTAGGGCGTCAAGCAGCAGCCAGCCGGTCACATCAGTACGCCAGATGTAATACATCAGATCGAGACTGCGCCCCGCCTGCGCCGCCGACTGCGCGCGGGCGGCGAACGCATCGGCATTGTCGAGCAGCGTGGCAAGGCCGGATTGCCCTGGGTTCTGTGCCTCCAATGGATCAAGCAGCATGTCGAGCTTTGTCGGAACGTCCCCACGGGCAATCGACATTGATGCAGGTCCGCGCGCCTTGCGCAGGAACTGCCGGTAGGACCGGTGCGCCAGAAAGGATGCGATGCCGGTCACTCCCGCACCGATCACGATCCAGAGCAAGACCTGCACGGCAAGTGCGGTCATCACAGCCGCTCAGTCGTGTGCGGGGCCAGCCGCAGCCTGGCGGTAATCGGCAGATGGTCCGAAGCGCGGCGGGCCAGCGGACTGTCATGCGTGGCAATATCCAGAAGTTCGCCTTGGGTGCAGGTCATCATCCGGTCGAGTGCCAGCAGCGGATAGTGCGCGGGGAAACTGGGGCGTGGTTGCCCGATGGTGAACATCTCACCCAGGGTTTTCAGCGCCGCACTTTTGCCGCGCCATTCATTCAGATCGCCCATCAGCAAGGTTGGCCGGGCTTCAAGGCCCCCCAGCTTGTCCAGCAACGCCCGCGCCTGTGCCGCGCGCGAGCCGGGCAACAGCCCCAGATGCGCGTTCACCACCCGCAACGGCTGTTCGTCGATCATCATGTCCGTCACCAGCGCGCCGCGCGGCTCGAACCCCGGCAGGATCAACTGGTGCACCTCATGCACCAGCGCATCGCGCACCAGCAGCAGGTTGCCATGCCAGCCATGTGCGTCACCGACGCCTTCCAGCGGCACCGCGATCAGCCCCAGATCGCGCCGGATACTTTCCAGATCAAGCAGCCCGGTGCGGGTGCCAAAGCGGGTATCGGCCTCTTGCAAGGCCAGAATATCGGCGCCGATTTCGGCAATCACCGCCACCGTGCGCGCCAGATCGCGCCGCCGGTCGGTGCCGATGCCTTTGTGGATATTGTAGGAGGCCACGGAAAGGTCGCGCGACGATGTCATCTGCAGGTTATTCTCGCGCCAGGGGCCATCCCTGACACATGATATGGGGTGCGACGGGTTTGGCCAATGGTGTTCGGCGCATCTTCCGGCTTGCGCCGTTGATTGATTGCGCCCGGGACGGCAATCAGCATAGCTGCTCCATCCGGTTGATCACATATCCCCTCGTCGATCGGCGGTTTTCTTGGGCAGCGTCCGTCAAGCTGGTGTAAATTTCGGCGTGGTCATGCGGGGTGATCGGTCAGGCAGCTTGTGTGGTCATGCTTGGAAGCGGGTCGATCTGTGCGGTGTCGATCTGGCTGAAGGTTTTTAGCATCATGCAGCGGTGTTGGCTCTGCCAGTCGTCATTCTTCTCGAACAGGACGGCGCCGATGAGGCGCGGGATGCTGTCCTTGTTGGGGAATATGCCCACCACATCGACACGGCGTTTCACCGCCTTGTTCAGGCGTTCCAATGGGTTGGTGCCGTGAAGCCTGGTTCGGTGCCGGGCCGGGAAGGCCATGTGGGCCAGCACCTCGACCGCGCTTTCATCCACCAGGGTCGCCAGCTTCGGCCAGCGCGGCCAGCGCTGATCGGCGACCTGCCGCCAGATGTCCACAGCAGCTTGTCGACCGGGCTGATTGAACGCCTGCCGGATCTCGGCCGCGACGACGCTGTGCCGAGCTTTCGGCAGTGAGCCATTGATGCGCCATTGATTCGAGCCAATGGCGCATCAATGGCTCACTCTCGCGCCGCCCGTCCCTGTTCACCGCGACGGCGATGATCGCCGCCACCGAAATGATCCGCCCGCCCTGACGCAGCTTCAGAGAGCGGACAGCAAGCCCAGACAGGGCCATTCACCGGCAGCGGAGGCTCGGGGAACTCATGCACCCGCT
>JAYSQA010000347.1:0-4742 GCA_043721775.1 Rhodobacterales bacterium
CTCGCTGCCTCACGGCAACGCGTCACAGGTGGGCGGATGCTCCGGAACAAGTGGGCGCATGTTGTCGGAATCGGTGGGCGGATACTCCGGAATGCGCACAAACCTTCTGAAACGCGTCAAAACCCCCGCTCTTGGCCTCAACGCGCGCCACGCTCGTGGAAGATAAACCCCAGAAAGTTCAGCAACACCTGCGCCGCCAAAATCGCCGTCGACTGGCTGTGGTCGTAGTCCGGAGCGACCTCAACCAGATCAATCCCCACCACCTCAAAGTCCCGCGCCACCGCCTGCAACAGTTCCAGCACTTCATAATACAGAAACCCGCCATGGCTCGGCGTCCCGGTGCCGGGGGCAATCGAGGGGCAAAAGCCGTCAATATCCAGCGTCACATACACCCGCGCCCCTTGCGGAATCCGCGCCGCCACCGCCTCGGGCCCCAAAGCACGGAACTGGCGGACCGACAAGATGTCAGACCCCATCGCCCGCGCCGCCTCATAGCCATCGCGTGCGGTGGACGACACGTTGCGGATGCCCACCTGCGTCAGCCCGGTGACCCAAGCCTTCTCCGCCGCCCGCCGCATGGGTGAGCCATGGCCAACCTTCACCCCATGCCGTTCATCGACAAAATCCAGATGCGCGTCGATTTGCAGGATGTGGATCGGATCTTCGCCCGCAAAAGCCTCGATACAAGGAATGTTGACCGAATGGTCGCCACCAATCACCACCGGCAACGCCCCCGCCTTCAGAATAGCCTCGACCCCCGCCCTTATATTGGCGTGGCTTTTCGCGGTATCAGTGTGGATGATGTCGGCATCGCCAATATCCACAATCCGCACCGACTGCGGCAGATAGGTTGCATCGTCCTCGTGGTCGTAAGCGCCAGCATGGCCGAAGCTGAACAGGGTTGACGCCTCGCGCACCGCCCGTGGCCCAAAGCGCGCCCCGGCCCGGAACTGGGTGCCGAAATCGAACGGCGCCCCCATCACCGCCACATCGGCGTCAATCCTGGACCAGTCCTCGACATAAGGCCGCTTGCCAAAGGTGGCGATGCCGACGAACGGCAGGTTCAGGCGACCGGTATCATAGGAATTGGCCATTATTGCGGGCTCATTCCGCGCAAGCGTTCCGACCTGCGGCGCAGCAGTTCCACCATGGTCAAGAGCGCTATCGAGATGATCACCAGGATCGTCGCCACCGCCAGAATGGCCGGGCTGATCGCCTCGCGGATGCCATTCCACATCTGGCGCGGGATGGTCTGCTGATCGGGGCCTGCGATGAACAAGACCGCCACCACCTCGTCAAACGAGGTGACAAAGGCGAATAACGCGCCCGAAATCACCCCCGGCAGGATCAAGGGCATGATCACCTTGAAAAACGTCGTCCGGGGCGAGGCCCCGAGCGAGGCCGAGGCTCGGATCAGCGACTGGTCAAAGCCCGACAACGTCGCCGTTACCGTGATGATCACAAACGGAATGCCCAAAGTGGCGTGCGCCAGAATGATCCCCAGATGAGTATTCGCCAGACAGCCCTTCGGCGACAGGAACGGCGACAACACCGAGCCCAGAACCGAAGCCGGATCAATACAGGCCGAGGAATAGGCAAAGAACAATCCCGTCGCGATGATGATGATCGGCACGATCATCGGGCTGATCAGAATGGCCATGATCACCCGGCGATAGGGCATTTCCGGCCGTGACAGGCCCAAAGCCGCTGTCGTGCCAAGCACCGTCGCCAAAAGGGTCGCCCATATGCCGATCCAGACTGAATTCTTGGCGGCCTTCACCCAAGTCGCCTGCTCCCACACCTGGCCCCACCATGCCCAATCGCGCGGGGCATCCGGGGTTTGCAGGCCCTGGGTCAGCAAAAGGTCATACCAGCGGATCGAATAGCCCGAGGGGTCGAACTCGATCATCTTCTTGGTGAAGGTGAAATAGGGCTCGATGTTGAACGAAAGCGGGATCACGATCAGGATCGGCGCCACAAGGAACACAAAGACCGCAGCGCAGATCACGCGGAAGGTATAGTACCACACGCGCTCCAGCGGGCTGGCGTAGACGGGAACGGCCATCGGTCTCTCCTCAGCCCAGTTTCAGACGGTCGATGCCGATCAGTTGGTCGTACAGCCAGTACAGGATCAGCACGGCGACCAACAGGATAGCGGCCAAAGCGGCGGCCATCGACCAGTTGGCCTTGTTCATGTGGAACGAAATCAGGTTGGAAATCAGCTGGCCATCCGCCCCACCCACAAGCGCGGGCGTGATATAGTAGCCCACGGCCAGAATGAACACCAGAAGCGAGCCCGCAGCGATCCCCGGCAGGGTCTGCGGCAGATAGATGCGGCGGAACGTCGTCCAGCTTGTCGCCCCCAGCGAACGGGCCGCGCGGGCATAGCTTGGCGGGATCATCCGCATGACCGAATACAAAGGCAGCACCATGAACGGCAGCAAGATATGCGTCATCACGATGATGGTGCCGGTCTGGTTGTAGATCATCTCCATCCGGTTCTTGTCGCCTTCCAGACCCAGCGTCACCAGAATGTCATTGATCACCCCTTGCTGCTGCAACAAGGCTATCCAACTGGTGGTGCGCACCAGAAGCGACGTCCAGAACGGCAAAAGCACCAATATCATCAACAGGTTCGACTTGGCCATCGGCAGCACGGCCATCAGATGGGCGATTGGGAAGGCCAGAGCCAAGCACAGAAAGGTGATGATCGCCGACAGGATGAAGGTTTTGAAGAACAGGTACACATAGATGCGTTGTTCAGGTGCAACTTTCTGGGTCCCGCCATCGGCGGAGTGCTTGCGGTCAAGCGAGGCCATGTAAAAGTCGGTGGTATAGGGTGAAGCCGCGTTGCGCATCGCCACCCACAATACCGGATCGCCCCACATCGGGTTGGCGGCCACCATCGCATCTTTCAGCGGCGGCACCCAGTTGGCGGCATCACGCGCGGTGGTCTTGAAGACGGAAATCGTGCCCGGATAGATATAGTTGATCCGGGTGCCGGCCTGCCCCGCAGTCTTGTCTTTCTGCATCTGGATCAGATCGGCGGTCAGCGCGGCATAGGCGCTTTCGTCAATCGCAGCGCCTTGCGGGTGTGCGGCAAACCACGCCGCAACCGTCGGCGCGTTTTGCGAAAAGCCGTTATTATAGATCGACCGTTGCAGCATCTGCAAAATCGGGAACACAAAGGTCAGCACCACAAAGGCCAACAAGGGCAGCACCAGATAGAAGGCCCGCCGTTTGGCCTTGACCTGCGCCTTGGCCAAAGCGGCCTTCAGGGGGCGCCCGTCCGCCGTTTGCAAAAGGGAAGCGGTTGCGTCAGCCATCGGTCACCCCGGATTAAGAAATCGGGCGCGAGGGGTCCCCGCGCCCGGTCAAAGTCTTAGTTGGCAGCCAGCCACGCGTTGAAGCGGTCATTCAGTTCCGCGTCATGGTCGACCCAGAACTGGAAGTCAGACCCCAGCGAAACGGTCATGTTGGCCGGGAAGGTCGGCAGGTTCGGACCCATCTCGGTCTTGCCATCCTTGAAGATCAGCTTGTCCTTCAGGGCCGACTTGCGCGCCGGACCGTACGAGATTTGCTGAGCCTGCGCGCGCAGACCCTCAGTCGAGGTTGCGAAGGCCAGGAACTGCTTGGCCTCCTCCATGTGCGGAGCGCCCTTCGGGATCACGAACATTTCGTTTTCGTAAGTCATGCTGTCCCAGACGATCTGGAACGGCTTGCCCTCCGCGATGGCAGCGTTGAAAATCCGGCCGTTATAGGCCGAGGTCATCACCACTTCGCCGTCCGCCAGCAGTTGCGGAGCCTGGCTACCGGCTTCCCACCAGACAACATCCTTCTTGATGGTGTCGAGCTTCTTGAACGCCTTGGTCACACCTTCCGGGGTCGCAAGCGTCTTGTAGACGTCAGCCGGGGCAACGCCGTCCGCCATCAGCGCAAATTCCAGAACGGCTTTGGCGCTTTTGTGCAGGCCGCGCTTGCCGGGGAACTTGGTCAGGTCGAAGAAGTCAGCGGCGGTCTTGGGGACGGTGCCGGTGATCTTGGTGGTGTCATAGGCGAAAACCGTCGCCCAGATGTCGGTTGACACGCCGCAATCGGTGACAGCACCGGCAAGGAAGTCGTCCTTGGCCGCAGTGCCATCAGCACCAGCGGGCAAAGCGTTGATATCCACCGGTTCCAGCAGACCATCATCGCACATGCGGATGGCGTCGGCATATTCGACCGAAGCCACGTCAACCGTGACGTTGCCAGCCTCGACCATCGCCTTGATCGGCGTGGCGGGGTTGTCGCTGTCAACCATGACAGCGCCGATGCCGGTTTTGGCGGTAAACGGCTTCAGGCCAGCTTCCGTCTGGGCAGCACCATAAGCGCCACCCCACGACATGACCGTGATATCGGCGTTTGCCGTGAAGGCAAAGCCGGTCAGGGCTGTCGTCAGGATCAGGAATTTCTTCATGCAACTCTCCTTGTTGAACATCGAGCAGATTTTCGGTTTCATTCTTGGCCGAGGGGCATGCCCCCCGGCGTCGTCTCAAGGGTCAAGCGCTCGGGCATCCTGCGGATGCCAGCCGACCTTGATCTTCTCGCCGGGCACAAGAACACGCTGTCCTTGGGCGTTGCGGCTTTTGATAACGAAGTCCTCTGATCCTGCCACGCGCAGCCGCGTGCGGTAAAGGTCGCCCATATAGATGAACTCCAGCACCTCGGCGTCAATAGAATGCGCGCCGGGCGCGGTACTTTCC
>JAYSQA010000348.1:0-4914 GCA_043721775.1 Rhodobacterales bacterium
CTGGGCAGCAAGACACCCTTGCAGGCGATGAAGGACTGGCACAAACTGAAGCCGGAATTGTTCAGGAAACAGCCATATCACCTTCCGGGATGTGACAGGTAGCCAACGCCTGGACCAAACGCGATTGCCTTGTGCGGCAAGCGCCGGATTGACCTCAATTGATCCGAACCGATTCGGACGCTAGTTTCGGATATGAATGTGTTTTCAATGAGATGATTGGTCAGGTTTGGACAGGTCCGGACACCGATCTGACAGATCTTTAGCTCCACCAAAACCTACCCCAGCTTACCGGATCGTTGCAGCCGTCTCGCGCGGTGTCAGGCTGCATGACTGGTCCTGCGGTCTTGCTGTCGTCCGGCGTTCCCCTTTGACCTTGAGGCCGATTGGATTGCGCGCGGGCGGAGTGGGGCTGGCTTGCCTTGATCACGCCTGGGGGCGGCCGTTGCAGGCCGGTTTTCATGGCGTGGGCTGCGACTGATCCGTCGACCTGTTCCGCGCCGGATGCAAGGTCCTGCAATACCCGTCACTTTCGGCGCAACCTTTGAATTCAAAGCCGCTTTGGCTAGGCTTTGGACCTTGCAACGCCACGTCTTTTCGCAGCGCAAGCGCTTTTAATACCTTATTAATTCAGCGTACTGCGGTTTTGCAGCGTGATCTTGCGCCGTTTCGGGCTCGCCCGTCACCTGCCGGTTTGAAAGGGCTTTGAGGCGAGAATCGTTGACTTGTCAAAAAACCGTGCGATAAGGCACCCGAAACGTTTCGGATAAGCCTGCATGAGACAGGCCTCTGCCGCCGCGTTTTAAGGGAGCTCGCGCCGAAGGGCGCATATCAATCATTAGGGAGGAAGACCCATGTCCTTTGGATATCGGGCTGGCGTGATGCGCGCGACTGCGCTCGCTGCTGTTTTGGCTGTTTTCGGCGCGCCGGTTATGGCTGACGAAATTTTCTACGTCTCCGGCGCTGTCGGCAATGCGGTTGAAAACTTCAAGGCTTACGTCAAGCCGTGGGAAGAAAAGACCGGCAACACCGTGACCCTGGTTCCGATGCCCGCGTCGACCACCGACCAGTTCGCCCAGTATCGTCTGTGGTTGGCTGCCGGTTCGACCGACATTGACCTGTATCAGACCGACGTGATCTGGGCTCCGCAGCTGGCCGACCAGTTTGTTGATCTGACCGCAGCGGCCAAGGACCTGATCCCGACCGAGTTCCCCTCGATCATTGAATCGCAGACCGTTGGCGGCAAGCTGGTTGCCCTGCCGATCTTCACCGACGCGCCGGCCCTGTACTATCGCAAGGACCTGCTCGACAAATACAAGGTCGCCGTTCCGACAACCTGGGACGAATTGACGGCTGCTGCCACGACCATTCAGGCTGGCGAAAAAGCTGCCAACCCGGATTTCTGGGGCTTCGTCTGGCAAGGCAACGCCTATGAAGGCCTGACCTGCAACGCGCTGGAATGGGTGAAGTCGTTCGGTGGAGGTCAGATCGTCGAAGCTGATGGCTCGATCTCGATCAACAATCCCAAGGCTGCCAAGGCGATTGAAACAGCCAAGGGCTGGGTCGGCACGATCTCCCCTCCGGGCGTTCTGGCCTATCAGGAAGAAGAAGCCCGTGGCGTCTGGCAGACCGGCAATGCCGCCTTCATGCGCAACTGGCCCTATGCTTACGGCCTCGGCAATGGCAAGGACTCGAAAGTCGCTGGCCTGTTCGGTGTGACCACGCTGCCGGTTGGCGCTGCTGGCGACACCTCGGCTGCGACGCTGGGTGGCTGGAACGTGGCTGTCTCCAAGTACTCCAAGCACCAGGACGCCGCTGTTTCGCTGGCGCTGTACCTGGCTGGCCCGGAAGTACAGAAGATGCGCGCCCTGAACGAGTCGAACCTGCCGACGATCGTCTCGCTTTATGGCGACGCCGACATCGCCGCCAAGCAACCGATCATCCCGCAATGGAAGAACGTGTTCCTGAACGCCGTGCCGCGTCCGTCGGCGCCGACGCTGACGAAATACTCGGAAGTTTCGGCCAAGTTCTTCAACGCTGTCCACGAAACGCTGGCTGGCAACGGCTCGGCTGCCGACAACCTGGCGGCGCTGGAAGCTGATCTGACCGACCTGAAGGGCGATGGCTGGAAGTAAGTCACCCTGACGTTGAATGCCTGAATGGGCGGCGGTTCCGCCGCCCATTCTTTTAAGGCCCCGGGGGAATCAGGGGGGCCATAGGGGGGAACGTCATGACTTCGCCAACGACAAGCGTGGCGCGGGATCAGGGCCCTAGCCTACAACAACAACGACAAAGAGCCGCCTTCTGGTTTCTGGCACCCATGGTGTTTGCGTTGTTCTGTGTGGCGGCATGGCCCTTGCTGCGTACGATCTGGTTTTCATTCACCGACACGTCGATGGACAACCTCTACGGAGGAAAATGGGTCTGGTTCGACAATTACCTGCGCATCCAGACGCTGCCTTCGGGCCTTACCCGCTGGAAGGGCACTTTGGCCGATCCGGCCTGGTGGAATGCGGTCTGGAACACGGTGCGCTTTGCCTTCGTCTCGGTCATACTGGAGACCACCTTCGGCCTTGGCGTCGCCTTGGTGCTGAACGCGGAATTCAAGGGCCGCGGCCTGGTGCGTGCCGCCATCCTGATCCCGTGGGCGATCCCGACCATCGTGTCGGCCAAGATGTGGGCCTGGATGCTGAACGACCAATACGGCATCATCAACGTCATTCTGGTCAACCTGCACCTGATCGACCACAAGATCGCCTGGACCGCCTCGACCGACACTGCGATGATTGCCGTGTTGATCGTGGACATCTGGAAAACCACGCCCTTCATGGCACTTCTATGTCTCGCTGGCCTGCAAATGGTGCCGCGAGACATCTATGAAGCCGCACGGATTGACGGCATCCATCCCGTCAAGGTGTTCTTCAAGATCACCCTGCCGCTGATCCGTCCGGCGATCGCCGTGGCCGTGATCTTCCGGATGCTGGATGCCCTGCGCATCTTTGACCTTGTCTATGTGCTGACGCCTGACAGCAAGGCCACCAAGACCATGTCGGTCATCTCGCGCCAAAACCTGTTTGAATACAATAACTTCGCCTATGGTGCCGCGCAATCCACGCTGCTGTTCGCCATTATTGCGATCTTCGTCTCGCTGTATATCTGGCTGGGCAAGGTTGATCTGACCGGGGAGGGCGGCAAATGAGCGATTACAAATATCTGAAAACCGGGCTGTTCTATCTGCTGGTTCTGGTGATCGTCGTCTTCTCGGTCTTCCCGTTCTACTACGCCATCGTCACGTCGTTCTCGACCGGGTCGGAATTGTTTGTGGTGCATTTCTGGCCAGCGTCGTGGGACCTGTCGAACTATCAGGCGGTGCTGGGCCAGCGGGCATTTTCCCGTTCGATCCTGAACTCGGTCTTCATCGCCTCCACCACGGTCGCCTTCGCGCTGTTCCTGTCGGTTACCGCCGCCTATGCCCTCGCCCGCGTGCGGTTCCGGGGCCGGGGGCTTCTGCTGATGACCATCCTTGGCGTGTCGATGTTCCCGCAAATCGCCGTTCTCGCCGGTCTGTTCGAGCTGATCCGCTATCTTGGCCTGTTGAACTCTCCCTGGTCGCTGATCCTGTCCTACACGATCTTCACCTTGCCCTTCACCGTCTGGGTGCTGACCACCTTCATGCGTGACCTGCCGGTCGAGATTGAAGAGGCCGCCATCGTCGACGGCGCCACGCCGTGGATTGTGGTGTCTCAGGTGTTCCTGCCGCTGATGTGGCCCGCCTTGGTCACCACCGGCCTTCTGGCCTTCATCGGGGCGTGGAACGAGTTCCTCTTCGCCCTGACCTTCACCCAGACCGAGGCGCAGCGCACGACCCCCGTGGCCATCGCCATGCTGTCGGGCGCTTCGGTGCAGGAAATTCCGTGGGGCCCGATCATGGCGGCATCTGTCATCGTGACGGTGCCTTTGGTCATCCTCGTTCTCATATTCCAACGCAAGATCGTCGCGGGTCTGACCGCGGGCGGCGTGAAGGGTTAAACCATGGCAAAGATTGAACTCAAGAACGTCAAGAAGTCCTACGGCGCGGTGGATGTCATCAAGGGCATCGACCTGGT
This sequence comes from Rhodobacterales bacterium, assembly GCA_043721775.1. GTDB lineage: Bacteria > Pseudomonadota > Alphaproteobacteria > Rhodobacterales > Rhodobacteraceae > Stagnihabitans. Next base: position 4,104 of record JAYSQA010000348.1, read on the forward strand.
GGTGGAAAAGGGCGAATTCATGGTGTTTGTTGGGCCTTCGGGCTGCGGCAAATCCACATTGCTGCGCCTGATCTCGGGGCTGGAGGAGATTACCTCTGGCGACATGATGTTTGACGGCGAAAGGGTGAACAACCTGATCCCGTCGAAACGCGGCATTGCGATGGTGTTCCAAAGCTATGCTTTGTATCCACACATGACGGTTTATGACAACATGGCCTTCGGGATGAAACTGGCCAAAGCCAGCCCAGAGGAGATGAAAACCCGCGTGATGGATGCAGCCAAGCTGTTGCAGATCGACCACCTCTTGGACCGTCTGCCCAAGCAACTGTCGGGCGGCCAGCGCCAGCGGGTTGCCATCGGCCGCGCCATCGTGCGCGACCCCCGCGTGTTCCTGTTTGACGAGCCTTTGTCGAACCTTGATGCCGCCTTGCGCGTCCAAACCCGTTTGGAAATCGCCAAGCTGCACCACTCGATGGCCAACGTCACGATGATCTACGTCACCCACGATCAGGTCGAGGCGATGACCCTGGCCGACCGAATTGTTCTGCTCCGTGACGGCCGCATCGAGCAGCAGGGCGCACCGTTGGATCTTTTCGAACGACCGCGCACCGGCTTCGTCGCCGGATTTCTGGGGTCCCCTTCGATCAATCTGTTGCGCGGCAGGCTCGTCAGTGGCGAGCGCGAGCAAGTGGTCGTGCTTGAGACGGGCCTGCAACTCAGGCTGCCAGCGGGTCGCCGGGCATCCAGTACCCCGGCTGATGGCGCCGTTCTTCTTGGCCTGCGGCCGCAACACCTTGCCCTCGCCGGGCCG
>JAYSQA010000349.1:0-22119 GCA_043721775.1 Rhodobacterales bacterium
ACCATCCGGCGTCGTCGTCGTTTCGGTGAAGCGGTATCTAGGCCCCACCACAACTCCCCGCAAGAGGAAATAACAAACAACGTCGCATTTTCTTCGTAAAGCCCGAAAGGCGCACAATATCTTGTGGTACGCGTCCTCCGCACCCCAAGGCTGGCGTGTATGACAGGCAATCGCCGTTGCGAATCGGTTCAGATTTCTGAAGACAAAGTCTGCCTAAAGCCGGTGGAGCCATGCCTTCCGGCAATTTCACCGGCGTGGGCGTGGTGCGTTGGGTTGCGTTCTGGCCTCCGAACCTGCGGCATCTGTATCAAGTCGGGTTGTTCCGGCTTTCAGGCGGGCCTACCCTGCTGTGATGGGAATCAATTCCGACCTTCTGGAGCCTGAGGCTTGGCAGGCAGCGCTGGCGGCGCTGGACTGGCAGGTTGAAATGGGCGTGGCTGACTGGGTGCAGGAAGGCCCGGTAAGCCGCTATGACCTGCCCGACCGGCTGGAGCGTTCTGTTGCGCCGGAGGCTGCGCTTCCAATCCATTCCCGACCCATGACGCAAATGCCAGTGACTGATCCGGTCGATGCGGCGCGTCAGGCTGCAAGTGCTGCCCTCAACCTGAATGACCTGCGCGCCGCCCTGACCGCCTTTGACCTGTGTGAGTTGAGGCGTGGCGCGCGCTCTACCGTCTTTGCCGACGGCAACCCGGCCGCGCGCGTGCTGATCGTGGGTGAAGCGCCCGGGCGGGATGAGGATCAAGAGGGGCTGCCCTTCGTTGGCCGCGCCGGTCACCTGCTGGACCGGATGTTCGAGGCGATTGACCTGTCACGCCAATCGCCCGATCCGGCGCACGCATTATATATAACGAACGTCATGCCATGGCGTCCGCCCCAAAACCGCGAGCCCGAGCCGGACGAGATCGCCATGCTGCGCCCCTTTCTGGAACGGCACATAGCGCTGATCAACCCGGATGTCATTGTGGCCATGGGCAACGCGCCTTGCATGGCGCTGCTGAGCCAGAAAGGCATCCTGCGTTTGCGCGGCACCTGGGCCAGCGCCTTGGGTAAACCGGTGCTGCCGATGGCCCACCCGGCCTATCTTCTGCGCAACCCAGCAGCCAAGCGCGAGGCTTGGGCGGATTTGTTATCCTTGAAGGCCCGTCTTATCTTTGAAGGCCACCCCGCATGATTCCGGTCCAGCCGCTGACGCTGTTGTCGTTCTTACCCGCCGCCTTGGCGCTGAACCTCACGCCGGGGGCGGATATGATGTTCTGTCTGGGTCAAGGCCTGCGCTCTGGACCCAAGGCGGCGATGGCGGCGAATTTCGGCATTGCGACGGGCGGGTTGCTACAGGTGACCTTGGCCGGGCTGGGCCCGGGCGCCCTGGTGCAGAGCCATCCGTTTGCCTTTGATGCGATCCGCTGGGCAGGGGTGGCATATCTGCTGGTCCTGGCCGTGCAGACTTTGAAAGCTGGCCCGGCGCAGCAGGCGCAAACAGTGCCCGCCCCACCGATCAAGGTGTTTCGCCAGGCACTTGTGGTGAACCTTTTGAACCCCAAGGTCATCCTTTTCATCCTCGCCTTCCTGCCGCAGTTTGTTGACCCTTCCCGTCCGGTCTTGCCGCAATTCCTGACGTTGGGGTTGGTATTCAGCGTCGGAGGACTCGCCGTGAACGGGTTCGTCGGAGGGATGGCGGGGTCTATTGGCCGAAGGATGGCAGAAAGCCGCAGCCTGTCCCTCTGGCTCTCGCGCGCTTCTGCTGCCATCTTTACCGGACTGGCCCTGAGGCTGGCACTTTTGACGCGAGGGTAGCATGAGCCGTATAGACGAGACCAAAGCCTTTGTCCCGGTGCGGATTGCCGTGCTGACCGTTTCAGATACCCGCACAGCCGATGATGACAAATCCGGCGACACGTTGGTCGCGCGCTTGACAGATGCAGGCCACATCCTTGCCGCGCGCGCCATCGTACCGGATGACCGCGCGACGATATCGGCACACCTGCGCCGGTGGATCAACGATCCCGCCATTGACGTGATCCTGTCGACCGGCGGCACCGGCCTGACCGGGCGCGACGTTACGGTTGAAGCCCACCGCGACGTCTATGAAAAAGAGATCGAGGCCTTCGCAACCGTCTTCACGATGGTCTCGATGCAGAAAATCGGCACATCCGCCGTGCAATCGCGTGCCACCGGGGGCGTCGCAGGGGGCAAATACCTGTTCGCGCTTCCAGGATCACCGGGCGCCTGCCGTGACGCCTGGGACGATATCCTGAAATGGCAACTCGACTACCGCCACCGCCCCTGCAACTTTGTCGAGATCATGCCACGGCTGGAAGAGCACAAACGCCGGAAGTAGGGCCTGAGCCCGGCCCAAGAGCGCGCCGCGCGGGAGTATTTGGCAAAGTGCAAATGGCAAGAAACGGGTCAGCTAGCACCGGGCCAGTGTATCATTTCGCGCGCGATCAGGGCAAAGTCAGTGCGGGCGAGCCTGGTCAGGCCATAGCGAAAGGCCATACCCCAAGAGCTGAGGCCGCGCGTGATCTGCAAATCGTCCAGCAAAGGGCGGATCAGGGCAATCCGGCAATCTTGCCAGATCACCTTGCGCCGCCACATCATTTGGTCGCCGATCTTGTGCTGCCAGGGGTCGCCATCCGCAATCCGGCCGATCAGGGTGAAGGCCTGCAAGGCCGGGCCATCGGGAAAGGTGGCGCGCGGCGAATAGATCACAATGCCGTCCCCCGGCTGCATCCGTCGCACGGGCGCATCCTTGCCGTGGTTGGCCTGAACGATGCCTTCGGCTTTGCCCCGCAACGCGTGATCCGCCGAGGCGGTAACGACCCAGTAGTTTTCATCAGCCATGTTACACCTCTGGCTTGGACACTGGCACAGGGCCGCTGACAGAAGCTGGCAGCAGCAGGTCAGGCGGTCTCAGGTCAGGCGGTCTCAGGTCAGGCGGGCCGGCAAGGCGAAGCCACGCAGCACATCGTGGGCGGCGGCGGGTTTTTTGCCCTCGCGCTGCGCTTCCAGAACCTCAACCGCGCCGTCACCGCAGGCAATGGTAAAGCCGTGCAGGACCTGCCCGGGCGCGCCCGCCCCGGTAGTGACGCAGGATCGCAGCAGTTTCAGACGCTCACCGGCCACGTCACACCAGGCGCCCGGAAAGGGGGACAGCCCGCGGATCAGGCGGTCAACCTCTGGTGCCGGACGGGTCCAGTCAATACGCGCCTCGGCCTTGTCGATCTTGCTGGCATAGGTCACGCCCGCATCGGGCTGCGGTTCGGCCACCAGATCGCCCAAGCGGTCCAGCGTCTGAACGATCAGCCGGGCCCCAAGGACCGACAGACGGTCATGCAGGTCAGCCGTGGTTTCCGCGTTGCCAATCGGCAGGGCCTCCCGCACCAGGACCGGCCCGGTGTCCAGCCCCGCCTCCATCTGCATGATGCAGACGCCACTTGTCGCGTCCCCCGCCATGATCGCCCGATGGATCGGCGCGGCCCCCCGCCAGCGCGGCAACAATGAGGCGTGAATGTTCAGACACCCCCGCAAAGGTGCAGCGAGAACCGCAGGCGGCAGGATCAGCCCGTAGGCCACCACAACCGCCACTTCGCTGCGCAGCGAAGCGAAATCATGCTGCACCACTTCGCTGCGCAGCGAAACCGGGTAACGTATTGTTAAACCAAACTCTTCCGCACATAGCTGCACCGGGCTCTTACGGTCTGCCTTGCCGCGCCCGGCGGGCCGGGGCGGTTGCGTGTAAACCGCAGCAATTTCATGGCCAGCGGCCACCAGGGCCTTTAGCACCGGCACCGAGAAAGCGGGCGTACCCATGAAGACAACCCTCATCCCCGCCTCTTCAGCTTGTCAGCCTTGGCAAGCAACATCGAGCGTTTCAGACCTGACAGACGATCAAAATACATCTTGCCCGCCAGATGGTCGATCTGATGCTGCGCCGAAGTCGCCCAAAGATGCACGAAATCCCGGTCCTCCATCTGCCCCGCCGCATTCACAAACCGCACCGTCACCGCCCGGGGCCGGCTGATCACCGCCGACACGCCCGGCAAGTTCGGGCTCGCCTCGTCATGGTCGCGCATCTGGCCCGAGGCATGCAACACCACCGGGTTGGCCATCAGCACCGCCTGCCCCCGCCCGGTCGAGCAATCAACCACGGCCAGCCGCAACGGCACGCCAATCTGCACGGCGGCAAGACCATAGCCCGGCATCGCCTCCATCGTGTCGACCATGTCAGCCCAGATTGCCCGGACCTCTGGCGTGATCTCTGCCACATCAGCGGCAACCGTCCGCAGCACTTGCGCAGGCCACGGCACGCAAACCCTGATCATGCCAGCACCGCTTCGGCTTTGGCGCGATCTGTGGGCGACAGGTGATCCAGCGTCATGATCCCGTCCAGATGGTCGATTTCATGCTGCGCGCAGATGGCCCGGAACCCGACCAGCTTCTGCGTCGAAACTGACCCATCCGTCATCACCCAGCGCAGTATGATCTCTTTGGCCCGGCTGACCTCGGCCAGCACGCCAGGTACAGACAGACACCCCTCGGAACTGGGCACAAGGTCCGCCGACCGCCACAGGATCACGGGGTTTATGAAAATCTCCGGCGTCCCTGCCCCAACCTTCCACGTCGCATCCATCACGAAAACCCGCACCAGCACGCCGACCTGTGGCGCCGCCAGACCACGGCCTTGCGCCGCATACATCGTGTCAAGCATATCCTGCGCCAGCACCAGCGTCGCATCATCGACGCTGGCCGGTTCAGCCTTCTGCGACAGCACGGCATCGGGCCAAAGCCGGATGTTGCGCTTCATTTCGGGAACCGGCTGTCGCTGCGAGTGTCAGACCGCCCCTCGCCCCGCGCCATCTCGCGCTTCAGCTTTTCCATCTTGCGGGTGATCATCTGGCGCTTCATCAGGCCCAGATAATCAATGAACAGCTTGCCGTTCAGGTGGTCAATCTCGTGCTGCACGCAGGTCGCCCACAGGCCGGTAAACGTCTCCTCTCGGGAAGCCCCGGCTTCATCCAGCCAGCACACCGTCACAGCATTGGGCCGTTCCACATCGGCATATTGTTCGGGAATCGACAGGCAGCCTTCCTCATAGGTCGAAAGCTCGGATGAACTCCAGACCACCGCCGGATTGAACAGCATCAAAGGCCGCGCCACATCCGGCGCCTTCATGCAATCCATCACGATCAGCCGTTTGTTGACACCGACTTGCGGGGCGGCAAGGCCAACCCCCGGCGCGTCATACATCGTCTCCAGCATGTCGCGGGCCAGTTTCACCAAATCCTCCGTCACCTCGCGAACAGGGTCGCAAAGCTTTTTGAGGCGCGGGTCGGGGTGGATCAGGATGGGACGGATCATGTGATGGATTTACGATTTGACCGGCTTTGACGCAAGAGGGTGACGACGTAGCACGCACGCAGAAAATCCGGGTGAATCCGGCTGCAAAATCCTGTACCCCATCGGCAACGCTTCAAAGGACCCCAGCATGACCTTCGACACCCTGATCAACCGCGTCGGCACACATTCCGTCAAATGGGACAAGATGGAGTCGACGTATGGCGTCTCGCCTCAGGACGGCTTGGCGATGTGGGTGGCCGATATGGATTTTCAGCCCCCGGCCTGCGTGCAACAGGCGTTGCAGAAGATGTTGACCCACGGCATCTACGGTTACTTCGGCGACGACGCCGCCTATCTGGAAGGGATCCGCTGGTGGATGCAGACCCGCCACGGCTGGGACCTTGACCCCAAGCACGCTTTCACCACCCACGGCCTCGTCAACGGCACCGCGCTATGCATCGACGCGTTCACCAAGCCTGGCGACGGCATCATCCTGACCACCCCGGTCTACCACGCCTTCGCCCGCGTCATCAAAACCGCCGGCCGCCACGTTGTGGAATGCCGGCTTTCGGTTGAAGATGGCCTGCAAAAGATGGATTTCGCCGCCTGGGACGCCCAGATGACCGGGGCCGAGACAATGTTCATCCTCTGCTCGCCCCACAATCCCGGCGGTCGGGTCTGGACACGGGATGAACTGCAAGGTGTCGCCGATTTCTGCCAACGCCACGACCTGATCCTGATTTCCGATGAAATCCACCACGACCTTGTCCTGCCCGGCCACAAGCACACCGTCATGGCCACGCTGGACGGCGTGCAGGACCGGTTGGTGATGATGACCGCCACCACCAAGACCTTCAACATCGCAGGCGCCCATACCGGCAATGTCATCATCGCTGACCCAAGCTTGCGCCAGCGTTTCGACGATACGATGATGAAAATGGGGGTTTCGCCCAACGCGTTCGGGATGCACATGGCCACCGCCGCCTACTCGCCCGAAGGTGCCGCCTGGGTGGATGAGTTGACCTCCTACCTCGACCGCAACCGCCGCACCTTCGATGCCGGGATCAACGCCATCCCCGGCCTGAAATCGGCACCCTTGCAAGCGACCTATCTGTCATGGGTCGATTTTACCGGCACCGGCATGACCCCCGCCGAATTTATCACCCGGGTCGAGAAGGGCGCCCGAATCGCCGCCAACCATGGCGCGGCCTTCGGCAAAGGTGGCGAAAACTTCCTGCGCTTCAACATCGCCATGCCACATGCCCAGATCCAAGAGGCCGTCACGCGCCTGACCGAGGCCTTCAACGACCTGCAATAGGCCCTACGCTCTCGGCAAAAGCCCAACCGGCAGGCCTGGGTCCAGCCAGAAATCCAAAGCGGCTTTTTCGGTCACCGGCGTCATCGTCTTGAATTCGCAAGTGATTTCGCCGCCCTCAGCAACCGAGGCGACGATAAGGCATTTGAACACATGCCGACTGCCTTCATAAACATCGACAATTCCACGCAGCTTCGGGGCAATGGCGCCATCCAGCGCGAAGCCGTCATGCCAGAACCGCAGCACCGGAAACACCGCTTCCCCCACCTGAATCCGCAGCCGCGACTTGCGCCGCTCGCTATACTTGCGGGCGGCTTCCAGACCTTCACGGACATCTTTCGATAGAAATTCCAGCATGTTCGCCTCCATCTGCCTCAGTCTTGCGCGGAAAGCGTTAATAACAAGGCAACAGTTTTCCCGGTTCTTTTTGCGAAACCCACGTGGCGCTTGTGCAACAGCCGCAACGGTTCCCTAAGCTATGCCAATCCGCTAAACTCACAGCACCACTATCGGAGGACTTTGGATGCGCCTGCCCCAGATTGCCCTGTTCGCCCTGACCGCCTGCCCCGTTCTTGCCAGCCCGGCTCTGGCGGCACCCTGCGGCGGCGACCTCCAAAGCTTCCTCACTGCCATGGCGGCCGATGCGAAGGCGCAAAACCTGCCCGACAGTGCCATCCACGCCTTCCTTGACGGCGCGCAGCTTGACCCCGCCGTCATCAAGGCCGACCATGCCCAAGGTTTCTTCCGCAAGACCTTCCTTGATTTCAGTCAGGCGCTGATCTCGAAAAGCCGCATCCAGAACGCCGCGATCTATTCCAAAAAGTACGACGCCGCCTTCGACGCGGCTGAACAGAAATTCGGCGTCTCGCGCGGCATCATCCTCGCCTTCTGGGCGTTCGAGACTGACTTCGGCCAAGTCCAGGGCGACTTTGACACCCGCAATGCGCTGGTCACCCTCGCGCATGACTGCCGCCGCCCCGACATCTTCCAACCCCAGGTCCTCGCCGCCATCGCCCTGACCGCCAAGGGCGATTTCGCGCCCGGCAAAACCATTGGCGCTTGGGCTGGCGAGATCGGCATGGTCCAGATGCTGCCCCGCGACATCCTCGAACGCGGTGAGGATGGCGACGGTGATGGCAAAATCACCCTGAAATCCTCCGCCGCCGATGCAATCCTCTCCGCCGCGCACATGCTGCAATTCTACGGCTGGCGCGCTGGCGAGCCGTGGATGCAAGAGGTCACCGTGCCGCAAAACCTCGACTGGTCGCAATCCGGGCTCGACACCGAACTTCCCAGCGCAAAATGGGCCGCCATGGGTCTGGCACCCAAACAAGGCAAACTCGCCAACCTGCCCGCCTCACTTCTTCTGCCGCAAGGCCGCAAAGGCCCGGCCTTCCTTGTCTACCCGAACTACAAAGTCTTGTTCGAGTGGAACAAAAGCTTCGTCTACGTCACCACCGCCGCCTATTTCGCCTCACGGATCGCAGGCGCCGCCCCCTATACCGCAGGCACCCCAGACGCGGCCCTTACGGCAGACCAAATGACCACGTTGCAAAAGAAACTCGCCAAAATGGGCCATGACGTCGGCAAAATCGACGGAGTCCTCGGCGCCGCCACCCGCGCCGCAGTCCAGGCCGAACAACACCGCCTCGGCCTGCCCGCCGATGGCTGGCCAACGACCGACCTGCTGGCGGCACTTTAAAAGGCCCCCCGCCCCCCCCCTGTTCATTTGTTCACAAATATCCCGGGGGTGCGGGGGCTGGCCCCCGCTTCTGCGATTGGCCGTCAGCGCGTCGGCACCGGCACTTCGCCGCGATAGTCATAAAACCCGCGCTTGGTCTTGCGCCCCAGCCATCCGGCTTCGACATACTTGGTCAGCAACGGGCAAGGCCGGTACTTGGTATCTGCCAACCCCTCGTGCAAAACATTCATGATCGCCAGACAGGTATCCAACCCGATGAAATCCGCCAGTTCCAGCGGCCCCATCGGATGGTTGGCCCCCAGCTTCAGGCTCTCGTCGATCGACTTCACCGACCCCACGCCCTCATACAGCGTATACACCGCTTCATTGATCATCGGCATCAGAATGCGGTTGACGATGAACGCCGGGAAATCCTCGGCACTCGCCGCCGTCTTGCCCAACCTTGCCACTACCGCGTGCAAAGCGTCCCAGGTCGGCCCATCGGTGGCAATGCCACGAATCAACTCCACCAGCTGCATCACCGGCACCGGGTTCATGAAGTGGAACCCCATGAACTTCTCCGGCCGGTCGGTCCGGCTCGCCAACCTTGTGATCGAGATGGATGAGGTGTTCGACGTCAAAATCGTATGCGCCGCCAGATGCGGCACCAGCGCCTTGAAGATTGCATCCTTGATGCTTTCCTTTTCGGTCGCCGCCTCGATGATCAGATCCAGCGGCCCCAGATCGGCAATGTTCAGCGTCGTCGAGATCCGTGCCATCGCGGCAACCTTGGCTTCCGCCGTCACCTTGCCGCGTGAAACCTGCCGCTCGATGTTGCGGTCAATCGTGGTCAAAGCCTTGGTCAGGCTTTCGGCGCTGACGTCATTCATCAGCACATCATACCCGGCCAAAGCGAAGACATGCGCGATGCCGTTGCCCATCTGGCCCGCACCCACGATTCCAACTGTCTGAATGGCCATGCCTCAACCCCTTCATGTCAGGCATGACCCTAGCCCCCGCCCGCCCCGGCAGCAAGACCGCTGCACTGCGGCGAAATCGGCGGCAAAATTGGCGGCAAAATTGGCGGCTAAATCGGCGGCCAAAGCCAGCGCCCACGTCACCGGCGAAAACACCGCTGATTTACCCGAAATTGCGCCTTTAGCCGTTTGGAAAGGGGAATCAGGCAGTCTTGACCGTGGGTGTGTAAATTAATCGGGTGGGTACCATGGCCTATGCTTTGCAAAGCGAGGGCGCGTTAGACTATTTTCCGTGCCATTACGGCACGTCGACACTGTTGTTCCGTGGTCCGCGCCGGTCTCTCGACCGGCCGTATGTCGTGTACATGGGCGGCAATGAGACCTATGGAAAGTTCATTCCGGACCCATTCCCCGACCTTGTCGAGGAGGAGGTTGGCTTCGGCTCAGTCAACCTCGGCGTCTCCAATGCGGGCCTTGACATGTACCTGAACGAAACCAGCCTGCTCAACCTCGCCACCAAGGCCGAGGCTGTGGTGCTGCAAATCGTTGGCGCAGCCAATCTGTCGAATCGTTACTACACCGTGCATCCGCGCCGCAATGACCGGTTCCTTGGGCCGACGCCTTTGCTGAAGACCCTGTTCCGCGATGTCGATTTCACCGATTTCGCCTTCACGCGGCACCTTCTGTTCTCCCTGCACGAACGCTCTCCAGACCGGTTCGAGGTTCTGGCGGATGAACTGCGCTCCACCTGGCTGGCCCGGATGAAGGATCTGCTCGGCCATCTGCCGCCGCGCACGCTGCTGTTGTGGCTGGCCGACCAGCCGCCGCCGCAGATCGGCCGCCACGCCAGTCTGACCCATGATCCGTTGCTGATTGATGCCGACATGCTGGCTGCAATCCGCCCCCTCGCCCGCCTTTACGTTGAGGCCGTCACCCGCCCCGAGGCACGTGGCCCCGACCTTGGCGGCATGGCTTTCTCTCCGGCAGACGCCCCGGCAGCCGCCACCGTACCCGGCCCCGAGGTGCACCGCGATATTACCAAAGTCCTCACCAAAGCGCTGGAGAATATCGTTCCGTAGTCAATGTCAGTCACAATATTGATTGTATTTGATCTTAAAATCGCCTAATCCTGCCACAAGATGATCAGGTGGCAGGATGAAATCCGACCGTTCCGACAAAATCCGTGACCACCTTTTCGCCCATGGCCCCGCCACGGCGGAAGACCTGTCGCTGGCCATCGGGGCCTCTCCCGCCACCATCCGCCGCGACCTCGCCTTCCTTGAATCCCAAGGCCTGATCCAGCGTGACCACGGCTCCGCCCGCTTGGCTGAGGGCACCGGGCGCGAGATTGCCTTCACCATCCGCGCCCGCGCCCATCTCGCAGCCAAGCGCGCCATTGCCGAGGCCGCCTTCCCCCTGATCTCCCCCGGCCAAACCATCTTCCTTGATGCCGGCACCACCACGCATCAACTGGCCCGCCGCATCCGCCTGTCTCCCGTTCCCCTGACCGTGGCCACCAACTGCATCCCCATAGCCGAGGAACTGGCGCTTCCCGGCATCACCGTCCTTCTGATCGGTGGCCGCTACCGCCCCGAGAACGCCTCCCTCGTCGGTCTGTTGGCCGAACGCGCCCTTGCCGATCTCTGCTTCGACACCCTCTTCATGGGCGCAGGCGCCATCTCCCCCGACCTGCACCTCTACTCAATCGACCCAGACGAGGCCCGCGCCAACGCCCTCATGCTGACCCGCGCCACAAACACCTTCATCCTCGCCGACAGCAGCAAATTCGGCCGCACCCTGCCCTGGCGCGTGGCCCCGCTGACCCCGCAAACCCACCTCATCACCGACACCCTGCCTCAAGATTGGCGCGACCGCCTCGGCGGCCTTCCACAAACAGCCATCCCATTCACCGAAAGCACACCACCATGAACACCACCATGAACGCCGGACCAAACGCGACCGTCCAATCCATCACTGAACAATTCCCCTACTGGGCAGCAGCTTTCCCCGCCCCCCTCACCGACACAACCACCACCCACGTCATTCTCGGCTGCGGCACCAGCTACAACCTCGCCCTCTCCATCGCCTCGGCCCTGAACGAAAGAGGCATCCCCGCCCTCGCCATCCCTGCCGGGGAATGGACGATCCGCCCGCAAAGCTATCTGCCCGCTGGAACCCCGGTCAAAGTCATCGCCCTGTCGCGCAGCGGCGAAACCACCGAAACCGTAGCCGCCGCCCGCATCTCCCGCACCCGCGGCCAGCACGTCACCGCCATCACCTGCGCCCCCGGGTCCTCCCTCTCCGCCAACTCCGACACGGCGATTGAATTTCCCACCCACCCCGCTGAAGGCGTCGTGATGACCGTCTCCGCCAGCCTGATGCTGCTGGCCGGTTACGCCCTCGCCGGTCAAGCCCCCACCGCAGCCCTCACCGCCGCGGCCGAGGCTCTGCTGACACCCGCATCCGCACTACCGTCCGAATTCCACGCCAAAACCCACGTCGTCTTCCTCGGCGCAGGCAGCCAATATGGCATCGCCCTCGAAGGTGCCCTGAAACTGCAAGAAATGGCCCTCACCTTCACCCAAGCCTTCCACCCCGGCGAATACCGCCACGGCCCGGTCTCGCTCATCGACCAGCACTCCGCCGTCGTCATGCTCTACCACCCCGACACCGCCGCCGACGAAGCCATCCTCGTGTCAGAACTTCAGGCCAAAGGCGCTTTCGTCCTTGGCTTCGGCGGCCCCGGGGACATCACCCTCCCCATCACCACCCCCACCCTCCTGCGTGGCGCCGAGACCCTCCCCGCCCTGCAAATCATCGGCGAACAGCACGCCCGCGCCCGCGGCATCGACACCACCGCCCCCCGCCACCTCACCAAAGTGGTGGTGCTGGCATGACCGACGCCCACGATTTTCTCCTGTCGCTCCCCGCCCTCCACGCCGCAGGCACCCGCAAGGGAATAACCTCCGTCTGCTCCGCCCACCCCACCGTCATCGAAGCCGCCCTGCTGGAGGCCGCAGCCACCCACCAATTCGCCCTGATCGAAGCCACCTGCAACCAGGTCAACCAGCACGGCGGCTACACTGGCATGACCCCCTTGGCCTTCCGCACCTTCGTTCTGCAAATCGCCGCCACCCTCAACTTCCCGCCGTCAAAAATCCTCTTCGGCGGCGACCATCTCGGCCCCAACCCCTGGCGCAAACTCTCGGCCAAGGACGCCATGGCCAAAGCCCTCACCATGACCCACGCCTACGCCGCCGCAGGCTTCGCCAAGATTCACCTCGACGCCAGCATGTCCTGCGCCGACGATCCGACTCCCCTCCCCCCGGCCACCATCGCAAAGCGCGCCGCACAGCTGGCGCAAGCCGCCGAGGCCGGGGCCAGCAGCCAAAACCTGCCCCCCCCCGCCTATATCATCGGCACAGAGGTCCCCGTCCCCGGCGGCGCCACCCACGCCCTCACCACACTCGAAATCTCCAACCCGCAAGATGCCGCCACCACAATCGCCCTCCACCGGGCTTCCTTCGCCGCCCTCAACCTTTCCGCCTTCCCCCGCGTCATAGCGCTCGTCGTCCAACCCGGCGTTGAATTCGGCCACACCGACGTCATCCCCTACGCCCCGGCGCTGGCCACCCAACTCAAAACCCACCGCCCCAAAAACATCCTCTACGAGGCCCACTCCACCGACTACCAAACCGCGTCAGCCCTCACCCACCTCGTGCAAGACGGCTTCGCCATCCTCAAAGTCGGCCCCGGCCTCACCTTCGCGCTCCGCGAAGCCCTCTACGCCCTCGACCTCATCGCCGCCGAACTTACCGACCATGCCGCGGGCACACTGCCCAAAGCGATAGAGGCCCTGATGCTATCTCACCCCGCCGAATGGCAAGCCTACTACCACGGCACCGCCCGCAATCAGCATCTGATGCGCCACTTCTCCTACTCCGACCGCATCCGTTACTACTGGAACCAGCCACCAGCCCAAGCCGCCACCGCCGCCCTCTTCCAAGCCCTCGGCCAAACCAAAATTCCGGCCCCCCTCCTCTCCCAATACCTCCCCCGCCTCGAAGGCACTGAACCCACCGCCAAAGCTCTCACCCTCGCCGCCATCCGCGCGGCCCTGGCCCCTTACTCAAAAGCCTGCCTCTGACCCCTTTCATTTGTTCATAAATATCCCGGGGGCGCGGGGGCTGGCCCCCGTTTTTCCTGTCCGTACAAGGGCAGCGCCCCGCTTCCTCCCTTCGCTTTTCCCCGCCCAGGCTCTATGTCTGGCGTCAACCGAAGGAACCCAAAGCCATGCTCCTGCACGACCCGCTCTTCCTCTTCGCCACCGCCGTCTGCCTCGTCGTCCTCGTCATCCTGCTGATCGGCATCGGCAGCTTCGGCAAAGGCGGAGAGTTCAATCGAAAATACGCCAACAAACTCATGCAGTTGCGCATCCTTGCCCAGGGCCTCGCGGTCGTGGCCATCGTCATCTTCGCCTGGGCCCGCACAAAAGGAGCGCCGTGATGGTCGTTCTCTCCAAAATCTACACCCGTACCGGCGACACCGGCCAAACCTCCCTCGGCAACGGTGACCGTGTCCCAAAGCATGACCTGCGCGTCACCGCCTACGGCACCGTGGATGAAACCAACGCCACCCTCGGCATGGCCCGCCTCCACGGCGCCGAGATGGACGCCGCCCTTGCCCGCATTTCCAACGACCTCTTTGATCTCGGCGCCGACCTGTGCACCCCCGACATCGAAAATGACGCAACCGCCCCCTCCCCCCGCCTGCGCATCATCGCCGCCCAAACCGACCGTCTGGAAGCCGAAATCGACACGATGAACGCCTCCCTCACACCCTTGCGCAGCTTTGTCCTGCCCGGAGGCTCCCCCCTCGCCGCCCACCTCCACCTCTGCCGCACCACCTGCCGCCGGGCCGAGCGCCTCACCGTCGAACTCGCCGCGCACGAACCGGTAAACCCCGAGGCGATCAAATACCTCAACCGCCTGTCCGACTGGTTCTTCGTCGCCGGTCGCATCGCCAATTCCAACGGCACCCAAGACGTCCTCTGGATCCCCGGCCTGACCCGCCCGCAACCCTGACCGCAACCCAGGAATTTTCGCCGAAAATTCTTGGGGCATCCCGGCCCCAGCCCCGAAAGCCCCACCATGCGCGCCCTCGTCCTCGAAGAAGTCCACAAACTCTCCCTCCGCGACTTCCCCCTTCCCGACACGCTCGGCCCCAACGATCTGCGCATAAAAATCCACACCGTCGGAATCTGCGGCTCGGACGTGCACTACTTCACTCATGGCAAGATCGGCCCTTTCATCGTCAACGAACCGATGATCCTCGGCCACGAAGCCTCCGGCACCGTCATGGAAGTGGGCCAAGCCGTCACCAACTTCGCCCGCGGCGACCGCGTCTGCATGGAGCCTGGCATCCCAGACCCCCTGTCGCGCGCCTCCCGCCTCGGCCTTTACAACCTCGACCCCGCCGTGCGCTTCTGGGCCACGCCCCCGGTGCACGGCTGCCTGACACCGCACGTCATCCACCCCGCCTCCCTCACCTTCAAAATCCCCGACAACGTCTCCTTCGCCGAGGCCGCTATGGTCGAACCCCTCGCCGTCGGCATCCAGGCCGCCGCCAAAGCGGGCATCAAACCCGGAGACCTCGCCGTCGTTCTTGGCGCCGGCCCCATCGGCATGATCACAGCCCTCGCAGCCCTCGCCTCCGGCTGTTCCAAAGTCATTATCGCCGACCTCGCCCAGCCCAAGCTTGACATCATAGCCGCCTGTGACGGCGTCGAGGCCGTCAACATCCGCACCACCAACCTCAAGGCCCATATTGACGCCGCTACCGCCAACTGGGGCGCCGACGTGGTCTTCGAATGTTCAGGCGCTGCCCCTGCCATCCTGCAAACCGCAGCCCTCGTCGCCCCCGGCGGCACCGTGGTCCTCGTCGGCATGCCCGTCGATCCGGTCCCTTTCGACATCGTCGGCCTGCAAGTCAAAGAGGCCACCGTCAAAACCATCTTCCGCTACGCCAACGTCTACGACCGCGCCATAGCCCTCCTCGGCTCCGGCAAAATCGACCTCAAACCCCTGATCACCGCCACCTTCCCCTTCGACCAATCCATCGAAGTCTTCCACCGCGCCGCCGAAGCCCGCCCCACCGACGTCAAACTGCAAATCACCCTCTGACCGCTTTCATTCTTGCCCAAATATCCCACGGGGGTGCGGGGGTGTGAAACCCCCGCTTGCGGCCTTGATGCAGAAACCCCAAGCCGATGATTCGAACGACTGGATGAACGCCCCCAAGCCCTTAGCCCTCCACCCGCATCCAGACCTCAAATCCGCCCGCCCCCGTCATCTCATCAAACACCGGCGGGTAATATTCCACCGAGGCGCCCGGTACGCAGGCTTCATCAGCCAGACCGCGTAAACCTCCTCCCACACCGCCTGCATGGTCGCGATATGGCCCATGGTCGCAAACCGCGCATAGGCCCCCTCAATCCCGACCGCGCCGAACCCCGCAGGCAAGGCCGCCCCCGCCGCAACCTCCTGCCCGCACAGATAGTCAAAGCTGCCCAAGGCTTGGTCATAGCCGAACGTCAGCCCGCAATACGCCTTCACCCCGGCACCCGGCACCCGCTCGCCCATGACGTTATACGCCATCCATTGTGCCGGTATCGCCGAGCGTGCCTGCATCGTGTAGCGCGGCACCGGCCCGGCAAAGCGCCGCCGGGCCATGATCTCCACCTTCGGCGCATCCAGAATCGTCATCACCATCCCTTTCATCCTTAGCTGCTTGTGTCAGAATTACCCGCTCCAGCCCGCCCCTCACCCGCAAAGCACGCGGGGACAGGCCTGATTTCCATCTTGAACGCCCGAAAAAGCGCGCCCCGCCAAGTATAACAGGCCTTCAGCGCCCGGTTCAGTACCGTGTGTCGCCGCGCCACCGCCCAAGGTCTCAGCCACTGCCACAAAAGGCGCATCACCGGCTGGCCGAAGGTCCGGCACAGAAGAAACCCGCCCACCCCGCCTGCGCGCTATCTCGCGCAGCGATGCCAGATTTTGCAAATCCCGCTCGATCATCCACAAGCCCTTGTCCACCACCGCCATGCTGCTCGCCGGTTCTGTCCCAAAATCGCCATGTCCTGCGCCGCCGTCCTGACTGCGGTTGATCTTACCCCATGGCGTCCCTGCGACAAACCGCGTCGATTTTGGTCTGTTGCCGCGCAGCAAGACGGTTTAAACACCCCTGCAAGAGCTTGCCGTGGCCGCTTGGCCCCCTAATGGAGATTTGCGCGATGAAGGTCCTTGTGCCTGTCAAACGTGTGATCGACTACAACGTGAAGGTTCGCGTCAAGGCGGACGGGTCCGGTGTCGATCTGGCGAACGTGAAGATGTCGATGAACCCCTTTGACGAGATTGCCGTCGAGGAAGCTATCCGCCTGAAAGAAAAGGGGATTGTGACAGAGGTGATCGTGGTTTCCATCGGTGTCAGGCAAAGCCAGGAAACCCTGCGCACCGCTCTGGCCATGGGTGCCGACCGCGCCATCCTGATCGAGGCCACCGCCGACGTGCAGACCGACATCGAGCCCCTCGCCGTGGCCAAGCTGCTGGCTGCCGTGGTGACGGCGGAAGGTCCGGGTCTGGTCCTGTGTGGCAAGCAAGCCATTGATAATGATATGAATGCGACAGGTCAGATGCTGTCGGCCCTTTTGGGTTGGGCGCAAGGCACCTTCGTGTCCGAACTGGCCATCGCCGATGGCCGCGCCACCGTGACGCGTGAAGTCGATAGCGGCCTGCAAACCATCGCCGTCACGCTTCCGGCCGTGTTGACCGTTGACCTGCGCCTCAACGAGCCGCGCTATGCCAGCTTGCCTAACATCATGAAAGCCAAGGTAAAACCGATGGCTCTGAAGACCCCGGCAGACTATGGCGTGGATGTTTCCCCCCGCCTGACCGTCCTGAAAACGGTAGAGCCTGCGGGCCGCAAATCGGGCATCAAGGTTGGCTCGGTGGCGGAACTGATCGCGAAACTCAAAGACGAAGCAGGGGTGATCTGATGGCCGTTCTTCTGATTGCTGACGTGAATGAGGGTCATCTGGCCACTGACCAGGTCGCCAAGGCGCTGGCCGCCGTGGCCTCCCTTGGCGATGTCCATGTGCTGGTCGCAGGCACCGGTGGCGACGCCGCCGCCGCCGAGGCCGCCACCTTGGCAGGCGTCTCGAAAGTCCTCTTCGCCGAGGATCACGCCTATTGCCACGGCATGGCCGAGGCAACGGCCGCGCTGGTAGTGGGGCTTGCCCCCGCCTACAACCATATCTGTGGTGCCGCCACCGCCGCCAACAAGAACATCCTGCCCCGTGTGGCAGCTTTGCTCGACGTCATGGTCATGTCAGACGTCACCGCCGTCATCGACGCCGAGACCTTTGAACGCCCGATCTATGCCGGCAACGCCGTCCAAACCGTCCGCTCTTCCGATGCCAAAAAGGTCTTCACCGTCCGCACCGCAGGTTTCACCGCCGTAGGCGTCGGCAACGCCGCCCCGGTCGAGACCATCGGCGGCCCGGGTGCCAACGCCCTCTCGTCTTGGGTCGCGGACCGCGTCGCCACCTCCGACCGCCCGGAATTGACCTCAGCTGGCATCGTCGTTTCCGGTGGCCGTGGCGTCGGCTCCAAAGAAAGCTTCGAGTTGATCGAGAAGCTGGCCGACAAGCTGAACGGCGCCGTCGGTGCCTCCCGCGCCGCCGTCGACAGCGGCTACGCCCCGAACGACTGGCAAGTCGGCCAGACCGGCAAGGTCGTGGCGCCCAACCTCTATATCGCAGTGGGGATTTCCGGTGCAATTCAACACCTCGCCGGAATGAAAGACTCAAAGGTCATCGTCGCCATCAACAAGGACGAAGAGGCTCCAATCTTCCAGGTCGCCGACTACGGCCTCGTCTCCGACCTCTTCACCGCCGTCCCAGAGCTCATCGAGAAGTTATAGGTAGGATGGGCAATCTGCCCATGCTCCCGATGGGCGGTCCCAAAAGGGCCGCCCTTTTCATTTGCCCCCCGCCCCGCCGTTTGGCATAAGCCGCCAAACCGAAGGAGTGCCCGATGACCTTCCGCGCCCGCCACCTGCTTGGGATCGAGCAGCTTTCCCCGCAAGAAATCACGCACGTCCTTGATCTGGCGGATCGTTATGTCGACCTCAACCGCCGTACGGTGAAATCCTCCGCCGTGCTGGGCGGCATGACGCAGATCAACATGTTCTTTGAAAACTCCACCCGCACGCAGGCCAGTTTTGAACTGGCAGGCAAACGGCTCGGCGCAGATGTGATGAACATGTCGGTCGCCCAATCCTCGGTGAAGAAGGGTGAGACGTTGATCGACACCGCCCTGACCCTGAACGCCATGCGCCCCGATCTGCTGGTGGTCCGCCACCCCTCCTCGGGTGCGGTCAACCTGCTGGCCTCCAAGGTCAACTGCGCCGTCCTGAATGCGGGCGACGGGCGGCATGAACACCCGACCCAGGCCCTGCTCGATGCCCTGACCATCCGCCGCGCCAAGGGCCGCATCCAGCGCCTTACGGTGGCGATTTGCGGCGATATCGCCCATTCCCGCGTCGCCCGCAGCAACCTGATTTTGCTTGGGAAAATGGAAAACCGCCTGCGCCTGATCGCCCCGCCGACCCTGATGCCGCCCGGCGTGGACGGCTTCGGGTGCGAGCTTTATGACGACATGAAAAAGGGCCTCGAAGGCGTCGACGTGGTGATGATGCTGCGCCTTCAGAAGGAACGCATGGACGGCGGCTTCATCCCCTCGGAACGCGAATACTACCACCGCTACGGTCTGGACGCCGAGAAACTGTCCTACGCCAAGCCCGATGCCATCGTGATGCACCCCGGCCCGATGAACCGCGGGGTAGAGATCGACGGCGAGATCGCCGACGACATCAACCGCTCGGTCATTCAGGAACAGGTCGAGATGGGCGTCGCCGTCCGCATGGCCTGCATGGACCTTTTGGCGCGGAATTTGCGGGCTGAACGGGGTCGGGCAGCGGTGGGGGTGATGGTGTGAAAAAGCCGATGTCCGACGCGAAGATCGGCGGCATGGTCGCCACGGTGGCTTTGGTGGTCATCTTTGTGATCACCGGGCTGTTTGTGTGGTGGGGGAGCTAGGGTGAACAAACGTGATCAAAGTGCCTTGATGGTTGCAAAGCTCGTCGATCTCCTTGCTGAGAATGGGCTTTCGAAAACCGAAGTGTCTTCTAGCAGCTTTCTTCCGCAAGACGCAGACCAAGCGCAAATCCAGCTTTTCGCCGACATAGTGAAGTGGCTTCAGAATGAAGGCGTTGTACGGGACCACGACTCTTATGGGGACGGCCACGGCGGGATTGTGTTTGACCTTGTTCTGACATCTCGCGGATTTTGGCTACTCGATCAGAAGTTCGCAGGCGATCTGACCTTGGGTTCTGCGATTTCCAAAGTTGCGAAGAATGAACCGATGACTGCCGGGATCGGTGACTTCGTCGGCGGGATACTTGGCGGCTTTACGAAATCCATAACGGGCTAATGACATGACCCTCCACCTCACCAATGCCCGCCTGATCGACCCTGAGGCGGGGACGGACTCCACAGGCTCCCTGACCGTGCAGGATGGGGTGATCGTGGGGCGTGGGCCTGCGCCCAAGGGGGCGGAAGTCCTTGACTGTGCGGGCCTGTGTCTCGCCCCCGGCATCGTCGATTGGGGCGTCAAGATTGGCGAACCCGGCGAGCGGCACAAGGAGTCGTTCCGCTCGGCTGGCTTGGCTGCGGCGGCGGGCGGGGTGACGACGATCATCGCCCGGCCCGATACCCAGCCCGCGATTGACACGCCCGAGACGCTGGAGTTTGTCACGCGCAGGGCGGCGGAATCGGTGGTGCGGATCAGGCACATGGCGGCCCTGACCAAAGGCCGTGAGGGGCAGGAAATGACCGAGATCGGCTTCCTGCTCGACGCCGGGGCCGTGGCGTTTGCCGATGTGTTCAAGGTCTCCACGAACACCAAGGCCCTCGCGCGGGCGCTGACCTATGCCCGCAGCCTGAACGCTTTGGTTGTGGGCCATCCGCAGGAACCCGGCCTGTCGGCGGGGGCTGCGGCGACCAACTCCAAGTTCGCCTCCTTACGCGGTCTGCCCGGCGTGCATCCGATGGCGGAGCGGCTGGGTCTGGACCGTGATCTTGGCCTCGTCGAGATGACCGGGGTGCGCTATCATGCCGACCAGATCACCACGGCGGGGGCTTTGCCCTCGATCCTGCGCGCCAAAGAGCGGGGCTTGGATGTGACGGCGGGGGTATCCATCCACCACCTGACGCTGAATGACTTCGACGTGGGCGACTACCGGACCTTCTTCAAGCTGACCCCGCCGCTGCGCAGTGAAGATGACCGGATTGCCATGGTGCAGGCGGTGGCCGAGGGCGTCATCGACGTCATAGCCTCTTTCCACACCCCGGCGGATGAAGAATCCAAGCGCCTGCCGTTTGAAGAGGCGGCATCCGGTGCTGTCGGCCTGCAAACCCTGCTGCCCGCAGCCCTGCGGCTGGTGCACTCCGGCGATATGGACTTGGCCACCCTGTGGCGCGCGCTGTCCTTGAACCCCGCCAAGCGGCTGGGCCTGCCGCAGGGACGGCTGGCCGAGGGTGCGCCTGCCGATCTGGTCTTGTTCGACCCGGATGCGCCTTTCCTGCTGGATCGGTCGAAACTTCTGTCCAAGTCAAAGAACACGCCGTTTGACCTGATGCGGATGGAAGGTAAAGTGCTGGCCACCTGGGTGGCGGGCATTCAGGTCTACGCACTTCAGTAAGGAACGGGTTGCACGATGCCGATCATTGAAACGTCTCCGGTCATTCTGGCGCTTGTTGCGGTGCTGGCTTACCTGCTGGGCTCTATCCCGTTTGGCATTGTGATCACCCGGGCGATGGGTCTGGGGGATCTGCGCCAGATCGGCTCGGGCAACATCGGGGCCACCAACGTGCTGCGGACCGGCAACAAGGCGGCGGCTTTGGCGACGCTCTTGCTGGATGCGGGCAAGGGTGGCATCGCGGTCGCCTTGGCGCGGCTGGTGGCGGGCGAGGATGCGGCGCAGCTGGCGGCGCTGGCGGCGTTCCTGGGCCACCTGTTTCCGGTTTGGCTGGGGTTCAAAGGCGGCAAGGGCGTGGCGACCTTCCTTGGCACCCTCTTGGTGCTGGACTGGCGTGTGGGCCTTGCCGCCTGTGCCACCTGGGCGCTGACAGCGGCGATCACGCGGATATCCTCGCTATCGGCCCTGGTCGCGGCGGCGCTGTCTTCGTTCTGGCTGTTGGCCTTCCGCGACGGGCAGATGCTGTTCCTGACCGTCTTGCTGACCCTGCTGATCTACTGGAAGCACTGGCCCAATCTGGAGCGGATCAAGGCCGGAACCGAACCGAAGATCGGCAAGAAGAAATGATCAAGGCGCTGGCTTTCCTGTGCTGCCTGTCTCCGCTGTGGGCCTTTGCCGCGACAGCCGAGGATGTTCTGGCCGAGGCGAAAGCCGATTGCGCCTCGATTGACAACGGGGTTTTCACGGCGGGCCCCAACGCCGTGATCAAGACCGACGTGACCGGTGATGGCCAGCCCGAAACCATCGTGGATTCGCGTGGGTTCATCTGTTCAGCCTCGCCGCGTATCTGGTCGGGAATAGGCGGGGACAAGCTATGGATTGTCGTAGGTGACATGCACTGGGCACTGGGCACTGGGCACTGGGCACTGGGCACTGGGCACTGGGCACTGGGCACTGGGCACTGGGCACTGGGCACTGGGCACTGGGCA
>JAYSQA010000350.1:0-44128 GCA_043721775.1 Rhodobacterales bacterium
CCCAGACATCGTAGCCTCCCATGTTGGAAGCACATAGAATCAGAGTTCTCGACGCTTGGGAATCCCCAGAGTCAGATCACCGGGCCGTTGGTATTAGGGAGACGATGATGAAAGCCCTGATCTTCGACAAACCAAAAAAGCCCATTGTCACCCAAGTGCAAATGCCCAAGATCACCGAGAACGAGGTGATGACCCGCTCCTCCCGCGCTGGCATCTGCCACTCGGACTACGAACTGCTGGCCGGGCAATACATCATCCCGATTTCCTGCCCGGTGACGCCGGGCCATGAATGGGTGGGCGAAGTGGTTGAGGTTGGCCGTAACGTCAAAGGTCTGTCCAAGGGGGGGCGCGTCGTCGGCGAATGCGTCATCAAGACGCCGGAACGCATCCGCCATTTCGGCTTTTCAATGGATGGCGCCGACCGTGAGTTCTTTGCCGCAAGGCCCGAATGGCTGCACAAGCTGCCTGACGCGGCGGATGATGCCAAGGGGGCACTGACTGAACCCTTTACCTGCGGATACGACGTGGTGATGCGACATGGCGGCGGCGATGCGGCGGATACCGTGGTGATTTCGGGCGGTGGCACGATTGGGCTGGTATCTGCGGCGGCGGTGATTGGCATGGGGGCGCGGGTGATCGTCGTTGATCCGGTGCCGTTGCGCCGCGATATTGCCCGGCGGCTGACGGCGGATGCGACAGTTGACCCGCAGGCGGGCATTGCCATCGAGGCGGTGCAGGACCTGACCAAGGGCGGCGCCGATCTGGTGGTGGAATGCGCAGGCCATGCCGCGTCATTGGCCAACCTGTTCGACCATGCCCGGCCCAAGGACAAGGTTTCGATGGTTGGCATCAATATCGGGCAAAAATTCCCGGTGGAGCTTGGGAAAATTCAAATCAAGGATCTGACGGTGCGCGGTTGCATCGGCTCTCCAAACGTCTGGCCCGCAGCGATCCGCTTTCTGGAAAGGACGGGCATCGACCTGAGTCCGATCCAGCCCCCCCACTTCAAGCTTGATGACGCGCTTGAGGCGCTGCAACTGGGCAAGAACCCGCAAGCGGCCGTCAAAGTGATGTTGCAGATCGCTTGATGACCACCGCACCCGAGGGAATGAGAGCAGGACAATGACGCCTACTGGTGACGCCCCAAACACAAGACCCCACCCGATGAAGGCCTCACGCTTGGTGTTGGCGACGGGTTCGCCACGGTGCTGATTTCCACGCTTGTGCTGATCGTGCTGTGCCTGGTCTTTGCCCCTTCAAGCGTGGCGCAGGGGGGGGGCGCTTGCGGGAAGCCTGCCGTTTGCTGCCATCCTCGCCATCGCTGGGCTTAGGGCAAATGCTGGTCGTGCAGCAGGGCGGCTTTGATCTGTCTGTGGCGGGCGACAGCGCTTTTTTGCTGCCCGCAGTCCTGATCGCCTATGGCTGTGCTGTGCTGCGCTGATTGGAGTGGTCAACGGGGTGCCGGTCGGGTTCGTGCGGCTGAATGCCATTGTGGCGGCCATCGGGATGAATGCGCTGATCTATGGCGGGGTTTTTGCGGTTTCTGGCGGCGTGCCACGCATCACCACACCGCTTTTGGCCGCGATCGCCGGTGGTGATACTTTCGATATTGGCCACGCAGTCTGGTTTGCGCTGTTCCTGCTGTTGGTCGTGACCTTCGTCATGAAGAAAACCGTCAGCGGTCGAAGGTTTGAGACCGTCGGTGCCAACCACTTCGCCGCAGCCGCCATCGGGCTGGACGTGCGCTTGCATCACATGATGGCTTACGTTCTGGCCCAGCTTTTCTACTGCACCGCAGGGTTGCTGATCGCCGGGATCACCAGTCAGCCCACCGCATTTCAGGGTAAACCGCTTCTGCTGCCCCAGGTCGCAGTGGTGGTCCTGGGGGGTACGTCTTTGCCGGGGGGCCGTGGCTTTCCGATCTCGACCGTGATCGCCGCGTTCTTTCTCAATCAACTGAGCCAGTTCGCCTGCGCTGTGGGCGTGCCCTATTCGGCTCAGACGATCATTCAGGCCTTGGCGCTTGGATCAGGCATTGCGGTCTATTCGATCCGCTTGCCGCGTATCGCAAACAAAATCACCAAAATGTCAAACCGGGAGGACAAAGATGAAATCATCGTATCGTGAGGGGCAAATCGCCTTGGCTGCGGCGTCTGTGATACTTGGCGTCATGGTGTAGCCCGAACAAGGCCACGCTGGACGGCTTTGGCGGCAACAGCTGGCGTCTGGTGACCACGGCTTCGGGTCAGGCAGAGGCTGCACTTTGCCCCTCGATCTCTGACTATCAATATGCAGACGGTCAGGGCAACACGCAAAAGGCCATCTCTGACATCAAGAGCTTTGCCGCCAAGGGCACCAGCGCCATCGTGGTGTTCGGTGATGCCGGTCCGGCGGTTTTGCCGACGCTGAAGGCGGCCTATGCGGCGAGGTCCGTCGTGGTGCCTTACCGCGTCGATGTCAGCGGCGAGGCAGGCAAGGACTATACCAAGTTCACCGGTTCGTCCTTCAAGGATGATGGCATCAGTTGGGGCAACTGGATCAAGGACGTCCTGCCGAAGGACGGCAATGTGCTGTTCCTGTCGGGTCCGGCAGGCAACAGCCATGGGTTGGACGAATTGGCAGGCAGGATGACCGTGCTGGGCGACACCTACAAGTTCATCAACCTGGAACCCTTCGACGTCAACAAATGGGACCCGTCGTTGACTCAGCAGGTTCTGTCGGCGGAAATCGCCAAGATCGACGTGATCGTGTCTGACTTCGGCCCGTCGCTGTTGGGTGCTTTGCCGGTGTTCAAGAAGTTCAACCGGTCCATCCCGGCGCTGGCCACGTCTGACGGCAATTCACTGGATTGCTTCTGGACGGACAACGTCAAGGACAACCCGGACTTCAAGCTGTTCACCGTAGCGACCGGCAACGACAACGTGCGTCTTGCGGTGCAGTGGGCGATTGCCTCGGCTACGGGTGGCGTACTGCCGACAGACGAAATCTTCAAGGCTCCGGTCTTTGAGGACAGCGCCTCGGGCAAGCCGAGTGCGGTGCAGTGCCGCGCCGGCCTGCCGGGCTCGATCTATCGGTCAGCCGTGATGTCGGGCGACGATCAGGCGAAAGCCGTCAACAAGTAAACCATTGCAGCCCCGGGGTTTCGGTCCTGGGGCTACACTGTCCGCGGACGGCCACAAAAGGTGGTTTTGGAATGCAGGATATGGCTGTGGTTGTCGAAGATACCAAAGCAAGGGACGCTGGCTTTGCGCAGGGGTCAGTGATCCTGCGACTGAACGGGATATCCAAGTCTTACGGCCGGATTCCAGCGCTGTCTGACGTGTCTGCGGCCTTCACGGCAGGCGAAGTTCATGCCATTCTGGGTGAGAAAGGGGCCGGGAAATCTACCCTGATGAACATCATCGCGGGCGTCATACGGCCACAGATCGGCACGATTGAAATCGACGGTCGCATGGTGTTGAACCTGACGCCAGAAACGGCAGCTGCATTTGGAATTGCAATTTTCTACTGTCATCCGGCGATTCTGGATGACCTGTCGGTGCTGGAAAACCTTCGCGTTTCGCTTCCGGCCGCTTTGTTTGCGGTTGCTTCGCCCCGGATCGTGGCACAAGCCATTCTGGATCAGGTTGGCCTGACCGTGCCTTTGCGTGCGCGCAGTGATCTTCTGACCGTGGCGCAAAAGCAGTTGCTTGAGATTGCCAAGGCGCTTGCCATCAAGCCGAAGGTGCTGATCCTGGATGCGCCTACGGCCTCGCTTGATCAGGATGCGACAGATATGCTGTTCCGCCGCATTCGTGAGGTGGTCAAGGCGGGAACGGCGGTCATCTACGTCACCCACCGTCTGGCCGAACTGCGCCAGATTGCGCAGCGTGTGACCGTGCTGCGTGATGGTCGGATGCAGGGCAGCGCCTTGGTGGCCGATGTCAGCGATCAGGATCTGCTGGGCATGATCGTTGAGCGCACCCTTGGATCGGCCTTTCCGGCCAAGACAAGCGGTGTGGGTAAGGTCAACTTCGCGATCACCTCGCTGACCGGGCAGAACTTCACCGATGTCAGTTTCGATGCGGCCCGCGAGCAGATCCTTGGTGTGGCCGGGGTGGCGGGCACTGGCCAGTCTGAACTGATGCGGGCGCTGGCGGGTTTGCAGCCATCAAAGGGCGAGGTGCGGTCAAGCGGGCGGGCGCTTTCCAACCATGACCCGCTGGGTGCTGCGGCCTTCATGCCGTGTGACCGCCACGCCGAGGGGCTTGCCGGTGGTCTGTCCATCCGCGAGAACGCGGCGATATCGGCCTTGGGCAAGTTCAGCCATCTTGGCATCGTCAACCACAAGACCGAACTGGCCGCGGTGTCGGATGCGTTCCGGTCCCTCGCCGTCAAAGCCCCCAGGATGGAGGCGGCGGTGCGGTCACTATCGGGCGGCAACCAGCAAAAGGTTGTCACGGCGCGGGCGTTGCTGTCAGAACCCGGCCTGATCCTCGCTGATGAGCCGACACAGGGCGTTGATGTTGGAGCAAGGGCCGAGATTTACCGCATTCTGCGCGAGGTATCGGCCAAGGGCAGTCTGGTCATCATCAACGCCTCCGACGCGGCACAGCTTGAGGGGCTGTGCGACAAGGTCATCGTGATGTCGCGCGGCAGGGTGGTGAAAACGCTGTCTGGTGCAGATGTGGCAGAGGCGCGCATTGTGGCGGCGGCGGTCAGTGTGTTGACCCATGTGGACCGTGAGTAAAGCCTGCAACCCAAGTCCGGCGGCTGGCGGCATTTCGTCCAGACCGACAATGCGACGGCTGTACCGTTGACTTCGGGGATGATCCTGCTGGCGCTGTACGTGTTCAACCAGAATTCGCACTATTTGTCGTCCTTCAACATGGGCATTATCCTGATGCTGGCGACGGCACTGGGCTTTATTGCCTTGGGTCAGACCGTGGCGCTGATGCTGGCCGGGATTGATCTTTCCGTCGGACCGCTGGCGGGGTTTCTGGTGGTGATGGCGTCGTTCTTCGTGAACGAAGGTCAGCCGGTGCCCGTGATCTGCTTGGCTTTGCGCTGATGTTCGGGCTGGCGCTTGCTGTCAGGCTGGTCAACGGCCTCTTGATCCGGCTCGCCAGCTTCACCCCGATTGCGGTGACTTTGGCGATGTATATCGGCCTGCAAGGTTGCAGTTTCCTGCTGCGCGACAGCCCCGGCGGTTACATCAACGCGACCGCGGTGCAGTGGATCACCTGGCAGATCGGCCCGATTCCCGCGGTCTTCGTCGTGCTTGTAGTTGTAGCGCTGGTCGCTGAATACGCGCTGCGCAACCGCCGTGTCGGCTGGCAGTTGCGGGCAGCCGGATCGAACGAGGACTCGGCACGCCGGATTGGCTTGCGGATCGACCGGACCTTTATGGCCGGGTATGTCGCAGGTGCGGTGTTAACCGTCCTTGGAGCCATCATGCTGATGGCGCAGATTGGCGTGGGTGATCCGGCGCAGGGGGCGAACCATACGCTGGCCAGCATCACCGGTGTTGTTCTGGGCGGCACCAGCCTGCGCGGCGGGCGGGGCACCTTTATCGGTTCCGTCCTTGGCGCGCTGCTGCTGACCGAGGTGCTGAATGCGGTGTCTTTCCTTGGCCTGTCGCAGACCTATCAATATGTGTTCCAGGGCGCGCTGATCCTTGCCGCCGCGCTGATCTATTCAACCGTGCGGGAAAGGGCCGCCGCCCAGCACTTGGCCATGCCGGCCCCCGCCTTGATGAAACGGCAGGCTGCCACCTCGGCACCGGCCAAGACGCGTTTGGGGGCTTTGCCCTCGAACGCGGCGGCGAAGATTTCAGCCGCAAGAAACTTCAATCTTAACATACTCCGGCACCGGTGGGCGCGACCCGGTGTTGAGTTCGTTCCTCCGTGCCATCCGGTCAAAGAAGTTGACGATGGGGGATGATGCCAGCGCTTCGGGATCGGCGCAGACGGAAAAGCGGGGGGGGACAACGGGGAAGCCGTTGCGGACATGGGCTTTCATCGCCGGGGGCGAGGCCATCCAGGCGATGGCATTCGGAATCTCGCGCTTGCGTTCGGGGGCTACGCAGGTCGGGATCGTCAGCAGGAACCCCCCGACCGGGGCAGTCACCTGCCGCCCCTTCAGCACCGGTGGTGGCAGACAGGCGACCCGGCGCGTGACCTTCGACGGCAGTTCATGTTCCAGCCGGGCGGCCCGCATCGTCCAAGCATAGCTCATCGCGGCGTTGCCGGACATGAAGCAGTTCAGATTGCAGTCAGCGTCAAAGCTTTCCACTCCGGGCAGCGAAACCTCGACCAGTTGGCGCATATAGTCCAAGGCCGCCAAACCCGCGTCACTGTTGATCCGCAGTTTGAGGTTGCGGGGGTCGAAACTATCCAGCCAGTTTTCCGTCTTGCGCGGAATGTCGATGACCGATCCTTGCGAGGAGGCGAGGAAGAACATGAAGGCATGGGCAATCGGCATCCCCCGCGCGCCGTTCCACGAGATGCCGTATTGATCCCGATCGGGTTTGTGCAGGGCGCGTGCGGTGGCGATGGTTTCATCAAAGGTGCGGGGATAGGTCAGCCCCGCCCCTTCAAACAGATCGCGGCGGGCAGTCAGGATTTCCACGGTACAATAAATCGGGATGCCATACTGCCGCCCGTTCCAGCGGCCCGTGTTCCAGACCGAAGGGTGAAAATCCAACGGGTTGATCGGCGCTTGCGGCAGCACATCGTCCAATGAGGACAAAAGCCCGGCATCGGCAAACCGCCCCAGCTACGGCATGTTGACGGCCACCACGGCATAGGCGGTGGAGGGGTCGCTTAAATCCACCTCGGCTTGGGTGTACAGCTCCGGCAAATGGCGCAGGTCGATGCTGCTTTTGCGGCCAATGTCGTTGCGGAAGTCCGACCACATGTTGCGCGTGGAGACGAAGTAGTTGTCGTCATGCAGCAGGAACCGTAGGTTGCGCAGGGCTGAAGAACTGATGTCGGTGCCCTGAACCGGAGAGATGACGTGGGCAGCAAAGTACGACCTGCCGAAGTAGTATTCCTACGTCGCGCTGCCCGGCCGCAGGCCAACGGTCTTGGCCAGTTGCGATTTCACCTGTGACGCATAGTCAATGAAATGGGTCAGCAGGTCGTCGCTGGGAGCAAGAAAGGTGGTCTTGTGCTTGCGGCCACGCGGTACGCGGGTGATCAGCCCGCCTTCGATCAGCTTGGTGATCAGACGGTTCGCCGTGCCCCAACTGGCCTGCGACAGTTCCACCAAAGTTGACAGATCGACCGAGCGTTGCTGAATATGGCTGTCGACCAGTTCCAGCACGATATTCCAGCAGGGGTCAGACTTCGCCCCCGGAATTCCGGTGTCAAACGGCTGGCGGATCTTGCGCAGAAAGTCGATCATCCGGCTAAGTTCATGGTCCGAAAGCTTGCCCGAATTGCGTGTCATCTTGGTCCCTCAGGCCGGGTCGGAAAGCCCGCCCGCCACGCGCATCCCGTTGAACAATGAAAAGAAATCCTGTTCGGAATAGCCTGCATTCGAGGCGGCAGTATATTGCTGCAAAATCATGTTCGCCACAAACATCGGCACCTGCTTGTCGCGGCCCGCTTCGGTGATCAGGGTGAAATCCTTGATCATCTGCGTCACCGAAAAGGCCGGGCTGAAGTCCATCTGCGCGATCATGTCTTTCTTGTAGGCAATCAGCGGGGATGCAACCGCGCTTTCGGTGATCACCTCCATCATCTGCCCCGGCGTCAGGCCACCGCGTTCAGCCAAGACCAGCGCCTCGCCCAGAATGGATGGGGTGGCACCGACCAGCGTGTTCAGCACCAGCTTCAAGTAGCGCGCCTCTTCCCCCGGCCCGAGGTAGTATTTCCGCACCGCCATCACGTCTTGATAGGGCTGCGCCACCTCCCACGCCGCAAGGTCGCCCTAGGCCAGCGCCGTCAGCTTGCCCGCCCGCGCCAGCGTGATGCTGCTGGAAATCGGGCAGCGCAGATAGGCCACGCCATGCCGGGCCAGTATGCGCGCCACCCTTTCCGACAGTTGCGGCGAAACCGCGCGCTTCTCGACCAGGACTGACTCTGCGACAATCTGGCCGGCAAAGCCGCTTGGGTCGTCATCATCAATCAATTCGGACAGCACGGCATCATTCGGGATGATGACGAAAATCAAACGGCAACGCGATGCAATGTCACCCGCCGTCGTCGAAACCGGCGCGCCGCGCGCAACCAGACTGGCGCGGTTTTCCACCACCGGATCGCAGATGGTCAGCTTGTGGCCTGCCTCGATCAGCCGGGTTGCCATTGGGTTGCCCATCTTGCCGACACCGATCCTGCCGATTTCATTGGGAACTATCTGAAGTGCCGTCACGATCACGTCTCCGTCCAAGGCGCTGCCTTGCAGACGAGAGCCCGTCACCAGACCTGCCTTACGGATAGAATCATCCGGAATGGATGAAAATGTGGTGCTTGACGCAATCTGGCTTTGCTAAGCGCAGGGCGAGTCGCCTGCCGCACCGTTCAACAGGCGGATGCATGGCCCAAGCCCCCTGCCAAAAGACCAGTGAGGATGAAATGAGAGCTGTCCGTTTCCACGCCGCCCGCGATATCCGGGTCGGGGATGTGCCGCCGCCCTCGGACACTCTTTTGCCCGATGATGTGCTGATAGAACCCTTTGTCAGCGGCATCTGCGGCACTGATCCGCACGAATATATCGCGGGGCCTATCGTCACGCCGCAAACCCCGCGTGTCTACACCGGGGCGACCAATCCGCAGATTCTGGGGCATGAGTATTCGGCGCGGGTCCGCAAGGTCGGTTCCGCCGTCAGCCATGTGAAAGCCGGTGACCGCATATCAGTGCAGCCGCTGCTGTTTCCGCGCGACGATTATTTCGGCAAGCGCGGTCTGTATCACCTGTCGCCCAATATGGGCTGCGTCGGCCTGTCTTGGGCCTGGGGTGGCATGGCCGAACAGGCCGTCATCAAGGACTGCAACGCCCAACCGATCTCAGACGCTCTGACGGATGAACAAGGGGCCATGATAAAACCGGCTGCCGTCGCGATGTACGGCGTTGATCGCAGCGGGGTGACGGCGGGGTCTACCGTTCTGGTGTCGGGTGCCGGTCCCATCGGGGCGCTGACCATTCTGGCCGCCAAGGCGGCGGGCACCTCGGTGATCATCGTGTCCGAGCCGAACCCGAACCGCCGCCGCATCATAGCCGAAATCGCGCCCTATGGGACTTGGTTGATCCCAAAAGCCAAAATCTGCTGGAGGTGGTGCGTGACCGGACCGAACAGGGTGTAGGCGTCGATGTGGCACTGCAATGCGTCGGGCTGGAAACCTCGCTCAACGCTTGCATCGGTGCGGTGCGGCGGGTGGGCCGCGTGGTGCAGGTTGGCCTGCACATCAAGCGCGCGTCGATTGACGCCATGCAATGGGCGCTGAAAGACATCACGGTCGAGGCGACATGGTGTTACCCGGTGCAGGTCTGGCCCCGTGTTGCCCGGCTGATCGCCTCTGGTGACGTCCCGGTTGAAAAGGTCATCACTGCCCGGATTGATGCTGCGGATGTGGTGTCGAAAGGGTTCGAGGCGCGGCTTGACCCTTCGGGTCAGCACCTGAATATCCTTGTTCGCACGTAAGCGGGTAACCCTGCACCCCACTCAAATCGGCCGCTTTCACTTGCCCGATGGAGACCCTGATGAACGCGTCCCTGTTCCAGCCCGAATTCGCCTATGCCGCCGCCCCGCAGCGGGTGGTCTTTGCCCCGGGGGCGACAGGCGGTGTCGCGGCATAGGTGACCAGTCTTGGCAAAAGCCGCGCCTATGTGGTGATGACCCCGGAACAGGTGCCGGTTGATAGGCACTTGTGCGCAACACTGGGCGACAATGCCGCTGGCCATTTTTCGGGTGCCACGATGCACACGCCGGTCGAGGTGACAGAGCCGGCGCTGGCCGACCTGACGCTGACGCAGGCAGATTGCCTTGTGGCCCTCGGCGGAGGCTCCACCATTGGTCTTTCCAAGGCTTTGGCGTTGCGAACCGGATTGCCGCAGGTGGTGATCCCCACCTCCTTCGCCGGATCCGAGGCGACGCCGATCCTTGGGCAGGCTGAGGGCGGGCGAAAATCGACGCTGACTGATCCTCGCGTGCGGCCAATGGTGATCTTGTATGATGTGGCGCTGGTCCGATCCTTGCCGCCGCATCTGGTCGTGTCCAGCGGAATGAACGCCATCGCCCACGCGGTCGAGGGGCTTTATGCCCGTGACCGCAATCCGGTTTCATCCCTGATGGCGTTGGAGGGGATCAGGGCGCTGGCCTCGGCCTTGCCAAGGCTGAAAGGTGGCGCTGCGCAAGACCAGGATTGGGGAGAGGCGCTTTATGGCGCCTTGCTGTGCGGCACGGTGCTGGGACCGGTTGGCATGGCCTTGCACCACAAGCTTTGCCATGCGCTGGGCGGCGGGTTCAACCTGGCCCATGTGCAGACCCATGCCATGATCCTGCCCATGCCGTGGCCTATACCGAAGCTGCCGTGCCAGATCTGTTGCGCCCTGTCGCAGCCATTTTCGGCACTGCGACAGCCTATGAAGGCCTGACCGCCTTCGCCCTGCGCATCAACGCGCCCGCAAGCCTTGCCGCTCTTGGCCTGACCGATGCCGACCTGCCGCGTGCCGTTGATCTGGCGACAGCCGATCCCTGCTGGAACCCGCGCCCGGTCGAGTGTGACCCCATCATACGCCTTTTGACCCGCGCCCTTGCGGGTGATCCCGCCCAACCCTGAGAAAGCCATCGCCATGAGCGTAGTCCCCACCGGCAGCTTTACCGAAACCACGTCTGGGGACGTCGTCAACGCCCGCCATGAAGCTTGCACAAACCCTCGGTTGGCCGAGGTGACCTCGGCTTTGGTCCGCCATTTGCACGCGTTTGCGAAAGAGGTTCACCTGACACAAGGTGAATGCGGACTGGCGGTCGATTTCCTGACCCGGACCGGCCAGATCTGCTCGACTGAACGGCAAGAGTTCATCCTGCTGTCTGATGTTCCTGGCCTTTCCATGCTGGTCGATGCGATCAACAACCGCAGGTCGCAAGGGGAAAACGAAAACACGGTTTTCGGTCCGTTCCACGTCAAGGATGCGCCACGGCGGCAGATGGGTGACACCATCTGCCTTGATGGCAAGGGAGAAACCTGCCTGTTCGAGGGGCAGGTTCTTGATCTGACCGGCAGACCGGTCTTTGGTGCCACAGTCGACGTCTGGTCGGACAATGCCGACGGGTTTTATGATGTCCAGCAGCCAGACGTGCAGCCGAAGGGCAACAACCGTGGTGTCTTTGTGACCGGGCTTGACGGACGCTATGCGTTCAAAAGGATCAAGCCTGTCAGTTATCCCATTCCAGATGATGGGCGGGTAGGGCAAATGCTTGACCTGCTTGGACGCCACCCCGATCGGCCTGCGCATATGCACTATCTGAACACGGCCCCCGGGTTTCAGTGTCTGGTCACGCACACCTTTGTTGGCGGCGATAAATATCTGCCGTCGGATGCCGTCTTCGGGGTAAAGGCGTCGCTTGTCGCCCCATTCGGGCGTTTGGCGGGGCAGGAAACCCTTTGGCGGCCGCCCTTCACTTTTGTCCTGACGCCGGGGTAAAGGGACGCCGATGCCCAATGTCAAGATTTACGTCGACGACCCGCCGCCGCCCCAGTGCCGCGAGCGGTTGGTTGCGGCGTTTCCTGCGCTGCGCAACTTGCTGTGCGATGCCCTGAAGGTAGGCGTGGCCGCCTGTCAATTCGCAATCCTGTCGGTTCTGGTGATGCCGGATTTGCCGCGCGTGAATGTCGAAATGCAGGTTCTTGCGCACTCCGAGCGCACGCGGGGCCAGCTGATTTCCGTGGCGGAACGGGTTCAGGCGCAGATCAGGTCGGTGACCGGCGCGCACGCCGCCGTCCGGATATCAACGCTGATGCCAACAGGATATATCGCGCTGAAATAGGGGCATGATCGCGCAATCCGTGGCAAAGGACCTGCTTTCCATTTCGGATGCCTGCGATGTCTGTCAAAGCTGAAGCCCACTGTCGCCAGCATCGCAACCAGATGGCCGAGGATGGCCACGGCATTCTGCGGTCGGTTCTGCGGCGGGCAAGTGCCGACAATGCCCGACAGGGGCGCGGCTGGGTTGAACCCATAAAGCCTGTCCGGTTGACGTCCGGCAGATTCAGGTCAACCAGGTCTTCGGTCAGACTGTCCAGCATTTCAAACTGTCCGGCAATTCAGACTTTCCGGCAATGTCATCTCAAAAAGGCCGGCGTGATCGGGCGGTAGATCGGGCACATCGGTGCCGTTCATGGCAAAGGTGCCGCCCCAAGGCAAAACCTCGCCAGCATTCCGACAGGTGGTAAAATCAACAATCAACAATCATCTGGGCGTCGGCGAAATTGCCCCGAAGCAACACCGCCTGCAACATGCCCATCTGACCCAGCCTGTGCAGGGCCTGCGTCGGAAGGGCTTCGATCCTGGCCCGATCGGGCTTGATCACGGTCAAGCCAAAAGCGCCAATACCGCCACCAGTGTCGCAGTCCAAGCCCGGCAAGGAATGCCAGCGCCATTCGATGGTGAAAACGGGCCAGGTCGATCAAGCTGCGGCGTCTTCATGCCAGGGATCAGCATACAAACCGCCTTCATTGCCAGCGGCACAGTGTTGAGCAGGTTCTGTCGGCAGCACAGCGCGATGGACACGGTGCGAGGCACGGTCCAAGGACACGGCTCGACGGCATTCATGGGTTGTTTCACCAAGGCCCTCTGTGGAAATGCGTCCACTCCGTCCGCCATGACTTGACCAACCCCAGCCCATGGTCCAGCCCTTCAATACCCCCGGCGCAGTATCTGCGGTACGGCTCGGATATCCTGATCCAATTGGGTGTGCCCTCGCATCCGATGCTGATGCAGTCCCACCTGTGGAACATATCTGGTTTGGCAAGATCGAGCCGGGCGAGGGTGCTTTCAGGACGCGGGCCTGTCCCCGCCATTTGCACCAGACATACCTTGCCATGAACCACTCGGACGGACTGGTGCCCTTTCACCGTTGGTTCGGCCTGTTGCATGATAGGTCGAAAGTACCTGCCATCGAGATGGAGGCCCGCTTTGCCGCCCGGAAAGCCCGGCTGAACAAGACCGTGAACTGACCCCGAAATTGGCTTGCCCGGAACAAGAAACCGCCAAAGCTGAATGTCCGGACGTGCCAGACACCAAAACACAAACCGCGGCCCAAGGACTTTTCAGTCTGGAAAAGATCAGTGACACTGCGGAAAACCCTTGTGAGGCGGGTGCTGACCGCGACCGCGCCGGCGTTCGGAACGGCGCTGACCGTCGGCAAGTCCTTCGGCGTGGTCTGCGGCAAGTCTGATGACCCCTGCGCAGCCAGCGTCAGACAGGCCCTTGGCGACGGCGCTTTGGTCACCCCGTTGCCGGTTTGACGCCAGGGCTGTCGGGCACGGCCAGATCTTCGATGCGGTTACCCCGATTGTGGTCGGCGATGGCAACTGGGCCTGCATGATCATCGGCGTTCGGCGGTTGGCGGGTGTGACGAAAACACGTTCTGCAAGGGAACGGTGCGCGCCGCTGAAAGAACCAAACCATGACCGAATTTGTCTTTTCCCTCAGAGGTATCTGCAAAGGCTTCGGCCCCATCGACGTCCGCCCAATGTCAACGTTCGGACGGCCAAGCCCATCGTAACTCGGTTCGTTTCAGGTGCCTACAAGCCGTCACGCGGCATCATGGCGATGGACGACGAGACTGGCAGCCGCATCAAACCGCGCAGCGCCTTCACCGCCGGACATCATCATGGGTCCGGGCCAGCACCCCATTGGCGCGGATCGCCGTGTCTGGTTCGGCCCCTTTCCTGTCCTGACCGCAGATGCCAGACCCTTTCGTCGCTGGATGGTCTGGAAACCGGCCTCGGCCAGAGCCGTCCGGTTTGGCGCATCCTTGACCATAGGGCCAAACCCTGGCACCCCCGGCGAAAACATTGAAGTGCGGTGGCGCATCCCGCAAGCAATCGCACGTCAATAATGCCGCAAGTCTGCTAATACATGGTGCAAGGTATCCCATCTGGCCGCTATGCTGAATTACGCGGTCGCCCCGTCGAACCCGATGATCAAAGCCTACACCGGGCGCTTGATGAATGGGGTGAAGGCTCGTTTGGATGCAGGCTACCAATCAACATCACAAGCAAGTCAGGGACGCAGATTTTGATGAAGCATCTGACCAACACACCCGAACCCAAAGCGCCCTCAACAGGCAAAGCCAAACCAAAGACCCATCGTCAGAAGGGCGGTCTGATCAGGGCCATGCGCGTGGCACCAACCCACTACGTGATGATGCAGGGGGATGAAATCCTCGCGTTGCTATGGCTTTGCCTTGCGGTGCCGGGACCTTTGCGCCTGAAAGTGCCTTTGGTCAGGGGCATGGTTGCCTGCGCCGCTTGTGTGCAAGGGCTGGCTTGGCGTGTCTGTCTTTGCTGCGTTCCTGGCAGGCTGCTTTGAAGCCCGACCCCAACGTCACATCCGCCCGCATCCGGGTACGCGGGCAGGTACAGGGCTTGGGATTTCGCCCGTTCGTCTGGAAACTGGCCACGGAAATGGGCCTGCGCGGCGAGGTGATGAACGACCCTGAAGGCGTGCTGATCCTGGTCTGTGGCCACAATCTGACCCGCTTTGCCGAGGCTCTGCGTCTGCAAGCCCCTCTTTTGGCGCGTGTGGATACGGTCGAGGTTGCGGCTTGGGTCTTCGCCAGTCCGCCCATCGGGTTTTCCATAACGGCCAGCCGGGGAAGTGGCGCGCAAACCGGCGTCATGCCTGATTTGGCGACCTGTCCGGACTGTCTGGCCGAAATTCGGGGGCATGGGCGCAGGCGCGGCTATGCCTTTACCAACTGCACCCATTGTGGCCCGCGTTTCTCGATCCTGCACGGGCTGCCCTATGACCGTGCGAAAACCTCGATGGCGGCGTTCCAGATGTGCGCTGCCTGCCGCGCCGAATACGAAAACCCCGCCGACCGCCGTTTTCACGCGCAGCCTGTCGCCTGCCCCGACTGCGGCCCCCGGCTGTGGTACGAGGCGGAAGGCGCTGTCGTTGAAGGCGATGCCATTGCCCTTGCCGCCAGGGCCCTGCGTGCGGGCAGGATCGTGGCAATCAAGGGGCTCGGTGGGTTTCACCTTGCCTGCGATGCGATGAACGCCGGGGCGATTACGCTGCTGCGGGCCCGCAAACGGCGCCCGGCCAAGCCCTTTGCGCTGATGGGGCAAGAGGCAACCATTGTGCAAAACGCCGGGCTGGATGCTGAAGGTCTTGCCCGGCTGCGCGACCCGTCAGCGCCGATCATCCTGCTGCCACGAAGCACCAGTCCTTTGCCGGATGAGGTTGCGCCGAGTCTGAACACTTTAGGCTGGATGCTGCCCTATACGCCGTTGCATCATTTGCTGATGGATGCCTTCGACGGCCCGCTGGTGATGACCT
Source organism: Rhodobacterales bacterium (assembly GCA_043721775.1). Taxonomy (GTDB): domain Bacteria; phylum Pseudomonadota; class Alphaproteobacteria; order Rhodobacterales; family Rhodobacteraceae; genus Stagnihabitans. The sequence goes on from JAYSQA010000350.1 coordinate 15,493, forward strand.
CGGGCAATCTGTCCGGTGAACCGCAGGTGATCGCCAATGCCGAGGCGCGGTCCAAGCTTGGCGGATTTGCCGATGCCTTCCTGATGCATGACCGCGAGATCGTGCGGCGGCTGGACGATTCCATCGAACGCGCTGATCCGCCGATGCTGCTGCGCCGGGCGCGGGGGCAGGTGCCGGGTACCTTGGCCTTGCCGCCGGGTTTTGCGGGGTGCGGTCAGGTTGCAGCCTATGGCGGCCAGATGAAATCGGCGATCTGCCTGATCAAGGACGGTCGGGCGCTGCTGTCGCATCATCTTGGCGATCTGGACGATGCGCTGACCTGGGACGAATTCCTGCGTGCCGCTGATGATTATGCGGACCTGTTCGACCATCACGCCGCGACCGTCGCCTGCGATCTGCATGACGGTTACCGGGCGACCCGGCACGCGGCGGGGCTTGGGCTGCCGCTGATCCGCACGCAGCACCACCACGCGCATCTGGCGGCATGTCTGGGCGAAAACCTGTGGCCGCTGAAGGCGGGGCCGGTGGCGGGGATCATCCTGGATGGCTTGGGTCTTGGCAGCGACGGGACCTTGTGGGGCGCAGAGGTGCTGCTGGGCTGCTACCGCAGCTTTACCCGCATCGCCTACCTGCGCCCGGCCGCCTTACCCGGCGGCGATTGCGCCAGCGCAGAGCCTTGGCGCAACGCCCTCGCCCGGTTGGATCAAGCCGGGTTGGCGGCAGAGGCGGACCGGCTTTTCCCGACCCAACCCCGCGCGCTGCTGCGGCAGGCGATCAAGGCTGGGATAAACGCGCCGCTGTCGTCTTCAGCGGGGCGGTTGTTTGATGCGGTGGCCGCGATCCTTGGCCTTTGCCCGGATCGCCAAAGCTACGAGGGCGAGGCCGCAATGCGGCTTGAGGCCCTCGCCTCGTCTGACGCCGAGCCATTTGCCTTTGGCTCTTCGGGCACAGTTATTGACCCTGCTCCGATGCTGCGCGATCTGATCGAGGGCCTGCCTTCGACGTCGAAAGCCTTGCTGTCATCGCGCTTCCATGCCGGACTGGCACAGGCGTTCTGCACCCCGGCCCGCAGGCTGGTGGAAAGCGGGCAGGCCAGGGCGGTGGCCTTGTCGGGCGGTTGCTTTCAGAACGCCGTGCTTCTGCGGGCCTGTTGCCGCGAACTTGAAGGCCTGCCCGTGCTGATCCACCGCAGCACTCCGGCCCATGACGGCGGGCTTGCCTTGGGTCAGGCCCTTATCGCTGCTGCGGCAGGATGCCCGCCTTGGTGATTACCCGCCTTGATGATGGCCTTCGATGCTGACAGCCGTTGCTTATCTTGCCGCCTTGCAGTCTTGTGACGGTGTCACAGGTGCGCCATGCATGAAATGTCACTTTGCGAAGGGATATACGGCATCATCGCCGATCAGGCCCGGGTTCATCGGTTCGCCCGGGTGACGGTGCTTCGGCTGGAAATCGGCAAATTCGCGGGGGTAGAGAAGGCCGCCCTTGCCTTTGCCTTTGACGAGGTGATGCGTGGCAGCCCTGCCGAGGGTGCTCGGCTAGAGATGATTGACCTGCCAGGACGCGCCCTGTGCTATGGATGCGACACTGTGGTGGATATCGAGGAACGCTTCTCGGTTTGCCCGCTGTGTGGTTCTGCTAAACTGATGCCGCAAGGTGGCTGCGAAATGCGGATCAAGAACATGGAGGTGGTCTGATGTGCACGGTGTGCGGCTGCGGCGATACAGTGCAATTCGATGGCAAGCGCCGCGAACAGCTGCTGCCCTACGGCCATGTCCTGGCCCGCGCCCCTGCGACACATGCGCACCACCCCGATCACCACTACGGCATGGGGGCGGCTGGGCTTTCGGTTCCCGGCACGTCTCAGGCCCGGTTGATCGCGGTGGAAACCGCGATCCTTGCCAAGAATGACAGCTTTGCCATGCACAATCGCAGTGTGCTGACCGCGCTTGGGGTGCTGGCGCTGAACCTTGTATCCTCACCCGGGTCGGGCAAGACCACGCTGTTGTGCAAGACCATCGGGATGCTGAGGGGTGCCCCACTTGCCGTGATCGAGGGGGATCAGCAAACCTCTGTCGATGCCGACCGCATTCGTGCAACGGGGGCAAAGGCCGTTCAGGTCAATACCGGCAAGGGCTGCCACCTTGACGCCGATATGGTTGGCCGCGCGATGGCTGACCTGATGCTGCCGCCGCACGCTTACCTTTTCATCGAAAACGTCGGCAACCTTGTCTGCCCCGCCGCCTTCGATCTGGGCGAGGATGCCAAGGTGGCCATCCTTTCCGTGACCGAGGGCGAGGACAAGCCGCTGAAATACCCTGACATGTTCACAGCCGCTTCGCTGGCGATCCTGAACAAGATTGATCTGGCGGTTCATTGCGACGCTGACCTTGATGCCTACGAGGCCAATCTGCGCCGGGTCAATCCTGCCATAGAAATCCTGCGGCTCTCGGCCCGGACGGGTGAGGGGATGCAGTCTTGGATCGACTGGTTGCAAAACCGTCTTGCGGCAAAGGTCCGAACTGATATCCGCCGGACCATGACCGCCCGCCGGACCATGACCAAGGAGAACGGCTGAATGTGTCTTGGTATTCCCGGCCAGATCATCGCCATCACCGATGAGGCCCGCCTTATGGCTATGGCAGAGGTGTCCGGCGTGCGGCGCGAGGTGAATGTGGCTTGCGTTGCGTCTGGCCCGCTGCCGGACATGGTCGGCCAATGGGTGCTGATCCACGCAGGCTTCGCGATGGCCGTGATTGATGCCGAAGAGGCGGCGAAGACCCTGCAAGCCCTGCGCGATCTGGGCGAGGCACAGGACGCCGTGGACGCCATGTTGGAAAGCCAGCGTGCGTTGCAGGCGGCTCCATGAAATTCGCATCCGAATTCCGCAATCCGGCGCTGGCCAAGGGGCTGCTGTCCGCAATTGCCACGCAAGCCGACCGGATCGGGGCGTGCAAGGAAAAGCCGGTGTCCATCATGGAGATTTGCGGCGGCCACACCCATGCGATCTTTCGCTATGGTCTGGACAAGCTGATCCACGACGGCGTCGAATTCATCCACGGCCCCGGCTGCCCGGTTTGCGTCTTGCCGATGGCACGGGTAGATGAGGCGGTTGACCTGGCCGAGCGTGCCGGGGTGATGTTCTGCACCTTCGGCGATGCCATGCGGGTGCCGGGGCATCGCAAATCGCTGATGCAGGCCAAAGCGGCGGGTGCGGACATCCGCATGGTGTATTCCCCTTTGGACGCATTGGAACTCGCCCGGCGCAACCCGGCGCGCGAGGTGGTGTTCTTCGGCCTGGGGTTTGAGACGACAACCCCCGCGACGGCGCTGTGCGTGCAGCAGGCCGCGCGAGAGGGGCTGACGAACTTCTCTATCTTCTGTAACCACATCACGGTGCCAGAGCCGATCAAGGTGCTGCTTGATGATCCGTTCATGCGGCTGGACGGGTTCATCGGGCCCGGCCATGTGTCGATGGTGATTGGCATCCATCCCTATGATTTCATTGCCCGCGACTATGGCAAACCCATCGCGGTGGCGGGGTTCGAGCCGACCGACCTTTTGCAATCGGTGCTGATGGTCCTGACCCAGATCGCCGAAGGCCGGGCCGCGGTGGAAAACCAGTATTCCCGCGTGGTGCCGGAACATGGCAACCCCATCTCGATTGCCGCCATCGCCGATGTGTACGAACGCCGCCCCAGTTTTGAATGGCGTGGTCTGGGCGAGATTGACGCCAGCGGTCTGCGGATACGCACCAAATATCGCAGCTTTGATGCCGAAGAAAAATTCGCGGTGGGCTACGGCGCAGGGGCCAAACCCCGTGTGGTGCCAGAGGTTGCGGGCTGCGCCTGCGGTGCGGTGATGACCGGACGCATCAAGCCCATGGCCTGCCCGCAATTCGGCAAGGGCTGCACGCCCGACATGCCGTTGGGCGCGCTTATGGTCTCATCCGAAGGGGCCTGTGCCGCCTATTGGCAATATGGCGGTGCGCGTGGTCTGGCTGCGGACCAGCACGTTACAGAATGATTGTTTGCACACTCTGGGGGCTGAAAAGAAGATGGCGCTAAGGGACACGCATGTCACGCTGGCGCATGGCGGTGGTGGGCGGGCAATGCGGGATTTGATCAAAGAGGTCTTCACATCGGCCTTTCAACCCCCCGGCATGGAAGATCAGGCGCGCTTGATGGATAAGGCGTTGCTTGAACCGGGGGCGCTTTTGGCCTTCACCACAGATGCCTTCGTGGTCACCCCGGTAGAGTTTCCCGGAGGCGACATCGGCACGTTGGCCGTCTGCGGCACGGTGAACGATCTGGTGGTGGGCGGGGCGCGGCCGCTGTGGCTTTCAGCGGCGTTCATCATCGAAGAGGGCTGTGAGATTGCGCTGTTGCACCGGATTGCCGCCTCGATGGTGGCAGAGGCCGACAAGGCCGGTGTGCGTATCGTGACGGGCGATACCAAGGTGGTGGGGCGCGGTGCGGCGGACAAGGTGTTTGTCACCACGGCGGGGGTTGGGGTGATCCCGCCGGGGCGGCGGATGGCGGCGGACCGGATCAGGCCGGGCGATGTGGCGATCGTCAACGGAATGCTGGGCGATCATGGGGCGGCCATTCTGGCGGCACGCGGCGATCTGGCGCTGTCGACCCGGTTGCAGTCAGATTGCGCCGGGCTGGGGCATCTGGTTGAGGCGGTTCTGGCGGCAGCCCCCGGCGTGCGGGCAGCGCGTGACCTGACGCGGGGCGGCCTCGCCTCGGCCCTGAACGAAATGGCGCAAGCCTCGGGCGTGGGCATCGTGCTGTCAGAAACCGGTCTTCCCCTGCGCGACGAGGTGCGCGGAATGTGCGAGATTCTGGGCCTGGACCCGCTTTATCTGGCCAACGAGGGGACCTTGGTGATGTTTGTGCCCCCCGAACAGGCGGATGCGGCGCTGGCGGCCATGCGGTCCAGGCCCGAAGGTGCCAAGGCCTGCGTGGTGGGCCGTGCCGTTGCCCACCACACAGGCCAGGTCCGCATGACCACACTGTTCGGCGGCAGTCGCATTGTGGATATGCTGATCGGCGAACAACTGCCCCGCATCTGCTGATCAAAGGCCCGGCCCACCGGCACAAGCACTCACCATGCAGGAGCTGAGCAGTCTGCTTCGCGATCAAACCCCGCCGATGCAGCCCATAGCAAAAGGCATTGATCAGATTGGAACGTTACAGTAAGCCTTTGGAAGGTTCCATGCCTGAAGATTCGATGCTGTGCTTGGCGGTGGCTGCTGGCTTCAAAGCTGCGCCGCATTGAGACAGGCCTGCATCTGAAAGGACCGCTGCCATGGCGATTGATGTTCCCCAGTCCATCCTTGACGCCCTCACCGATATCGAGATGCCCCGGCTGCCGGTTGAAAAGCGGTCGTCCGAGGTCATTGAGGTTGATGGTCAGGCGCTGCCGCTGTACCGCACCGGATGCGTCATTGTGGGAAGCGGTGCGGCGGGTCTGCGGGCTGCGGTCGAACTGCGCAGGCGGGGGGGTGAGGTGCTGGTGCTGAGCCAAAGCGCCTTTGGCGGCACCTCGGCCTGTTCGGGGTCTGACAAACAGACCTTGCACACCGCCAACACCGCTGACCGGGGTGACAATTACAAGGCGATGGCGCGGGCGATCCGCGCCGGTGGGGCGATGGACGAAGACACCGCCTATGTCGAGGCGGTGGGGTCTTCGCGCGCCATGGCTTCGTTGCAGTTCATGGGATTGCCCTTGCCGCAGGACGCTCTGGGCGGCACGCTGCGCTATCAGACCGACCATGACGAGGTGGGCCGCGCCACCAGTTGCGGGCCGCGCACGTCAAGGCTGATGGTGAAGGTGCTGGCCTGCGAGGCCTTGCTGCTGGGGATTGCGATGCACAACCACACCACCGCAGCCCGCATCCTGACGCAAACCGGGCAGGTCTGCGGCATTCTGGCCTTCCGCACCAAGGACCGATCCGCGGGCAATCCCCTAGGGCTGGCGGTCTATCAGGCCCCGGTCGTCGTTCTGGCGGCAGGCGGACCAGGAGAGCTTTACCGCGACAGCGTCTATCCCAACGGCTGCTTTGGCTCCCTTGGATTGGCGCTTGAGGCCGGGATTGATTTGATCAACCTGACCGAAAGCCAGTTCGGCATCGGCACAAGGCGAGAAGGCTTTCCGTGGAACCTGTCGGGCACCTATGTGCAGGCTATGCCGCATATCTATTCGGTCGATGCCAAAGGGGCGGAGCATCCTTTTCTGGCACAATACTACCGGACCACGCAGGAACTGGCCGCGAACATCTTCCGCAAGGGCTATCAGTGGCCGTTCCATTCCACCCGAATGCTGGACTTCGGGTCCAGCCTTGTCGACCTTGCCATCCATCGCGAGGGCGAGGCCGGGCGGCGGGTGTTCATGGATTTCAACCGCAATCCTGAAACCGTGCCGGGCGATGCGCCCTTCAGCCTTGACCGGCTGGATGAGGATGTGCGCGCCTATCTTGGCACGGCGGGCGCTTTGCAAGCCCTGCCGATTGACCGTTTGCGCCACATGAACCCTTTGGCCATTGAACTTTACCGCTGCTATAAGGTTGATATTGCGGCGGCATCTTTGGAATTTGCCGTGAACAACCAGCACATGAACGGCGGCATCGCTGTGGACACCTGGGGCCGCAGCAGCCTGCCCCAGTGTTATGCCGTGGGCGAGGCGGCAGGCACCCACGGCGTCACCCGGCCCGGAGGGGCCGCGCTGAATGCCGGGCAGGTCTTTGGCACAAGGGTTGCCGAGCATATTGCGGCCAGTGGCAAGGCGAAGGCTGCTGCTGACGATATCAGGTCAGCGGTGGCGGCGGCTGTCGCGCAGGTGACATCGGTTCTGCAACCGAACAGCCGCTGGACGGTGAAAGCTGTCCGCGCTGATGTTCAGGCCCGGATGAGCGACAAGGCCGGGATCATCTGCCACGCCGACGCCGTGGCGCAGGCCTTGAGCGCGGCGCAGGCGCTGAACGCTGATATCCGGGCGCAGGGTATCGCCCCGGCCCGCGCCTCGGAAGCGGCGCGGGTGGTGCAGTGGCAGCAGATGGCTTTGGCCTCGGAAGCGGTGCTGACAGCGCTGCACCGTTATATTCAAAGCGGCGGTGGCAGCCGGGGCGCGCGGGCCATCTGCGATGCGGCGGGTGAATCTTTGCCGATGACCGGGGCTGGCCCGCTGGAGGCCTACCGCTTCCGCAAGGACGCAGCCCTTCACCGCGAAGAACAGATCGTCGTGCAGCTGCGGGAAGGATGCTTTGAAGTTTCTACCCGGCCCAACCGTACTTTCGACGAAAACGCCAAGTGCTTTTTCGAACGCGATTGGCCTGCGTGGCTGACCGGCGCGATCCATGATCTGAAAGACGGGCCATGCTGACATTCCCCTTTCGCAAGATGCTGTCTATCGGCGAGGCGATGGTCGAGATGGCTCCGGTCGGCGAGGGTCTGTATCGTCGCGCCTTCGCCGGGGATACGTTCAATACCGCATGGCATCTGGCGCAGCGGATCGGCCCGCAGGTGACGGTGGGCTTTGTCACGCGCATTGGTCAGGACCAGTTGTCCAACGCCTTCGCGGCAGAAGTGATAGCCGATGGCATGGACACCAATGGCATCAGCCGCGATCCGCAGCGCAAGATGGGGCTTTATGTCATCGAACTCGACGGGGTAGAGCGCAGTTTTCACTACTGGCGCGACAGTTCAGCGGCGCGGCTGCTGGCAGATGATCCACTGGCGCTGGGCCGGGCGCTGCAAGAGGCCGGGTTGATCCATCTGTCGGGGATCACACTGGCCATTCTGCCACCCGCAGCGCGCCAGACCCTGTTTGCGGTGCTGTCGCGGGCCAGAAAGGACGGAGCCGTGGTGTCGTTTGACCCGAACATCCGGCCAAAGCTGTGGGCTTCGATGCAGGACATCCGTGATACCGTGACGGCAATGCTGGCCCTGACCGACATCGCCTTGCCCAGCTTTGACGACGAAGCCGCCCATTTTCAAGACCGCTCACCTGCGGACACGATCCGCCGGATGGTTGCCGCAGGCGTGCGGGAGGTGGTGGTCAAGGATGGCCCGGGCGTGGTCTGCTACCACTTTGACGGTCAGTCCGGCACACTTCCGACACCGCCGGTGGCAGCCATTCGTGACACCACCGGGGCAGGGGATGCTTTCAACGCGGGCTATCTTGCCGCAAGGCTGATCGGGCTGGCACCACCTCAGGCCATAGCCTCTGGCCAGTTGCTTGCCGCAGAAGTGCTGAAACATCCCGGCGCCAAAGCCCCCAAATCTGCCATCGCCGTCTTGCCACCTTTACAGGCCTGACCCGGATATCTTTCCGGATTGACAGAATGTAGAACGTTCCAATATGCCGTTGGAACGATCCTTTTCGGGAGAAAGCCGTGGAAATCCTGTCGCGAGTCGAATCCTATGCTGGTGTATTTCGCGGACCAAAGGCGGGATGGCGCTGATGGGCAAGCTGGTTTCGCTTGAAGACGCCGCCGCCCGTATCCCCGATAGCGCGGTGGTGACCATTTCATCGTCTTCGGCGCTGGGGTGTCCTGACAAGATGCTTTGGGCGATTGGGGAACGGTTCCGGGCCACGGGGCATCCCAAGGGCATTACCGCCCTCTGCCCGATTGCGGCGGGCGACATGTACGGGGTCAAGGGGATTGACCATCTGGCACAGGATGGGCTGCTGACGCGGATATTGGCGGGGTCTTACCCCTCGGGCAGTTCCAACCTGCCGATGCCGGAAATCTGGAAAATGGTGACCGAGGATCGCATCCCGGCCTATAACGTGCCCTCTGGCATCATGTTCGACATGCACCGCGATGTGGCGGCGCTGAAACCGGGCGTGCTGACGCGGGTGGGCCTTGACACCTTCGCCGACCCGATCCGCGAAGGCTGTGCGATGAACGCCAAGGGGGCCGCCGAACCCATCGTGCACCGGGTGAAATTCGCCGGCCAGACTTGGCTGCACTTCCCCAACATCATCCCCAACGTCTGCATCCTGCGCGCCACCACAGCGGATGAACACGGCAACCTGACCTATGAACATGAAGGCGCCTACCTTGGCGGCCTGGATCAGGCGATTGCCACGCGCAACCATGGCGGGCTGGTGATCGCGCAAGTCAAGCGGGTGACGGCGCGCGGGTCATTGCGGCCCCATGATGTGCGGGTGCCGGGGCATCTGGTCGATCTGATCGTGCTGGACCCGGACCAGAAGCAAACCTGCGAGACGCCCTATGATCCGGCGATTTCCGGCGAAATAATGTGCCCTTGGGATACCTTCGCCCCCGCCGCCCACAGTGTCGAAAAGGTCATCGCCCGCCGCGCCGCGATGGAGCTTTCTGCCGGGATGACGGCCAATCTGGGCTTCGGCATCAGCGCCATGGTGCCCTATGTGCTGCTGGAGGAAGGCGCACCGCAAGCCGTGACATGGGCCATTGAACAGGGTGCCGTGGGGGGCATGCCGCTGACCGGCTTTGCTTTCGGATGCGCCAGCAATGCCGATGCCTTCATGCCCTCGCCCAACCAGTTTTCCTACTTCCAGGGGGGTGGCTTCGACATGTGCTTTCTGTCCTTCATGGAGGTGGATGTAGAGGGCAACGTCAACGTATCAAAGCTGGGCAAGAAGCCATACCTGACGGCGGGGTGTGGTGGGTTTGTCGACATCACCTCGCACGCCAAAGAGATCGTCTTTTCCGGCTGGTTTGAGGCTGGGGCAGAAATTGCGCTGACCGAACAGGGCGTTACAGTCGCCAAGCCCGGCAAGTTCACCAAGATGGTGGAAAAGGTCGAACACGTCACCTTCTCGGGCAGGCGCGCCGTAGCGCAGGGGCAGAAGGTGCTGTACGTGACAGAGCGTTGCGTGATCCGGCTGACCGCAGCAGGGCTGGTTGCGACCGAAATCATGCCCGGCATTGATCCGGCGCGCGATATTGTGGCGGCCAGTCAGGGGCGGGTGAAGGTGGCACCTGATGCCAAGCTGATGCCGCTGTCATTGCTGACCCACGGCAAGATGGGATGGCAGCCATGAGCGACGTCATCCTTCTGCGCCATGGCGAGATTGCCGAACTGCGGCTTGATAACCCGACCAAGCTGAACGCGCTGACCGTGCCGATGTTGCAGGCGCTGGATGTGCATCTTGATGTGCTGGACCGGGATGCCGAAATTCGCTTCGTGCTTGTCTCGGCCTCGGCGTCCAAGGCGTTTTGTGCCGGGGCCGATATTACCGCTTGGGGTGATCTGACTCCGGCGGAATTCGCCCGCGTCTGGGTGCGCGAGGGGCACCGGATTTTTGACAAGCTGGCGCGTTTGTCCAAGCCGACAATCGCCGTGCTGGAGGCGTTTGCGGTGGGCGGCGGTCTTGAACTGGCCGCAGCTTGCGACATCAGGGTGATGTCGCCCAAGGCCACCATAGGTATGCCGGAAGCGGGCGTTGGTATTGTGCCGGGCTGGTCTGGCACGCAGCGGCTGGCCAGGCTTTTGCCAGAGGCGGTGCTGAAAGAGATGGTGCTTTTTGGCCGCCGCATCACTGCCGAACGCGCGTTCGCTTTGGGTTTTGCGGCCGAGGTGGCCGAAGACGCCGCCGCCGCCGCGATGGAAATTGTCGAACGCGCGCTGCCCTCGTCGCCCCGCGCGACCGAGGTGGCCAAGTACATGATCCACGCCGCTGTGGGCGAGGATTCTGCGGCGATGATCGAGGCGTTGGGGTCTGGCATGATCGCCGCCTCGGCGGACAAGGCCGAGGGTGTGGCAGCTTTCCGGGCCAAGCGCAAACCTGTCTTTCGAGGAGAGTGACCTGACCTGCCGCCGCGGGTGCTGACCGGGTTGGCGTCAGCCGATCAAGGGGCCATAGCGACTTGCGAAAGCTTCAACCTGCGCCAGACCGTCGGCATCCGGCCTTTGTGCCGGGGCCCGGTCATGGGTGGGCAAGCCAGCCCGCGCCGCGAACAGGCGCTTGCCGTAGCAGATCAGATGCTCGATCGACTGCATGGTGAAGCGGATGGCGGGAAGGGTACTTTCATGCAGCGCCCGCGCGGCAGCGGTATCGCCCGCCTCATAGGTTTTCATGGCCCGCACGCCGTAGTCCACCAGATCGGGGGCCAGCAGAAACCCGGCACAGCCCGCTTCCAGACAGTCGATCATCTCCAATCCGCCGCGCCCGTTGAAGACCTTCAGGTCCGGACCAGCCAGCGCAATCAGCTTGGCCGCCCCCTCTGCCGAGGATTCTGACTTGATCAGGGTAAAGTTCGGATGGTCCGCGCGCAGGCGGGTGATGTCGTCATCCGAAAGGCCGCGCCCCAGATATTGCGGCGCGTTCTGGATGGCTACGGGCAGCGACGTGGCCCGCATGACACGGCCAAAGAAGGCAAGATATTCCGTCGCCGGATAAGTGCCCACGGCAGGCGGTTGCAGGATCAGCCAGTTTGCCCCAACCTGTTCGGCATGACGGACCATCGCAATCTGTTCTGCAACCGAAGCGCCGGTGACGGTGAAGCCCAAGGGGGCTTGGCCCGCCACATCCTCTGCCACCCAGTCCATCACGGTCTGACGTTCAGGAAAGGACAGTTTGGCCACCTCGGTCGCAAGGCCAAGGGCGGCGATGCCCGCCACATCGGCGGCAAGGCAGATTTGCACCTGACGCCGCATGGCCGCGCGGTCCAGCCGTTCCTGATCGTCAAACAAGGCGTATAGAATGGCATGAATGCCGCGCATCAGTGGCTTTCGCGCGGTACATCCGCGCCACGCCGCCCCACAAGGAAGTCAAGGTCGGCCCCAATATCAGCACCCTGCACATGGGTGACATACAGCGTCTCATACCCGCCGCGATAAGTGCGGGGCTTGGGCGTCCATGCGGCGGCCCTCAGGGCCAGTTCTTCGGGGGAGATGAGCAAATCAAGGCGGCGGGCGAAGACGTCCAGGCTTATCTCGTCGCCCGTCTGCACCAAAGCCAAAGGCCCTCCGGCCGTCGCCTCGGGGGCCACATGCAGAACCACGGTACCGTAAGCCGTGCCCGACATGCGTGCGTCCGAGATGCGGACCATATCCCGCACGCCCTGCGCCAACAGTTTCTGCGGCAGTGCCATGTTCCCAACCTCTGCCATGCCAGGATAGCCCTTCGGCCCGCAGTTGCGTAGCACCAGAACCGACGACGCATCCACCGGTAACCCCGGGTCATCAATCCGCGCCTTGTAGTCGTCGATATCATCAAACACCACCGCCCGTCCGCGATGCCGCATCAAGGCCGGGGTTGCCGCCGAGGGTTTCAGGATCGCCCCGTTCGGCGCCAGATTGCCGCGCAGAACCGCAAGGCCGCCCTGTTCGACCAGCGGGTTGGACAGCGGGCGGATCACCTCATCGTCGAAAATCTGAACATCGGTCAGGCGGCTGCGCAGAGTGGTGCCGTCGGCGGTCATTGCATCCAGATGCAGCAGGTGCGCGATGCGTTTCATCACCGCGGGAATGCCACCTGCGTAGGCCAGTTCCTCCATCAGAAAACGACCCGAGGGCATCAGGTCCACAATCGTCGGCACATCGCGGCCGACACGGTCCCAGTCATCCAGCGTCAGATCGACGCCAATGCGGCCTGCGATGGCCAGAAGGTGGATGACCGCATTTGTGGAACCGCCGATGGCGCCAACCACCTTGATGGCGTTTTCGAAAGCTTGTTTGGTAAGGATTTGCGACAGGGTCTGATCCTGCCGCACCATCTCGACAATCCGCCGCCCCGACATGCGGGCAAGCCGCGCACGTCTGGCATCAACCGCAGGCCATGCTGCATTGCCCGCCAGGGTAATCCCCAAAGCTTCTATCATCGCGGCCATCGTTGACGCCGTACCCATCGTCATGCAATGCCCCGGCGAGCGTGACATGGCGCTTTCGGCATCGGCGAATGCGCTGGCCGTCATCTGCCCGGCGCGCACGGCTTCCGAGAATTTCCACACGTCAGTGCCCGACCCGATCGCGCGGCCGCGATAGCTCCCGTTCAGCATCGGTCCGCCCGAGACGGCAATGGTCGGCAGGTCACACGTCGCAGCCCCCATCACCAGTGCGGGCGTGGTCTTGTCGCAGCCCACCATCAGCACCACGCCATCCATCGGGTTGGCGCGAATGGCCTCTTCGACATCCATCGAGGCGAGGTTGCGGAACAGCATCGCGGTGGGGCGCAGATTGGATTCGCCGCAAGAGAAAACCGGGAATTCCAACGGCAGGCCACCCGCTTCAAGCACGCCCGCCTTGATATGGGTGATCAACTCGCGGAAATGGGCGTTGCAGGGGGTGAATTCGCTGAAGGTGTTGCAGATGCCGATCACGGGGCGGCCATCAAAGGCGTCATCGGGCAGACCGTTGTTCTTCATCCAGCTGCGGTGGATGAAGCCGTCCTTGTCCTGCCCGCCGAACCAAGCCTGAGAGCGCAGCTTCTTCATCCGGCAAACCGCGCCGAAAGCCCGCCGTCCACCTTCCAGTTTGCCCCGGTGACGAAAGATGCCTCATCTGACAGCAGGAAGGCAATGCAATTGGCAATCTCGCGCGGCTGGGCCATCCGGCGCATCGCGTGGGCCTTCAGGACTTGTTCGCGCAAGGCGGGATCGTTCTTTGCAAAGAACTCCTGCACAAGGAAGGTTTCGGTATAGCCAGGGGACAGCGCATTGACCCTGATCTGGTGCGGCCCGACCTCTAGCGCCAAGGACCGGGTCAGCCCGACAAGGCCGGATTTCGCGGCGGCATAGGGGAACATCCCGGGATAGGTCATGTCGGCGTGGACCGAGGCGATGTTGACGATGCTGCCCCGCTGGCCCGCAATCATCCCCGGCAGAACCGCCCGCGCCATCAGCCACGCGGCTTTCAGATCGACCGAGAACACATCCTCCCACTCGGCTTCCGTCATCTTGACCGGATCGGCGTAAGAGTTCTTGCCCGCGTTGTTCACCAGCCCGGTCACCGGGCCAAAGTGCTCCGCCGCAGTGGCCACGGCGCTGGCTATGTCGGCGGCTTTGGTCACATCCGCCGCCAGGGCCAGCCCATCCGGCCCAAGGTCATCGCCTGCAATGATATCCAGTGAGGTGACCTTTGCCCCTTCTTCCAGCGCCTTTTGCACGGTGGCGGCACCGATGCCCCGGCTGCCGCCCGTCACAAGGATATGGTGCCCGGAAAGCCGCATCACCAGTCGGCCACCGCACCGTCTTGGTGATACCACTGAACGGGATTGACGTCCTTATAGGGGTGCTTGGCGGCCTCGGCAAAGTTGATCTCAATGCCGATGCCGGGTGCTTGGCTGGGTTCCACATAGCCGCCGATAATCGGTGTCACGCCTGAAACGATGGCATCGCGCCACGGCACGTCAGACCGCATCACCTCCTGGATCAGGAAGTTGGGTGTGGCGAAACCAAGGTGGATGTTGACCATGGTGGCAATCGGGCCAAGCGGGTTGTGCGGGGCCATCGAGACACCGAACGTGTCACACAGGGCGGCAATACGCTTCACTTCGGTCAGACCGCCGGCGTGGCAGACGTCGGGTTGGGCAATGGCAATAGCGCCCGATTGCAGCAGGGGCAGGAAGTCACGCCGATGGCACAGACGTTCGCCCGCAGCGATCGGGATGCGGGTATGGCGGGCAACACGGGCGGTGCCTTCGTAGTCTTCGGGCTGGCAGGGTTCTTCGATGAACCACGGGCGATAGGGGGCCAGCACCTCGCAATACTGGATCGCCATCGCGGCGGTGGTGCGGCCGTGCAGGTCGACCATGATATCCATATCTTCGCCCGCCCCTTCACGGGCGGCGGCCATCAGCGCCTCGGCCTGTTTCAGGGCTGACAGCCCGTCCAAGGGTGCCGTCTTGCCCACGGCAAGGATTTTCACCGCCGAAAAGCCATCCGCCTTCGACCGTGCCGCCTTTTCGGCAAACGTCCCGACCTGCGCCGAGTCATAGACCGAATTGCTGTCGCCACCGCCCAGATGGTCATACATCCGCAACCGGCTACGACATTGCCCGCCCAAAAGCTGCCACAGCGGAATGCCAAGGTCTTTCGACTTCAGGTCATGCAGCGCCTGATCTATGCCAGAAAGCGCAGACATGGTGACAATGCCACCCTTGAAGAACGGGTGTCGGTACATGATCTGCCACAGATGCTCGGTATTCCTAGGGTCCTGTCCGATCACCAGCAGGGACAGATCCTCGATTGCCCCCACAACGCCACGGGTCTGAAACTCCAGTGTCGCCTCACCCAACCCAAACAGACCCGGCACATCGGTGTCCACCCGCACGAACACCCAGTTGCGCATCCTTGCATTGACGACTGTGGAACTGATGCGGGTAATCTTCATCTTAGCGCCCCCCAATCAACGCCCGGTAATCGACTGACGCCGTATCTTGCGGTCAATGATGGTCTGCAACACGACCGAGATCACGATAACCAGACCGAAGCACAGCTGCGTGTAAAAGGCGTTGATCCCGGCTGAGACAATCCCGGCATTGATTGCCCCGATGATATAGGATGCGACGAAAGAGCCGATCACCGAACCCGTCCCGCCAAACACCGAAGTGCCGCCAAGGAACACCGACGCGATGGTGTTCAGCAAGAACCCGTCCCCCGTGGTCGGCCAGAAGTAATAGCCGTAGATCGAAGTCATCAGGCCCGCGAAAACGGCGACCACCCCGGTCAGCATGAAGGCCCGGGTTTTGACGCTGACAGCATCAATCCCCATCAGCCGGGCTGAGGTTGGGTTATCGCCCACCAGAAACACATGCGCGCCAAAGCGGGTGCGGTTCAGCAAAAGCCAGGTCACGCCAAGCAGCGCCAACATCCACAGCGTCTGCACCGGCACGCCGAAATAGCTTACCCGCAGCAAAGCATGCAGGCCGGGGTACATGTCAGCCGTCAGGGGCACGCCGGTGCCGTTCATGATCACCAGCTCGACGCCCCTGAACAGGAACGATGTGCCGATGGTGATGACCAGCGACGGGATATTCAGCCACGACACCAAAATGCCATTGATCCAGCCACACGCCGCCCCGGTCATCAGGCCCAACAGCAGCGCCAAGGGCCACGGCGCACCGTGCGTCACCGCAAGACAGAAGATCGCCGTGCCCAAGGCCATGATAGAGGGGAAGGACAGGTCAATCTCTCCGGTGATCACCACAAAGGTCAGCGCCAGCGCAATGATGCCGAATTGTGGCGTGGTCTGCATGAAGGCCACGTAGATGAAGGTGTTCATGAAAACTGTGGGGGCCGCGATCACAAACCCCAGCCACATCACCAGCCCCACGCCGATGATGCCCAGTTGCGAGCCGTACCGGCGCAGGAACGAGGGTGGCGCCACGCGGTTGTTCTTGGGATTCTCCGTGTTTGTCGAGGCTGCCATGGTCTACTCCAGCGTTCCGGTCCGGGCGACCCGGTACAGGCGGTCAATCAAGTCTTCCATGGTGATCTGGCTTTTGTCATAGACGCCCGCCACGCGGCCACGGTCCAGCACGTACAGACGATCCACCACCGGATAGACGTGGAAGATATTGTGGTCGATGAAGATGGCCGACTTGCCAGCTTTCTTGATATTGCTGACGAAATCGAGCGTCTTCTTGGTCTCGGTCAGGGAAAGACCCATGGTTGGTTCGTCAAGGATCACCAGTTGCGCATCGAAATAAAGCGCCCGCGTGATGGCCACGCCCTGCTTTTCGCCGCCTGACATGGTGGTCACCACGTTGTCAGGATGCACGGCGGCAGAGGTGAAGCCCATGTGTTCCGACATCAGCCGCGCCGATTCCTCACGCATCTTCTTGACGTCCAGCAAGCCCCACTTCGTCCGGGGTTCGCGCCCCATGAACATGTTGCGCCAGATCGGCTGCTTTTCGCACAAGGCGCGTTCCTGATAGACCGTCTCGATTCCCAAAGCCCGCGCACGGGCGACCGACCAGTCGTCAATCAGCTTGCCCTTGAAGAACACCTCACCCCCCGGATCTGGCTTGTGAAAGCCCATCACGGTCTTGACCAGCGTAGATTTCCCCGCCCCATTGTCGCCCAAAAGGCCAACGATTTCACCGGGATACACCGCGAAGTTGATGTCCGACAAGGATCGGACCTCGCCAAAGGTCTTGGAGACGTTGCGCAGTTCAATAACCGGCGTCTCCCCCGGACGCGGTGAAGCTTCAGCCATCTTGGCACCTGTGAAAAGGAAAGGGGGGCTGTGAAGCCCCCCCGAAGGTCAGCGGATTTCGACAGCAGCCAAGGGCGCCACGGCATCTACGTTCGAGGCGTCCACGAAAGCCCCGGCGGTGTTGATGTCAAGACCAGAGAAGCCGTACTTCTTGGTCAGGCAGATGTTCAGGATCGGCAGATAGCCTTGCAGGAAGGGTTGCTGGTCGATCACCAGGTTCTGGTAGCCATCCTTCACCGCTTGGGCCGTGTTGGGCGACATGTCGAAGCCCGCGAAGTAGACTTGGCCCGGCTTCAGCCCCGCCGCCTGCGCATAAACGCCAACGTTCGAGGTCAAACCACCATGGTCCGTCACCACGATCTTGATGCCCGGATTTGCGCCCATGACACCCACGAACGTCGCGGTACCGGCATTCGGGTCGGCGTTGGTTGCGGCATCAATCTCTTGATAGATCACCTTGGCACCGGCCTTCTCAAAGGCGTCAAGCACCCCTACGGTGCGCTGACCCCGGTCGCCGCCCTGCCCCTTCAGGCCCCAGACGAACACCGAATCCCCGGCTTGCAGCTTGGCCCGCGAGGCAGCTTCGGCCCCCAGCGCAAACCCGGCGGCGTAGTTCGGCGCACCGACATAACCAAAGCCATTCGGGGCGTATTTCTTCTGGCTGTCGGGCAGCGAGGTGTTCAGGCTGGTGAAGATCGTGCCCTGCGCATAGGCTTGGTCGACGATCGGCCCCGTCGCAGGCTCTCCGGCGAAACCATAGGTCGCGATGCCGTCAACCTTGGTGGCAACAGCCTGCTGGATCTGTTGCAGCATCTTGTTCGGGTCCCAATCCGAGAAATAGTAGGTCACTGTCGGCCCAAGGTCCATCTCGGCCTGTTTGAAGCCGTTATAGACGTTGTTGGCGAACACGCCACCCTGCGGGCCGCCCGGGAAGGCGGCAATCGTGACACCCGAGCACCACTTCGGTGTCGGATCGCCCGCCATGGCCGTCGTGGCCATCAAAGACAGGACAAGAGCAGAACCGGCAACCGCACGGCTTAGCGATACGCTGAGTTTCATTGCATCCTCCCAATTGGATCTAACCCGCACATGCTGTTCAGCGCATTTGACGAGTAGGGGAAAGGCTAGGGGAAGCATATAAGTTTGTAAAGCCGGATTCCCGAACGGCCATCAAAACCGGCAGTTTTGATTGGAAATCTGAGAGTTCCGCCGCGATGCAGCTGAATGCCGACGAAATGCTGCGTTCGCATCGTATAGCTCAGTGTTTACGGATGCCAACTTATCATATACGTTTTCGTCTATGGCACGGCTTACATCCATCCCCGCCCGCCCGCTTCCCCTCACCTCGGCTGCCGCTTCCGTGGCGGACGGGTTGGGCCAGCGCATCCTTTCGCAGCACCGCCCCGGTGCTCAACTGCCGTCCGAGGCTGAAATGGCCGCTGATTTCGGCGTCAGCCGCATCACGATCCGTGAGGCGCTGAAGATCCTGTCAGGGCGCGGTCTGGTCAGCATGGCGCGTGGGCGCAGGGCCGTGGTGACCCAGCCGGATGGTGCGATGTTCGGGGCTTTTCTGACTTCGCTGATCAAGTCCGATCCGAAAAGCCTGTTTGACCTGTTGCAGGTGCGGCGGTCGTTGGAAATTCAATCGGTGGTGCTGGCGACCCGGCACGCCAGCCGCGCCGGGCTTGCGGCGGTTGAGGGGGCCTTGGCGTCGATGCGTGCCGCTGCCGCAGTAATTGACGCCGGGGCCGAGGGGGCTGAGGCGGAACAGGCTTTCCACAAGGCCGACGTGCGCTTTCATGAAGCGCTTGCCCTATCCGGCGGCAACCGCGTGCTGACCTATCTGTTCGAGGCGATGGAATCTTCGTTGCTGGAGGCTTTTGCGACCTCTCACCGGGGTCAGCTTTTGGCGGGGCAGACGATGCAGAACCTGTGCCAGACCCACGCGCTGATCCATCAGCATGTCAGCGCCCGCGATGAAAAGGCGGCGGTAGAGGCGATGACGGCCATTCTGGACAGTGCCGAGGCCAACCTGCGGGCTGCCGTCGGGAATTTGTAAAAAGAGCCGCAGGTTTCCCTGCGGCCCGTTTCATGCAAGCCAATCAGGCTGCGGCATAGTCCGAATAGCCCGCAGCGCCCGGCGTGTAGAACAGGTCGAAGTTCGGTGCGGCCAGCGGGGTGCCGTCTTTCAGACGCTCCACCAGATCGGGGTTGGCGATGAAGGCGCTACCTATGCCGACCAGATCGGTTTCGCCCGCATCCAGCGCAGCCTGGCCCGAGCCCAGATCATAGCTGCCGCCGATGAAGAAGGTGCGCGGCCAGGCGGCGTGCAAGGCTTTCAGGAAATCAGCCGGGATTGCCGGGTTGCCCATGGCCGCATGGTTGGCGATGTGCAGATAGACCAGACCCGCCCCCGCCAACGCTTTGGCCAGCGCGAGATAGGTCTCGTCCATTTCGGGATAGGGCGTCATCCCCGAGGCCATGCCATAGGGTGACAGGCGAATGCCGACCTTGTCGCCCCCAATCGCCGCCGCGACGGCCTGCGCCACTTCCACCACGAAGCGGATGCGGTTGGCGACAGAACCACCGTAACCGTCGGTGCGCTGGTTGGTGTGGGGGGACAGGAACTGCTCCAGCAGGTAGCCGTTGGCCCCGTGAAGCTCGACACCGTCAAAGCCTGCCGCGATGGCGTTCTGGGCGGCGGCCACGATCTCGGCCTTGGTTGCGACGATATCGGCTGCGGTCATTTCTTCCGGCACCGGGTAATCCTGCATGCCTTGCGCGTCAGTGTACATCTGACCCGCCAAAGCCAAGGCAGACGGTGCGATGATCCGGGCCGAGGCTTCCATGTTGGCCTTGTGGCTGACGCGGCCGGTGTGCATCAACTGGGCAAAGATCACACCGCCCTTGGCTTTGACGGCAGCCGTCACTGGCTTCCAGCCTGCCATCTGCGCATCGGTCCAAATGCCGGGCTGGCGGGTATAGCCGCGCCCATTGGCAGAAGGTGCAATACCTTCGGTGACGATCAACCCGGCGCTGGCGCGCTGGCCATAGTAATCCGCCATGATCGCCGTCGGCACGGCGTCCGCATCGGCGCGGCAGCGGGTCATCGGGTTCATCACAATGCGGTTGGACAGGTGGTGCGAGCCCATGACGTAGGGCGCGAAGACAGAAATATGTGCCATGTGGTTTCCTTGAGGCAAAGGGATAAGTAATCGGAAGGCTGAACGCCAGATTGGACAAAGGGCCGTGCGACACAACGGCGCAATCGGCGGCACGCCTGTGCGCCAATGCACCCCTGCGCCTATTGAAATGCTGGCGCGCTGCCATGTGTCAGCCAGCGCGGACCGTTTCAATCATCAGCGACACATTGTCGGGGTTGGCGTCGGGCGTGATGCCATGGCCAAGGTTGAAGATATGCGGGCCGTTCCTGAAGGCCTGCACCACACGCCGGGTTTCGCGCACCAAAGCCTCGCCGCCGGTCACCATATGCTCTGGCGCAAGGTTGCCCTGCACGCAGCCGCTGACCTGCACATGGTCCGCCGCCCATTCCGGACTGACAGAGTTGTCAATCGCCACGCAATCCGCCCCGGTGGCGGCGGCAAAGCCGATATAGCCCTCGCCCGCCTCACGCGGGAAGGCGATGACCGGCAAGCCGGGATGTTTGGCTTTCACGGCGGCGATGATACGGGCGGCGGGTTTCACCGCAAAATCGGTGAAATCCTGGCCCTTCAGGCTGCCAGCCCACGAATCAAACAATTTCACCACCTCTGCCCCGGCCTGCACCTGCATCGACAGGTAATCAATCGTGGCTTCGGTGATCACGTCGATCAGTGCCGAGAACGTCGCACGGTCCGCCGCTTTCAAGGCATGGGCAGCGCCTTGGTCTTTGCTGCCATGGCCCGCAATCATATAGGTTGCCACAGTCCACGGTGCGCCTGCGAAGCCGATCCGCGCTGTTTCCTTCGGCAGTTCCCGCGCCAGAATCCGCATGGTTTCATAGATCGGCGCCAGCTTTTCGTGGATATCGTCTTTCGGCTTCAACGCCTTGACTCCGGCCATCGTGGTGATGGTCGACAAACGCGGGCCCTCGCCCGTTTCAAACCACAGGTCCGCCCCCAAAGCCTGCGGCAACAGCAGGATATCAGCAAACAGGATTGCGGCGTCAAAGCCGTAGCGGCGGATCGGTTGCAGGGTGACCTCTGCCGCCAGTTCGGAATTATAGCACAACGATAGGAAATCCCCCGCTTGCGCCCGTGTCGCGCGGTATTCCGGCAGGTAGCGCCCGGCTTGCCGCATCATCCAGATCGGCGGAGTGGGAAGTATCTCGCCCGCCAAAGCGCGCAACAGGGTTTTCTGGGTCATGGCAGGCTCCACATCGAATGGGGTCTTTGGCAGCATAGGACGTTTCGACTGTCTTGTGCCAGTTGTCAGGGCATATTGACCGAGGTATGCCTAGCGCATGACACACGCACTTCCCAGCCCCGCCCAATGTTTCAAGATCGGCACTCGCGGGTCTCCACTTGCGCTATGGCAAGCGCATGAAGTCAGGCGCTGTCTGATGGAGGCTTTTGACCTGCCGGTTGAAGCGTTCGAGGTTGTGGTGATCAAGGTCACCGGCGACCAGATCCTTGACAAGGCGCTGAAAGAGATCGGCGGCAAGGGGCTGTTCACCCGGGAAATCGAAGAGGCGCTGCTGGCAGGCGGCATCGACATCGCGGTTCATTCCATGAAAGACATGCCGACAGTGCAGCCTGACGGTCTGCTGCTGGACTGCTACCTGCCGCGCGAGGATGTGCGCGATGGTTTTGTGTGTCACACAGTCGCGGCACTGATGGATCTGCCGCAAGGCGCGGTCGTAGGTTCGTCAAGCCTGCGGCGCCGGGCGCAACTGGCGCATCGGCGGCCCGATCTGAAACTGGTGGAGTTTCGCGGTAATGTACAGACCCGTATGAAGAAACTGGCGGATGGCGTGGCGGCCGCGACCTTTCTGGCGATGGCGGGCCTGAACCGTCTGGGCATGGCCCATGCCGCCCGCTCTGCGATTGCGGTTGATGAAATGCTGCCCGCTGTGGCGCAAGGGGCGATTGGCATCGAACGCCGTCTGAACGACTCCCGGGCTGAGGCGATGCTGGCCGCCATCCATCACACGCCCACCGGCCAGCAACTGGCTGCGGAGTGGTCGTTCCTCGCCCATCTTGACGGGTCTTGCGAGACGCCGATTGCCGGGCTTGCGGTGCTGGAGGGTGGCTCGCTGTGGCTGCGCGGTGAAATCCTGCGCCCGGATGGGTCCAAGGTGATCACGGGCGACCTGCGCGGGCCTATCGCGGACGGGCCCGCGCTTGGCCGTACGCTGGCCGCCGACCTGTTGGGCCGGGCGGGTCCGGGGTTCTTCAGCTAAACGTCATAGCGCGTCACACCCCGCTGCAGTTCATCCACCGGCTGCGTCAGGATCGCCGCCTGATGCGCCCGCTGGTCGCAACTGGCGCGCGGGCAGATGCGGCAGTTTATGCCGATCTGGGTCATTCGGGCATCGGGCATCGAGAAGCTTTCGGCATTACCGATTTCCGGCGCGTACTGGATGGCACAACCCATCGCCACCGCCAGCCGGTTGTCCTGCGCGTGCCGCTCCCATGTCGGGCGGTCGACGGTGCGCGAGAAGACGAAGAACTGGCTGCGGTCGGGCATTTCCACAAACTGCGGCATGATGCGGCCGGGGGTGCGGAAGCTGGTGTTGACGTCTAAGCGGGGGCACGCGCCACCGTATTCGGCAAGGTGGAAATCTGACGCGTTGAAGCGTTTGGTGACATTGCCGCCCTTGTCGATGCGCAGGAAGAAGAACGGCACGCCTTGGGCCCCCTCGCGTTGCAAGGTGGAGGCGCGGTGGCAGGCCTGTTCAAAGCTGACGCCGAAGCGGGCGGCAAGATGGTCGAAATCGTATTTTGAGGCCTTGGCCTCGGCCAGAAAGGCGGCGTAGGGCATCAGCACGGCGGCGGCGAAGTAGTTCGCCAGTTCCACCCGCAGCCGCGCCACGCCGCGCGGATCGGTGAAGCCGCTGCGCTGGATGAGGGCGTCCAGCAGAGCGCGCTGCTCCAGCGGGCCTGCCATATGGACCAGTTGGAAGGTGCGGTTGGGGTGATCCAGCGCCTCGGACAGCAGAATTTCGCGGCGGGGTTCGTCATACTGCCGCAACGCGCCGGGCAGGTCTTCGACCCGGCACAGGCGGACATTGACGCCAAGGGTATCGCGCAGGCGGCGTTTCAGGGCGACGTACAGTTCGTCGCGGTCGATGGGTTCGGGCCAGAAGGAACCGGCAGCCTCCTCCAGTTCGCGAAAGCGGTTGCGGTTGCGGTTGCGGTTGCGGTTGCGGCGGAAGATGTCGTGGACGGCAGCCGCGGGCGAGGCCGAAAGCTGCGGCCTGCCGCTTTCGGTGAGTGACAAAAGCTGGTCCGACACCACCTGATAGCTGCGGTACAGTGTCATGAAGCTTTGCACCAACCCCAGCGCATGGACCAAAGCCGCGCGCAGTTGCGGCAAATCGGGGCGGGTCTGGGTGAACAGCGGCCCTTGGATCACGGCGCGCAGGTCAGCCAGTCGGGCGGTGCCATCCTCTTCGATAATGTCGCGCCAATCGACACCTTACGCCTCAAACACCCGCAGCAGGACCTGAACGGACACCGATCTTTCATTGTTTTCCAGCCGGTTCACGTATGATGGGCTGATCCCAAGCACCTTGGCCATGGCGCCTTGGGTCTCCCCCCGTTCCAGCCGCAGATGGGGGCCGATGAAGGTTTTTTGCATACCGTCGCACACATTCAATGGCTTGTCGTGTTTACAATATTACAGTTCCTAAATTCTGTAAACTTTCGCGCTCACAGCGCAACCTGTTTTCATTTTGCACAAATTCGCGCCGGTGCGAAGGGTAACCCAAGTACAGCGGAGGACCCCATGCGCACTGGCATCAATCACCTTTTCATCCCCGGCCCGACCAACGTTCCCGAAAGTGTCCGGCAAGCGATGAATGTGCCAATGCAGGGCCACCCCGCCCATGATTTCGGTACGGCGAATGTGCATATGTTCCGCGACCTCAAGACCCTGTTTCGCACCAGGGCTGGCCATGTGCTGCTGTTCCCCGGTTCGGGCACCGGCGCCTGGGAGGCGGCAATCACCAACACCCTTTCCCCCGGCGACCGCGTGCTGATGGCGCGGCATGGCCAGTTCTCGGTCCTTTGGGCACAGATGGCGCAGCGGCTGGGGCTGAATGTTGACCTGATCGACCTGCCGTGGGGCGCCGGTCAGCGAGTTTGCAAGCCTGCTGGATGCGGATCGCAAGGGCGAGGTCAAGGCGGTTTTCGTTACCCATAATGAAACGGCAACCGGCGCCACCTCTGACATCGCTGCCGTGCGCCGGGTGATGGATGATGGATGATGGAAGATGGATGATGGATGATGGATGATGGATGAGGCCTTCCATGACGCGCTGCTGTTCGTCGATGGGGTGTCCTCGATTGGTTGCCTGCCGTTCGAGATGGACCTTTGGGGCGTCGATCTGGCGGTGACCGGCAGCCAGAAGGGGCTGATGCTGCCGCCCGGTCTGGGCATTCTTGGGGTCAGCACCAAAGCGTTGAAGGCGTTTGAAACCGTAACGATGCGCCGGGCCCATTTCGAATTCTCTGACCAGCTCAAGAACAACGAAACCGGCTATTACACCCCTACACTCCGCCGGTCCAACTGTTGCACGGCCTGCGTGCGGCGCTGGCCCGCATTGCGGAGGAGGGCCCCGAGAACGTCATCGCCCGCCACCGCCGCCTTGCCGCTGGCGTGCGTGCGGCGGTGCAAGCCGGGGGGCTTGAGGTGTGCGCCGAAAGCCCGTCGCTATATTCCGATACCGTCACCGCGATCCGCACACCCGAAGGTGTCGACGCCCGCGATGTGATCCGCATTGGCTATGGCCGCTACAACGCCTCGTTCGGGTCGGGGCTGGGGCCGCTGGCTGGCAAGGTGTTCCGCATCGGCCATATTGGCGACAGCAATGAAGGCATGTGCCTGACGGCCATCGCCTTGGCCGAACTGTGTCTGGTGGCGGCGGGTGCCAAAGTCCGGTTCGGGTCGGGAGTTGCTGCGGCGCAAGTCGTCTATGCCCAGCCAGCCGTCCGGGCCGCCCGGATTGCCGCAGAATAGAAAGAATAGAAGTTGAGCCACACCCATCACCCCATGCGCAAGCCACGTCTGCAACGCTCCGAACTGGCGGTTCCGGCGTCTAACCCTGCGATGATCGACAAGGCGGCGGATAGGCCCGCGGACTATGTTTTTCTGGATCTGGAGGACGCCATTGCGCCCTCGGAAAAGGTGCAGGCCCGCAAGAACGCCATTCAGGCGCTGAATGACATAGACTGGAAGGCCAAGGGCAAGACGGTGTCGGTGCGGATCAACGGCTTGGATACCCACAACATGTACCGCGACGTGGTGGATGTGATGGAGCAGGCCGGGGGCCGCGTGGATACCCTGCTGGTGCCCAAGGTCGGCGTGACCGGCAATCTTTACATGGTCGAAGCCATGGTCAACCAGATTGAACAAGCCAAGGGCTTTACTACCCGCGTCGGGCTGGAGGCTTTGATTGAAACCGCGCTTGGCATGACCAATGGCGAAGCTATCGCCCAGTTCGGTGGCCGGCTGGAGGCTTTGCACTTCGGCGTGGCGGACTTTGCAGCATCCATGCGGGCGCGGACGACGAATATTGGCGGCATGAACCCGCAGTATCCGGGCGACCAGTGGCATGCCTCGATCAGCCGGATGGTGGTGGCCTGCCGCGCCTATGGCTTGCGGGCGATTGATGGGTCGTTTGGCGATTTCAACGATCCTGAGGGCTACAAGGATGGCGCGCGCCGGGCTGCGGCCTTGGGATGTGAGGGGAAATGGGCGATCCATCCGTCCCAGATCACGCTGGCGAATTAGGTGCTCTCGCCACCAGAGGCAGAGATAACCCGTGCACGGCCGATCATCGAAGAACTGCGCAAGGCAGAGGCGCAGGGCAAGGGTGCAGCGCAACTGGATGGCCGGATGATTGATGCAGCGTCTGAACGGATGGCGATGAACGTGCTGGTTCTGGCGGAAGCGATCGCAGCGAAATAGGGGCAACTCAAGAATTTTCGACGAAGATTCTTGCGGGACAGGGAGGGACGGATGGACATTCACGAATATCAGGCCCAGGAAATCCTCGCCCGTTTTGGGGTGCCGGTGCCGCGTGGCGGGCTGGCCTATAGCCCGGAACAGGCAGGCTACCGGGCGAGGGCACTTGGTGGCAACGCCTGGGTTGTCAAAGCGCAAGTCCATTCTGGCGGGCGGGGTGCCGCAGGCGGGGTCAAGCTGTGCACAACGCCGGCGAGGTGCACGCCTTTGCCGCGACCCTGTTCGGCAAGCAACTGGTCACCAAACAGACCGACGCCAATGGCAAGGGCGTCTACCGTGTCTGGGTTGAGGGGGCTTCCGACATTGCGCAAGAACTGTACCTTGGCTTTGTTCTGGACCGCAAATCCGAGCGGATCATGATCGTAGCCTCTGCCCATGGCGGGATGGAGACTGAAGACCTGGCCGACGACGATCCCAGTTCCCTGCGCCGCATGACGATTGACCCGGCGGTGGGTCTGTCAGAGTTTCAGGCGCGGGAACTGGCCTTCCAACTGGGTCTGAAGGGCGGGCAGATCGCGCAGATGGTCACCACCTTACGCGCCTGCTACCGCGCCTACCGCGATCTGGATGCCGTGATGGTGGAAATTAATCCGCTGGTCATCACCCGCGCGGGCGACCTTGCGGCCTTGGATGCCAAGATTGCCTTTGACACCAACGCCCTGTTCCGCCAGCCGCAAATCGCCGAACTGCGCGACCGCAGCCAGGAAGACCCGCGTGAAAGCACGGCGGGGGATCATGGCCTGTCCTATGTCGGGCTTGACGGCCACATCGGTTGCATCATCAACGGCGCGGGTCTGGCGATGGCTACGATGGACATGATCAAGCTGGCGGGCGGGGAGCCTGCCAACTTCCTTGACATCGGCGGTGGCGCCAGCCCTGAACGCGTGGTGCGCGCCTTTCGCACCGTGCTGGCCAATGGAAATGTCTCGGTCATCCTTGTGAACATCTTCGCAGGCATCAACCGCTGTGACTGGGTCGCGCAAGGCGTGGTGCAGGCGTACAAAGCGGTCGGCCTGACCATTCCGGTGATCGTGCGTCTGGACGGCACCAATGTTGAAGAGGGCAAGGCCATCATCGACACTTCCGGCTTGCCGCTGATTTCTGCGGATACGCTGGCTGAGGCCGCCGCAGCCGCCGTCGCCGCCCGCCCCCGCAAAGCCGCCTGAAAGAGGACACCATGGCCATTCTCATCACTGAAACCACCCGCGTCATCGTTCAGGGCATGTCCGGTCGCATCGGCAGCTTTCATGCCGCCGACATGATCCGGCACGGCACCAACGTCGTGGGCGGCGTCACCCCCGGCAAAGGCGGCGAAACCGTTCTGGACCGCCCGCTGTTCAACACCGTGCGGGAAGCGGTGGAGCAGACCGGCGCAGAAGCCTCGCTTATCTTCGTGCCGCCGCCTTTTGCTGCCGATGCGATCATGGAGGCGGCGGACGCCGGTATCAAGACTGCCGTTTGCGTGACGGACGGCATTCCCAGTCAGGACATGATGCGGGTGAAGCGCTTTCTGCGCCGCTATCCTGAAAGCCGCAAGATGCGGCTGATCGGGCCGAACTGTGCCGGGGTCATCTCACCGGGCAAAGGCTTCATGGGCATCACGCCGCCGCATATCTACATGCCGGGCCGGATTGGCATCGCGGGTCGGTCAGGCATGCTGGGCTATGAAGCGGCGGCACAGATGAAGGCGCTGGGGATCGGCGTTTCCACCTCGGTCGGCATTGGCGGCGACCCGATCAACGGATCAAGCTTCCGCGATATTCTGGAACTGTTCGAGGCTGATCCCGGAACTGACGCCATCATGATGATCGGCGAAATCGGTGGCCCGCAAGAGGCCGAGGCCGCCTCTTACACCCGTGACCAGGTGCGCAAGCCGGTGGTGGCCTACATCGCCGGGCTGTCCACCCCCAAGGGTCGCAAGATGGGCCATGCCGGGGCGATTGTCTCGGCATTTGGCGAAAGCGCACAGGAAAAGGTCGAGATCCTTGCGGCAGCGGGGATCACGGTGGCGCCCAACCCCTCGTCCATGGGCGAAACCATGGCCATGGTTCTGGCCCGCCGCAAAGCCGCATAGCGATCAAGGCGGCCCGGTGTCGTTGTTTGCGGGATTTTGTGACGACAGTTGGAGGCGCAGAAAAAACCAAGGCGGCCGAAGTGTCCGAAAGGGCACTCCGGCCAGTTTACGCAAACTGCATTTCGCGCAGTCTTTGCCACGGCAGACGTTTCAGAGCGGTCACTGCCGGATCGGCCGGGCCAATCATGTCAATCCGCAGAAAATGCCACCTGTTGAG
>JAYSQA010000351.1:0-7644 GCA_043721775.1 Rhodobacterales bacterium
GTCCAGCCAGATCAGCCCCGCTTGCGAAGCGCCGCAGTGTAGCTGGACCAGTTCGCCGTGCGGTAGCAGGCGACTTGCCCATGCGGCCAGTCTAACCGCTTGAATTCACAATGTGAATCCTCAAAGGTCAGAGTTGTGCAACAACGCCGTTGCGCAACGGGCACATGCCTCGTGGAAGGGCGAAACATCGGAGGGGCATTCCGCCCACCGTGGCCCGGCCGCAGGGAATGCGGCGTCAGTCCGAATATCCGGAGGATACTATGGCTGATAAATCCGACCTGTCTTTCACAGGTCTTACTGACCAGCAGGCGCAAGAGTTGCACGCGGTCTACATGAGCGGGCTTTGGTTGTTCGTGACCATCGCCGTTATCGCACATGTGGCCGTGTTTCTGTGGCGTCCGTGGTTTTAAGGGGAGAATGAAATGGGCAAGTTCTACAAGATCTGGCTGATATTCGATCCCCGTCGCGTGTTTGTGGCGCAGGGCGTGTTCCTGTTCCTTCTGGCCGCGATGATCCACTTGGTTCTGTTGTCGAACCCGGCTTACAACTGGCTTGACATCGCTTCCGCCAAGTACAACCGCGCGCCTGTTGCAGCGGTCGCTCCCTGATCGGAGCTTCGCGTTTGGTGCGGGCGACGTCAGCCGCCCGCACCATGAAACCCCAAAAGAAGACCATCTGACGGTCCCGTGGCAGCTTTGGCGCCCGATGGCTCGTCCGTCCAATGCGGAGAGGGAAGCATGGCACTGCTCAGCTTCGAACGAAAATACCGTGTGCCTGGGGGTACGCTTGTCGGCGGGAACCTGTTCGACTTCTGGGTCGGGCCGTTTTACGTCGGCTTCTTTGGCGTCACGACATTCTTCTTCGCGGCGCTTGGCACCATGCTGATCTTTTATGGTGCCGCGATGGGGCCGACGTGGGGCCCGTGGCTGATATCCATCAACCCGCCGGATGTGAAGCTTGGCCTTGGCCTTGCGCCGATGCTGCATGGCGATTTGTGGCAGATTATCACCTTCTGCGCACTGGGCAGCTTTATCAGTTGGGCCCTGCGTGAGGTCGAGATTTGCCGGAAGCTGGGCATCGGGCTGCATGTGCCGGTTGCCTTTGGCGTGGCGATCTTCGCCTATATGACACTGGTGGTGTTCCGGCCAATCATTATGGGGGCTTGGGGCTATGCTTTTCCTTACGGCATCTTCAGCCACCTCGATTGGGTCAGCAACACCGGCTATACTTACGGCAACTTCCACTACAACCCCTTGCACATGATCGCGGTCAGCTTTTTCTTCACCAATGCGCTGGCGCTGTCTCTGCACGGCGGTCTGATCCTGTCGGCGGCCAATCCCGGCAAGGGCAAGATCATGAAAACGCCTGATCACGGGGATACCTTCTTCCGCGATCTGATCGGCTATTCGGTGGGCACCCTGGGCATTCACCGTCTGGGGATGCTTCTGGCGATGAACGCGGCGTTCTTCAGTGCGCTGTGCATCGGGGTGTCGGGCACAATCTACTTCGGCCAGTGGGTGGACTGGTGGTCTTGGTGGCTGAATCTGCCGATTTGGGCGGGCGTTCATGGAGGCATCAATGGTTGAGTATCAGACTTCTTCACCCAGGTTCAGGTGACGGCTGCCCCCGAAATGGGCATGATCGAGGATGTCGAGGTCAGCAACCGCACCAAGGGTGCCACCTACTCTACCCTGATGGGCTGGTTCGGCAACGCGCAGTTGGGGCTGATCTATCTGGGAACCTTCGGGGTCATAAGCCTGGCCTGCGGGGCGATCTGGTTCATGATCATCGGCGGCTGGTTCTGGCATGTGGCGGGCTATAACCCGGCCGTGTTCCTGCGCGATCTGTTCTGGATGTCACTGGAGCCGCCGGCCCCCGAATGGAGCCGCCGGCCCCCGAATGGGGCCTGCGCATCCCGCCAATGGATCAGGGCGGGCTGTTTCTGGTGGCGGGGTTCTTTTTCGTGATCTCGCTTTGGACGTGGTGGCTTAGAATCCACCTGCGGGCCGAAGCTTTGGGCATGGGCAAGCATGTGTCCTGGGCCTTTGCCGCCGCCCTGTGGCTGGTGATGGTGCTGGGCCTTATTCGCCCGGTTCTGGTGGGCCACTGGTCCGAGGCGGTGCCTTACGGCATCTTCCCGCATCTGGACTGGACCAACCTGTTTTCACTCACCTACGGCAACCTGTTCTACAACCCCTTCCACGCGCTTTCGATTGCCTTCCTGTATGGGTCAGCCCTGCTGTTCGCCATGCACGGGGCGACCATTCTGTCGGTCACCCGGCTGGGTGGGGATCGGGAGTTGGAGCAGATCGTTGACCGTGGCACGGCCGCCGAACGGGCTGCCCTGTTCTGGCGCTGGACCATGGGCTTCAACGCCACGATGGAGGGAATTCGCCGCTGGGCCTGGTGGTTTGCGGTTCTGGTGCCGATCTGCGGTGGAATCGGCATCCTGCTGACTGGCACGGTTGTCGGCAACTGGTACGTCTGGGCGCAAGACCACGGCTACGCGCCGCTGCAATAGGAGCGATCATGTCTGGGCAAAACATCTATGAAGTTCAAGACCACATCATCCGTCTGCGGGTCTGGGCACTGGGGCAGATGGTCTGGGGGGCTTTTATTGCCGGGGCGCTTCTGGCGGTGATCGCCGGGGTTCTTGTCACGGTCTGGGTCATCAGCCTGCTGTTGCCCGAAGAAAGCAAACAGGCACCCTCGCCCTACGGTGTTCTGGAGGTGGTTCGTGTGATCGAGGCTGTATGATGAAATTCAGGCCGGGCGCATAAGGCGTCCGGCCTGCAACGACGTTCGGACCATTTGCCGGTCCGGACCTGGGCGCATTCCACAAACCCGGTTCCCTTCCTGTTGGCGACAGGTTCCTGGTGCCGGGTGTCTGACCCTCCCGGTGCCTTTTTTCCTCAGATTTCGTTCGGAAAGGCCATGCGATGATGCGTGATACGCCTCTGCTCGACAAGGTGCAAAGTCCTGCCGATCTGAAAAGGATGACAGACGCCGAATTGGCCCGGCTGACCGATGGGGTGCGCGGCGAAGTGATCGAGGTGGTCAGCCGGACGGGCGGGCATCTGGGGTCCTCGCTTGGGGTGGTTGAACTGTCGGTGGCCATTCATGCGGTCTTCAACACGCCGGTCGACAAGCTGATCTGGGATGTCGGCCACCAGTGCTATCCGCACAAGATCCTGACCGGACGCCGGGCGCAGATGCGGACCTTGCGACAGGGTGGTGGCCTGTCGGGATTCACCAAGCGGTCGGAAAGCGTTTATGATCCGTTTGGCGCGGCGCATTCCTCGACCAGCATTTCGGCGGCTTTGGGGTTTACCATTGGCCGTGACATGGGGATGCCCACCGGCGATGCAATTGCGGTGATTGGTGACGGTGCCATCACGGCGGGCATGGCGTATGAGGCGATGAATGCGGCGGGCCATCCGGGCAAGCGGCTGTTCGTCATCCTGAACGACAATGACATGAGCATCGCACCCCCCGTTTGGGGTGCTGAACAAGTATTTGAACGGGTTGTCCTCGCATAGTCCGTTTGCCGCACTGCGCGGCATGGCAGAGGGGTTTGAGGCGGCCGTGCCCGGCCCCTTGCGCGATGGCGCACGGCGGGCGCGGGCACTGGTGACGGGCACGCCGGGCGGCGGCACGTTGTTCGAGGAGTTGGGGTTTTCCTATATCGGCCCGGTCGATGGCCACTACATGGCCGAGTTGCCGGCGACCTTGCGGGCGGCGAAGACCCGGGCAACGGGGCCGGTCTTGATCCATGCGGTGACGGTGAAAGGCAAGGGCTACGGCCCGGCAGAGACTTCAGCCGACAAGTACCACGGTGTTGCGAAGTTCGACGTGCAGTCAGGGGCGCAGGCCAAGGCCAAGTCGAACGCGCCGGCCTATACGGCTGTGTTCGGCAAGGCCCTGACGGATGAGGCGACGCGGGATGGGCGGATCGTGGCGGTGACGGCGGCGATGCCCTCGGGCACCGGGCCTGGACATCATGGCCGAGCAGTTTCCTGCCCGTGTCGTCGACCTAGGCATTGCCGAGCAACATGCAGTGACCTTTTCGGCGGCCATGGCCGCTTGCGGGCTGAAGCCTTTCGTTGCGATCTATTCCACCTTCATTCAGCGCGGCTTTGACCAGATCGTGCACGATGTGGCGTTGCAGGGGCTGCCAGTGCGCTTTGCCATCGACAGGGCGGGCCTTGTGGGGGCCGATGGGGCGACCCGTACCGGGGCGTTTGACGTGGGTTACCTTTCCAACCTGCCGGGCTTTGTGGTGATGCCGCGGGGGATGGGGCCGAACTGGTGCATATGGTGGCTACGGCGGCAGAGTATGACGGCGGGCCGATCTCGTTCCGGTATCCGCGGGGGGAGGGGTCTGGCGTGCAGATGCCCGAACGGGGGCTGATGCTGGAAATAGGCAAGGGCCCCGTGATGCGCGAGGGGCCGGATGTGGCGCTGTTGTCCTTTGGCCAGTATCTGCCCGAGTGTCTGGCTTCGGCAGAGGCCTTGATGGCGCAAGGCGTTTCGGTCACCGTGGCGGATGCGCGCTTTGCCAAGCCATTGGATACCAGGCTGATGGACCAGCTGGCGCGGCATCACCGGGCGCTGATCACAGTAGAGCAGGGGGCTGGTGGTGGTTTGGAGCCCAGGTCTTGCAGTACCTGGCCAACGCAGGCGGGTTGGACCATGGGCTGCGGTCGCGGACGATGACGCTGCCGGACCGCTTCATCGAACAGGCAAGCCCGGCGGCGATGTACGCCGATGCCGGCATGACGGTGGCCGATATCGTGAAGGTCGTCACCGGCGTCATGCCAACTGCCCAAGTTGCGCAGCGGCTGGCCTGAACCGGCGGGCCAAGTCACCAAAAAGCTCCCGAAGGTCCGGGGCCTTTTGTTGTTCCAATCCAGACCGGCTTACTGCGCTGCGGGCGGGCTGAACTGCGCGAGGTAGGCATAAACATTCTCGGCCGTGTCGGCGTCCTTGACCTTGAAGGCCATCTTGGCAACTGCGGCCGGGTTGTTGTCTTGCTTCTTCAGGAAAGCCGCCGGGTTCTGGACATAGGCGACAAAATGCGCCTCGTCCCAGATCAGGCCGCCGGTGCCTGCGGCCACCAGGGCGTCGCCGTATTTGAAGTCAGGATAGCTGCCCGCCTGACGGCCAAATACGCCATACAGGTTCGGGCCGATCTTGGCACCCTTGCCTGCGAGCATCTTGCCATCCTTGTCGATGACTGCGTGGCAGGTCTGGCATTGCTTGAAGACAGCCTCGCCCTTGGTGGCGTCGCCTGCGGCAAATGCCGGGGCTGCTGCGGTGGCCAAAACCGCCAGTATGGCCAGTGTCTTATTCATCAGTGTCTCCCTCGAGCGTCGTTCAACTTTATCCGGTTCCGGCATGGGGCCGGATCACATTTTCGGTAGGTCAGGCCACAGCACGCGACAAGGCGCAGTGCTGCCATAGCGAATGTAACGTGTTTGCGAGATGATCAATATCAGCGTCGGTGTGGAAGGGCGATGGCGTGATCCGCAAACGCTCGGTCGCTTTTGCCACAGTGGGGTAGTTGATCGGCTGAACGTAGATGCCCCAGTCTTTCATCAAGATATCACTGGTCATCCGGCACTTGACCGGATCGCCGATCAAGACCGGCACGATGTGACTTTCGTTGGCCATATGCGGAATGCCGAAGTGATCAAGCCGGGCGCGCAGCTTGGCGACCTGGGCTTTCTGGCGATCCCGTTCGACCTGAGAGGTTTTCAGATGCTGGTTCGACGCTGTCGCCGCAGCGGCCACGGCGGGGGGCAGGGCGGTGGTGAAGATGAAACCACTGGCAACGCTGCGGATGAAGTCGCACAGCGGGGCCGAGCCGGTGATATAGCCGCCGACGACGCCGAAGGCTTTGCCAAGGGTGCCCTCGATCAGGTCGATCTGATCGGCCAGCCCTTCGCATTCGGTCACGCCACCGCCACGCGGGCCGTACATGCTGACGGCGTGAACCTCGTCAATATAGGTAAGGGCACCGCGGGCCTTGGCGACTCGGGCGATTTCCTTGATGGGCAGGTCGGCCAGTTCAGCCTCCAACAACTGGTGCTTGTGGTTGTTGCCCGGGATATTCCGGGTGCCGCCCGCGCCGGTGCCGTTGGTCTGGATCGTGTCAATCATAGCTTTGACCACCGCAGGGTGCTGGCCCATACCGAGGGAGTCATTCGAGCACCAGACGGTGATTTCAGACACTTCACCGTTCTTGTGGTTGGCGGCTTTCGGGAAAGCGCCGCGCTTGCGTTCAAGCTCGGCGAAGGTGCGGTAGTTGCCTTCGGCTTTCAGGGCGTCAAGCTGGCTGCGAAAGATCTGATCAAAGTCCATTGGCGTCCTCAAGCGTCTCTTTTTGCGGTTTGGTAGCGGCTTTGTGAAGGTCTGGCATCATCCAGCGCCTGAGCTTTTCATCCGGCAAGGGGAGGACCATGAACCAGTGCTCCAGCAAGGCCAGAAGGCAGAGGCAGGTCAGCAGGCTGTAGCCGACCGACATGCCGGGGTGTTCAGCATTGGTCGCCCGTTCAAGAAGAAGGGCAGAAAATACGGTCAAGGCGGAAACCGAAAGCGGGAAAAATGCAGTGATGCGGCCGTGCCGAAAGTGGCTGGCAAGGTGCGACAAGAGTTTGGGCAGGAATTGGGTGTTGATGCGCGGCACGCCAAGGAAGAGGTTCAGCTTGGCCGAGATGCGGGCGACGAACAAGAGGCCGAAGGTGCCGAAAGCGAAGGGGTTGGTGGCGTGCAGCGTGGCGAGGCCAAGGCATACCAGCGTGGAGATCAGCGCTGCTTCGTGCCACACGATGGTGCCCACGGCGCGGCGGAACCTTTCGCTTTGACGGGCGAAGGGCGGGCAAGGCACGAGGTTGGGGCCGGTGATGACGCCAGAGAGAAAGGCAAGCTCGATCCAGCCCCAAAGGGCGAGGGCGGTGAGGAATGCAAGATATATGCCATTGGCCGAAAGGTCGGCCAGTGAGGCCTTTGCGGCGAGGCTGCCAATGATCAGCATCGGCAGCCCGTAGATGACGGAATTCAGATGGTCTTGTGCCGTGCCATTGTCAGCCACCCGCACCCGCCACAGGATGATGCCGGTGGAGAACCACCACAGAAACAACGTCGTTGCGGCGACAAGCCAGGGGCTGCCGGTCATTGCGCTGCCCGTTGCTGAGGAGCGGGGGGGCAACGGCCCACAACCGTCCCAAGCGAGCGGGGGTTTCAACCGCCCGTACCCGCGCCAAAGAAGCGGGGGTTTCACACCCCCGCACCCGCGTGGGATATTTGAGCCTTAATGAAGCGGGCAGGGGGTATTTTAGGAAAATTATCGGCATCGCGGGCGGCATGGGCAGCCGGAGGCAGACGCGCGCGCGCGTTAGCGCTACAGTTTTATGCGAGGTGGCGATCAATAGACCGGCTCCAGGCGTACGTTTTTGGGCAGTTCGCGGTGGATGACCGGGATGGTGTAGAGGGATACGAAGGCGAGGGTGGCTTTTGTGGCGCCGATCTTGTGGGTGATCCAGCCACCAAGGCCGCGCTTGCGCTTGCCTGCGTCCATCTGGCCGAAGGCGTCGCGCATGCAGCGCAAGGAGGGCAGCCAGCGCTTGTGGTTTATGTCAATCT
>JAYSQA010000352.1:0-3036 GCA_043721775.1 Rhodobacterales bacterium
GGTTCCTGCGTTTCGACATGTCCGTTCTCCGCGTTCCTGGAGACCAGCAAACGTCAGATCGCAGCTTCATCACTGTCCGATTTTCGGGGGGTAGCTCAGTGCACCCAAGAATTTCTGTCGAAAATTCTTGGGTGCACCCGTTGGCCCATTTCCTAAACTGACATGTCAGTTTAGGAAGGCATGCAGAAGCGGTTGAGGGGGATGGCATGGGCAGGCTTGCAGGCAAAAAAGCACTGGTGACGGCGGCAGGCCAGGGGATTGGCCGCGCCACGGCCCTCGCGATGAAGCGTGAAGGGGCAGAGGTCATTGCCACCGACATCAACGCTGCCGCCCTCGAAAGCCTCGTTGCCGAGGGGATCACCACCCGTATCCTCAACGTGCGCGACAAGGCCGCGGTCGAGGCTGCCGCGGCCGAGATCGGCGCGCTGGATGTGCTGTTCAACTGTGTGGGCTTTGTCGCGGCAGGCACGATCCTGGATTGTGACGAGGATCAGTGGGCCTTCTCAATGGACCTGAACATGACGGCGATGTTTCGCATGTGCAAAAGCTTCCTTCCGGCGATGATTGCAGGTGGCGGCGGGTCGATTGTGAATATGGCCTCGGTCGCGGGGTCGGTCATCGCGGCACCCAACCGCTTTGTCTATGGGGCCACCAAGGCCGGGGTAATCGGCCTGACCAAGTCGATTGCGGCGGATTTCATCGGCAAGGGCATCCGCGCCAATGCAATCTGTCCCGGCACGGTGGAAAGCCCCAGCCTTGACCAGCGCCTGCGCGACACCGGCGATTATGAGGCCGCCAGACAGGCCTTCATCGCCCGCCAACCCATTGGCCGCATCGGCAAGGCAGAAGAAATCGCAGCCCTTGTGGTCTACCTTGCCAGCGACGAATCCAGCTATACCACCGGGGTTGCCCATGTGATCGACGGCGGTTGGGCCAATATCTGAAAGGGAAAGACATGAAACTTCTGCGCCACGGGCCCGTCGGGGCCGAACATCCGGGCCTTCTGCACACCGACGGCACGATCCGCGACCTGACCGGGCTGGTGCCTGACATTGGCGGGGCCGTGATCTCGGACACTGGCCTGGCCATGCTGCGGGCGGTTGATCCCGCCACCTTGCCAATCCTGGACCCGGCCACCCGGCTTGGCCCCTGCGTCGCTGGCACCGGCAAGTTCATCTGCATCGGCCTCAACTATTCTGACCACGCCGCCGAGACCGGCGCCAAGGTTCCGGCAGAGCCCATCATCTTCATGAAGGCCACCTCTGCCATCTGCGGCCCGAACGACCCGATCGTCATCCCCCGCACCTCTGAGAAAACCGACTGGGAGGTTGAACTGGCCGTCATCATCGGCAGACGGGCCAAGTATGTGACCGAGGCCGACGCGCTGGAGTATGTCGCGGGCTATGCGATCACCAACGATGTGTCGGAACGCGCCTTCCAGACTGAACGGGCGGGTCAGTGGACCAAGGGCAAGTCCTGCGACAACTTCGGCCAGATCGGGCCGTGGCTGGTAACCCGGGATGAGGTGGCTGACCCGCAGGACTTGGGCATGTGGCTGACCGTGAATGGGGTCTCGCGCCAGAATGGCTCCACCCGGACCATGGTTTACGGGGTCAGGCATCTGGTCGCCTACCTCAGCCAGTTCATGACGTTGCATCCCGGCGACGTGATCTCGACCGGGACTCCTCCGGGCGTTGGTCTGGGCATGAAGCCGCCGCAGTTCCTGAAAGCCGGGGATGTGGTGGAGTTGGGGATTGCGGGCCTTGGCCAGCAAAGACAAGACGTGATCGCGGACTAGGGCCGTGAAATGTGGGGGATTGCACGCGTGCAATCCCCCACAAGCCTATGAATTCGTTTGGTTTCGTGATTTTCGTTAGGGGTTTGTTAAGACGGATATCACGAGATTGGGCCAAGGTTGACTTGCGATTTACCACTGGCCTTGTAGGATGGCCGCGCGGTGCGTGCGATCACGCACCCCACGGGGGTTGCATGAACCATCTTTATTACGGTGATAATCTGCGGGTGCTGCGCGACAGCATCCGGGATGAGAGTGTTGACCTGATCTACCTTGACCCGCCGTTCAATTCGAACGCCAGCTACAACGTTCTGTTCAAAGGCCCGGCAGGCGCGGAATCTGCGGCGCAGATTGAGGCGTTTGACGACACCTGGCATTGGAATGACTCAGCGGAGGAGGCGTTTGGCGACGTGGTGCGCGGGCGCAACGCGGCGGCGGCGACCATGCTGCGCGCGATCCGCCAGTTTTTGGGCGACAATGACATGATGGCCTATCTGGCCATGATGGCGGTGCGGCTGATTGAACTGCACCGGGTGCTGAAACCCACCGGCAGCCTGTACCTGCACTGTGATCCGACCGCGAGCCATTATCTGAAGATCTTGCTGGATGCGGTGTTTGGGGCGGTTCACTTCAAGAGTGAGCTGGTTTGGAAACGAACAACTGCACATTCGGCTTCAAAAAGATGGGCTGATGTCCATGACACGATCCTGTTTTATGCGAAGTCCTCAGATTTTGTCTGGAACAAAACCTACACCGAATACGATGAAAAATATAAAGCGCGGTATCGGAACGTTGACCCAGACGGTCGACGTTGGATGGATGACAACCTCAGCGCACCGGGCCTCCGAAATGGTGATTCCGGCGCTGACTGGCGTGGCTTCAATCCTTCGGAGAAAGGAAACCATTGGAAGGTTCCGGCGTCCGAGGTTGTGGAACTCATTGGAGCGGAGGACGCGGCAAAACTGTCGAGCACACAGAAACTAGAACTTCTCGAATAGCATGGCTTGATTCATTGGCCAAAAAGCGGCGGGTTCCCACGCTTCAAGCGAACACTTGGAAATGGGATGTTGGCGCAAGACATGATTACCGACATTCCCGCGCTCAACTCCCAAGCCCAGGAACGCCTCGGCTACCCCACCCAGAAACCCGTGGCTTTGCTGGAGCGTATCCTCAATGCCTCGTCCAATCCCGGCGATGTGGTGCTTGACCCGTTCTGCGGCTGTGGCACCACGGTTCATGCG
>JAYSQA010000353.1:0-22848 GCA_043721775.1 Rhodobacterales bacterium
TTGTCGGGGGCATCGGTCTCCCAATACGAGGTCTGGCTGTCCATCAGGGTTTGCAGCCACGGTTTGATGATGGCGACATCATCGGTCCGGCTGGTGTGCGGCAGCACTTGCAGCAGCACAAGCCCGAACCCCGCGATCCGAGAGCCGATGGTCAGGTTGGCCGTCGACGATCGCAGGTCTGTCAGGGCACCGGCTTCGGCCCAGACGGCAATCTGACCCACCACGCAGTCGGAAATGCCCTGCTGATCGGCGCCGGGCTTGAAGACGCCGTTGGCGGTTGTGGTCAGATCGCGCAGGAAATCATCGACCGGCTTCAGGGCCTTGTCGGCCTCGGCATCGGCCTTGGGGTCGATCTCGGACCGCGTCACGCTGTCGGCCTGATAGCGGCTGCCGTAGTCCAGATTGACAATCGGGTCCGGTGCGTCCTTGCAGGTCGCGGCAAAGGCCGGGACCAACCCAAGGGCCGACAAGGCGCAGGTCAGCGCGAAAGACATAAGGCAAGGATGTTTCATTTTGTTTTGCCAATTCTCAAAAGCCGCGCGAGGTTGCGCGCTTGCAGGTTTCCGGCCTGATCTGCCTGATCAAGCCATGTCAAAGCCGTCGCCTGATCCTGCGGCACGCCAATGCCGTAGGCCAGATCGTAGCCGTATTCCGCCATGGCCTGCACGTTGCCGCCCTCTGACGCTTCCTTAAGCCAGCGGGCCGAGGTTTCCAGATTGGCGGCGGTCTTGGCGCTGTCGCGCAGTAGCAGGGCATATTCCAGCTTGGCATTGATATCGCCACGCTGTGCCGCCTTCTGGAACAGATCGCGCATGTCGATCTTTTGTTCCAGCAGGTTCCGCACTGCGGGATCGGTCTTGCGATAGACGCTGATCACCCAATCCTCATCGGCCGAGCCGCCTTGGCGCAGCAGGGCGGCCAGATGGTCGGCAGCGGCCTTCGCGTCATAGGTCTTCAGGTCAGGGTCAGAGGTCAGCGCGAACAGATTGCGTTCCGCCGAGGCATCGCCTTCGGTCAGATTGCGTTGGTAAACGTCCAGTTCGGTGGGTGCGATGCCCTTCTTGAAGGCCGCGATCTGCCAGTCGGTCAGGCCAAGTTTACCAAGGACATTGCCGTGGTCAAAGGTCATGCCAATCTGACGCCAGTGCAGCGTCAGGTCGGCCTTTTGCAGAGTGGCATAGGCCTCGCCCATCTCATCCGCGTCTTTGGTGGTGCAGTTCATCAAGGACACCGCGCGGTCGAGGTAATCTTTCGCCTTGTCCTCATCCACAAAGGGAATGGCGAACATCAGGGCCAGAAAATCACCGCGATCCCCGATGGTCTGGGCGAATTCCTTGTAGATCTCTTCCGGCGGGGTGGTTGCCACCAAAAGCTGTGCTTTCAGCCGGATCGAGGCGCCTTCGCCCCGGTTGCCGGACTGGGTCAGCAGGCCGATGATCTCGTCCCCAAGGTCGGGGCTGCGCGACAAATCGTCGGTCAGCATCACGCCAAGGTCCAGCGCCGTTGTGACGCCGTTGTTAAGGTAGACCCGCCGCATCAGTTCAATCGCCAGATCACGCTCTGCCGGGGTGGTGGTCAGGGCGAATTCCAGCTTGGCGAAGTTCTCCAGCGCCTTGTCGGACCCGTCGGCCCGGTTGGCCCAAAGCCGGTGCGAATCTTCGCTGGACAACGGGTCCAGTTGCACCCGCTCCAGATAGTTCGACAGCGACGTGGGGTGACCTGCCAGCGCCTGGGTTTGCACCTGCGCCACCTTCTCGGGCTGCTTGAAGGGGTCGAGCGAGATAAGGTCGGTGGGCGTCAGGTCCGTCGTCGCCTCTTCGGTGGCCTTGTAGTTGGTTTCCCAAAGGTTGGCATCGACCAGCAGCGGCGCGTCGGGGGCCTGACAGCGGAACAGGGTGTTCAGGTCGTTCATAGCACTCGCCTCGCCAAAGCGGGCGACCACGTCCATCAGAAGGTTGGCGGCGCGGTTCAGCTTCAACGGCTCGTCCCGGTAGCGGATCAGCTTGCGGGCCAGAAGCTGCATGCCCTCGGCGTCATGGCGTTTGGCGGCCTCTTCCAGATACCCCATCGCTTCGGTCTCACCGGCCCATTCGCCTTTGCGGCCAAGGACTTCCTTGGCAAGGGCGGTGAAGACAAAGCCGGGGGCGGTGTCAAACTTGATGACCTCGCGCAGGTATTGCAGATAGGGGCTGTCGGTTGACACCTCTTGCGCATCCAGCTTCACGGTCAGCCGGAAATAGGGCGACAGGGACGGGCGGCTGCGCCCGGTGTCGGCGCTGAAGTTGAAGCCAAGGATCTGGCGCAGGGTGACTTCATCAACCTTGCCGACGATCTTGATCCTGTTGGCCTGGTTGGCATCGACCGTGATGCCGCGTTTGACGGCAAGTTGAAGATAATGCAGCATTTCAGAGTTGTCCTTCTGGGCCGCATTGGCGTCCAGATGGAATTCCACGATCCGCCACGCCGCCTTGGCCCCGCCCAGATCGGCGGCGAACTTGTACCAGGCATAGGCGATGTCGGGGTTGCGGGTCAGAAGGTCGCCGCTAAGGTACTTTTCGGCGATCCGCCCGGCATGGTCGCAGATGGCCGGGTTCATCTGGCCCAACAGGCCCCCCAGGGCCAGCGTCATGGTCAGATCCAGCGGAGCGTCCCAGCCGTCAATCGGTGTGCCGTCCAGTGCATTGCGGGCGACCACCAGCAAGGCGTCCGGGTTGCCGCCAAAGGCCGCGTCACGGATCAGGCTGTTGGCAAAGGCCACATCCTGCGCAACACCGATGCCGTTCATGTAATAGGTCGACAGGGCCATCTTCTGCACGTTGTCAAACTTGATGCCGCTGCCCCGCAGCGTCTCGATCAGCTTGTCGGTCTTAAGCTGGTCCAGACGTCCGGCATCGACATAAAGCTCGATCCTTGCCAGTTCGGCATCGGTCGGCGAAAAGCTGGAATCGAGTTTGGTGCGCCAATCCAGCAGCGTCAGGATATAGTCAAACCAGCGGTTCGGGTCAGACGATTGCAGCACCCTGATGTCATGCAGCAAATAGCGCAGGCGTATCTGGTCGGTCAGCGCGGCTTCGCCTGGGATGGCTGACAGATCATCTGCCGGGGCGGTGGTGGCGTCCTTGCTGCAAATTTCCTGCGGCTTAACCTTGGGCGGCATGAAGGACAGGTCGATTGTCTTGGCAAAGGCAGGTGCCACTGGCAAAACGATGCCGAGGCAAAGGACCAGCGCCGAGGCGACGGAAAGGAAAGGTCGCTTCATCTTTGATCCCCTAGTTGAAACAGGCCAGAACACGCGGCGCGTTGCCAAGCGGCACGTCCAGCGTAATCTCGACCGACTGCGCCCCTTCGGGCCACAAGCTGGTCATCGGCATATAAAAGCGCCCGGTCTTGACCTGGTCCTTGTTGCGGAAAATGCTTTTGGTGCGGATCAGGCCATTGCTGGCGGTAAAGTCGAACTGCGCCTGCGAGGCGGACGCGCCGTTGGCATCGACGAACAGCGTGTAGCTTTGGCCCGCGTCCAAGGACGACAGGTCCGCCACCACCGAATTCGTTTGCAGGTTCACGCTGACCGGCAAAGGCACCCGGCAGTTATCACCGGCGGCCGCAATCAACTCGGCAAACGGCTGGTCGCCAAAGCTGGCAAGGTTTTCATTGACCGGGTTGGCCCAGATCAGAAACGCCGGCCGGGCATCCTGAAACGCGCTTGAGGTAAGGTAGGACGAGATTGCCGCAAACCCGCCGCCGTCGGGCACCGCATATTGCGAGGTGTCAAGGCCCGTCGCCTTGGCGACAAAGCCTGCAAGGTTGGCCACCGGGTCGCCGTCAACCTCGGTGCCGACAATTGCCACCTTCGTGCCGCGGCCAGCGCTGCCGAAGATGGTATTGTCCTTGGCCGTAGCGCTGCCTTGCACCCGGTTTGACGAATAGGAATCCGTCTCGTCAAGGGGCAGGGGCAAAAGGCAATGCCGCTGCATCGCACTGCGCATCGCCGAGTCCACCGCGACCTTGCCCGCCGGGCTGGTCTCAAACCGCCCTTTGGGCATATCGGCATATCCGGGGGCTTTGCTGATCACATCGGCAATCGCCTTCGCCTCTCGTGCGGCGCCCGCTGACGTCATCCGGTAGTCTGTCGGAAAGAACGACGGCCCGTCTGCAAGCGGCGTGTGCAGGGGCAGCCGGGCGTCAACGGTCAGCACGCCGCGCTTTTGCAGCTTCTTGATGCCTTCCAGATAGACCGTGGTGGCAATGTTGACGTCAAAGCCGTAATCGCGCGCCGCTTGTGGCAACTGGTCAGGCATGGCCAAGCTTTTGGTCGGAACCGGCACATAAATCAGCGTGGTACCAAGGTTGGTCAGGGCTTTGGACAAGGCGGCCATCTGGTCCGCCGTCTCGTCCGAGAACGCATTGAACATCCGCATGTCAGGCTCGACCCGGTAAAATATCCCTTCGGTGCCCTCAATCGCGGCGGTCGTCCGCTGGCTGTCCAGATCTGAACAATTATAGGCTGATTGCGCCTGCGCAAGGGCAGGGCACATCAGCGTCACAAGGGCTGACACACACAAGGTTGCCAGTCTTGATGCGGTTGGGCGCAAAGACTTAGCGCGACTGGATGCGGGGCGCTTCATTGTTTAACATCCATCAGTGTACCATTGCTTGCAAGCAGGGTGGTGAGGTTGTTCGCCGTCGCCTGTACCTGCAGATTGTCCGAGGCTTGCGCCAGTTTCAGAAAGTGTTGGGCAAGGGCCAGGTCGGCCTTGGACCTGTCGGCTTTCTGGATCAGCGCAATGGCCAGCCGCAGGGCAACCCGGCCATCGCCCGCCTTGGCGACCTGTGCGGCAATGTGGTCTTGCGTGGCCTTCGACATCTCGCCAAACAACTTGTCCTTGCCGTTCAGATCAATGATCGCATCCAGCGCCAGCGAGTTTCCTGCCCAGGCATAAGGATAGATGACCGCCATATAGGCTTTCTTGCGCGCCACAGGCTCGGTCGCGGGGTCAATGCGGTGCAGGGCATCG
Organism: Rhodobacterales bacterium; assembly: GCA_043721775.1. GTDB lineage: Bacteria > Pseudomonadota > Alphaproteobacteria > Rhodobacterales > Rhodobacteraceae > Stagnihabitans. Next base: position 5,016 of record JAYSQA010000353.1, read on the forward strand.
ACGACCGACGGAAGGGCCCAGACCCGGCCGGTGCCAAGTGCTATCGTGCCATAATAGGCAATATCCGAAGCGCTTGCGGTGGCGATGTTGCTCATCAGATAGCGTTCATACTTTTGGGCCGCCAATCCGTCGCCATGATCGGACAGCGCGCGCAATTCGTCCGGCGTCACGTCCTTGCCGGTCAGCATCCGCTTGCGGGCGGCCTTCAACTCTGTCGTGGGCAGCTTCTTGGTCGATGTCAGGCCCTTGGTCACCACCACAGCGACCAGCCGATGGGTCTTGTCGGGCGGAATGTTCATCGAAATGGCTTGCGCAAACGCACCACTGACCAGACCCAGACACAACACAATTGCCGTGACGAGCGTGCGAAGTTTCAGAGGTGACTTTGTCATTGCGCGGTGCCTCACTTCAGTTCGAACAGGTCGTCTTCGGCGGGTCGTTCTTGATGTTGTCCGAGGCGAGCAGGACAATCGGTTTGGTGCCACGCAGATCCAGTGCCACCGACCGAAACTGCGCCGTCAGATCGCCGCTGAGGAACTGTGGGAACTGCCGGGTGAAATCGTTGGCGTCCAGGTAGATGCTTTCGCCGATGGCCCCGGCCAGACCAGACCCGTTGGCGGCCAGTGTGTTGCCTGCCAGCCAGGTCTGCGCGCCCTTGCGCTGGCCCGAAACCCAGATCCCGGCGCTGTGGTTGGACAGGATCGTGTTCTGTTCCACCCGCGCGTCCAGACTGTCGCGCACCTCGATGCCCTTTTGGGTGTTGTCGATCACCAGATTGCCGGTGATCTTTTCGCAGTCTGAATTGCTGACGGATATGCCGCCGCCAGCCCGCTTCCAGATGATGTTGTTCGAAATCACGGCACTGCCGCTGTCCTTGCCGATCAGGATGCCGGCATGCTTGCCGCCCAGCACGACGTTGCCTTCGATCACCGCGCCAAGCGAGGCATCGGCCAGCCGGATGGCGTTGGTCGGCATCTTGCCGGAAAACAGGTTGGACCGGATTGTGGCATTCGTGCTGTGGGTCACCACGATCGACCCGCCGCGCATGTCGGTGAAACGATTGCCGTCCACCACGACATCCGAGGCCCCGTCGATGGTGAAGCTGACAAGGTCCTCGAACCGGCTGGCTTCGACATGGTTCTGCCGGTCCGCCGTGTGGACAATGCTGCGCATCACCGAAAAGCCCGAGAAGGCCGGGGCAACGCCGAAGCCAAGGTGCAGGAAATGGCCGTTCTTGACCGCGACAGACCCGCCGTCAGCCGTGGTGACAAAGGGCATGAACGACGGGCTTGCCGGGTTGGCAGCACCCGCGCCCGAAATCGACGCGCCGTTCAGGTCAAGGTGGCCAAAGTTGATCAGGAACGCGCCCGTGCTGCGGTTAAGCTCGACCTTGTCGTTCGGCCCCAGAACAAGGCCCGCGCCGGACCAGACCACCAAGGGCACGTCCAGCCGCAAGACGCCATCCGGTGCGACCGTTTGAAGCTGGTTCTCTTGCAGCAACCGGCGAATGTCGGCCAGATTGGCGGTGCCCTTGCGCAGAACCAGCGCCTTGAGGTTCGGGTTGGTCTGGGCCGCCAGCACGTTGAAGGTGCCATCCGGGCCGTAAGACTGCGACAGCATCGTCACAGCCAGCCGCAGGTCAAGGCTTTGCCCCTCGACCGGAACCGGAGTGGCCTTGGCGGTGGCTGGCTGAATGAAGGTCAAGGCCGGTTTCGCCGGGGTGGCATAAGTCGCAAGTCCGGCCTTCTGCACAAGGTCGATGGCGGAAAACTCGGCCATCGTCTGGTCGGCAATCAGGGTTTGCAGATTTTTCAGCAGCAATCGCATGGCATCGGTCTGCGCGTCCTGCCGGTTCTGCGAGGACAGGTTCTGAGTGGACAGGTTTTGAGTGGACAGGTCTTGAGGGGACTGGGCCTGTGCAGATGGTGCCTGTGTTGACTGGGCCTGCGCGGGCAGGGCCAGACAAATGCCGCATGCGACGGCTGAAGACAGCCGCCGCATCGGGGGGTGCGCAGAGGGTACTGCGTGATATTCTGGATCGGATCTAGGCATATAGGGCCACGATTTGCGCCGTCTCAGGCGCGGTGGCCTTGATGGCTTCGGGCTGGTGCATCGTCAACAGAACCACCTCCGCTTCGGATTGGCTGGCATTGTAAAAAGTGGCCATCGTTTCAGCGTCGACGTCGATGCGCTGGCCGGTGTGCAAGAGCGAGAAGGAAAGCGTCGTCGACATGATGACTTCCCCCGAGGCGATCAGCACCTCGAAGCGGCTTCCCACCGGCATTTCAAGGTTGGCACCTGCCGAAATCCGCGCGGTCTTGATGTCAAACCCCGCCGACTGGAACAGCGCGTCCGAGGGCTTTTTCAGCGGGACAGAGGCTGCCGGCACCGCCGCCATATGCTTTTCCGCCTCAACCCGCTTGCCGGCCTTCAGATACTCGGCCACTTTCTTCACACTTTGGCAGTGGCCTACACGGGTCACCAGCAGGGCGTCGGGCGTGTCGATTACGATGATGTCTTTCAAGCCAACGACCGTCACCAGACGCGAGGTTGACCGAACCATGGAATTCGTCGTCTCGACCGCGATCACGTCACCTTGCAACACGTTGCCCTGATCGTTTGACTTGGAAATGCCGTACATCGCGGTCCAGGAGCCGACGTCGCTCCAGTTCACATCCAGCGGTGCCATGGAAATGCAGTTGGTCTTCTCGAAGACCATGCTTTCGGTCGGCGCAGAAATGGCCTGCCCGAAGAACTCGGCGTTCAGTTCCAGGCCGTCGGGTGCCGCAAGGCCCTGTGCCACGGCCTGTTCCACGATGTCCGCCGTGAAGCGGTCAAACTTGCGGTATTCCTCGATGATTGTGCGCGCCGCGAACATGCTGATGCCCGAAGCCCAGTAGGCCACGTTGCTTTCCACCAGAAGGCGGGCCTTGCGGGTCGGGGGCTTTTCGACAAAGCGGTCAACCTTGCGCAGGCCGGGGAATTCGATGAAGGGGCCGCCATCGGTGATGTAGCCAAAACCGGTCTCGGCATAGCGCGGCTTGATGCCGAAGGTGATGATCTGGCCTGCCATCGCGGGCAGGCGCATCGCCATGATGGTGCTGTTCAGATCACCCTCGATCACGTGGTCTGCCGGAATGACGACCATCAGCGCATCGGGGTTCTTGGCGATCAGATGGAAGGCTGCGGCCAGAACCGCCGGGCCGGTGTTGCGGCCCATCGGTTCATGGATCACATCGGCGGTGCTGTTGATTTCGGCCAACTGCGCCGCAATCGTCTCACGATGCCGGACAGCCGAGACTATGACCGGCGGTTGATACCCTTGACCACGATGCCGTTCCACAGCCGACTGGAAGAAGGTCAGCGAATCCGCTTCTCCAATCTTCTGGAACTGTTTGGGGCTTTGCGTGCGCGACACCGGCCACAGACGCGTGCCGTTGCCACCACAGATGATCAGCGGGTATATGTTGGTCATGATTTCTCCGGTAATTGAGGGGACGAGCCTCCAAACCAGGTCTTGGACAACCGCAAAGTTGCGGATTTCCCGATGTCGTCTTTTCCCAAGGCGCCTTCCGGCGGGATCAGATCAACCGGAACGAACAGATCGCCCCGAAGTGCTGCGGCATTGGTCGCCGATGTCACGACGACCTGAACCGGAATGGTCCGCCCGTCGTTCATATCGAGATATACTGCCTCACCACTCATCGCTTTAGCCAAACCCTCGATGCTCATTTGTGTTTCCACATTGACCTCGGTGGTAGCGCCAAAGAATGATAAAATCGTGTCAAAAGGAAGAACTGTGGAGCCTTCGAAAATTCCTTTGGTTACTTGCACTTCGCAGTCGCATGGCAGTTGGAAGCTTAGCACGTCGCCGGTGTTGGAATTGATCGAAAACACCACTTCGCCCTTTTTGGCGGCGGGGTTCAGCATGGCAACCTGGCCAGCCGCGGTGGCCTTCATGTCATTGCCAAGACGTTCAATGAAGACCGGGCGCGATTCGTAGCTTTGAGTGTAGCGGTTGTACATGATCTTGCCCGCACCCAGCATCAGCACGATGGACAGAAGGGCGACAGAGATGCTTCTGATCCGGAATTTCACGGTGGCACCGTCCGCCGGGCGGGCCACTTTCGGTTGCGTTGGCCCGCTATAGGCCATCATCCCGCCCATCGAGACGAAATCGCCCGCGATATAGCTGTTCAGGATATAGCGCAGCTGCGGCAGGTGGGCGCCAGCCGGGTCAAGGAACTGCAAGGTCATTTCGCCATCGCGGCGCGATCCGGCCACCACCACCTCTGGGAAGATCGAGACGGAGAAGCCCTGGAAGTCGAACTGAAGTTTGACGAATTCCTTGTGGCCCCTCCATTGTGGGTCAAGTGCGCCGTCAATCGCCACATAGGCGGCGGTCACCGAAATCTCGACACCGTCCAGCTTGTATTCGCCAAACTGCGCCTTGAAGGGAATCGGCATGACCGGGTGTTCGGTTTCAAACGGAAACTCGGTCGGCACGGCTGTGGGCTCGGCTTGGGGGGCAGGGGCCTTTGCCGCAGGGGCTGCGTCGGTTGATGCAGAACGTGCCGCACCGGGGGCTACGTCACGGTTGGTCTCGCGCGGGGCGGAGAAGGGATCACTCATGGAGGTTCCTTTATGCGATGAACCCGAGTTCATATTTTTGTCATCATGACCACGGCGATCATAAGCCATGCGAGGGCGAGGAAATGGTGAACGGAGGATTCAAAGGCAGCCATCCGTTGCATGAAGCTAAGTTTCGGTCCGGTATCCACCGCGCCCTGCCGCGTCCATTTCTGCTTGTCGAGACGAAACAGGACAAAGATCTTGACCGAAGCCCCGGCAATCTGTCCGAAGTACAGGATGAACGGGTGGGTGATCGGGAACCAGGTGCCACGAAACAGCGAGATGACAACGCAGAAGATGTAGCGCGTGCTCATCACCCAGGCGATGTACAAGGGAATGACCGTGACCGTGTGGAAGGCTGCGGTCAGCAGAACGGACGTCGGGCCGACCATCGTGGTCCACATCGAAATGCGTTGGTCAAGGATCGACCACCAGGTGAAGAAGCCGATGTCCTTTGGCCCAAGGGCAATGGCGCGGCTATTGGTCCGCATCATGTTGCCGAACCAGCGGGTCATCAGGGTTTTGGAGCTGTCAAAGAAGGTCGGTCTCGGCTGGGTTTCCATCGAGATGGATTGCACGTCTGGCATATAGGTCATCTGGTAGCCGTTCTTCAGCATCCAGTACCATGTCGATTTGTCGTCCCCGGTCAGGAATTTCACATGACCCAGCCGCCAGTGGTCCAGATAGTCATAAAGGATGCCGTTGACGAACTGCGGATTGGTCGCAAGGTCGGCCCTGAACACCGACATGCGGCCTGTCAGGGTCAGCACGCGGTTGGATATTCCCATCGACGACATCATCACCTGACGCTGGTTGAAGCGCAGGATGAACCAGTCGCGGAACAGGTTCTTCTTGTGGATGACGATGCCTTCATCGGTGGTCAGCGCGCCCACCTTGGGGTTGGTGAACATGGGTGCCGATTGCGCCACGATGTCGACGGGCACCATGGTGTCGCCGTCAACGAAGATGCAGATGTCGCGTGCCGTCGGGCATTCAGTCGCAATCAGGCGCAACGTCCGCGCCATGGCGTCCCGCTTGCCGTTCGATTCGATCCGGTCCAGCACCAGCTTGACCCGCGACATATCGTGACGCGAAGTCTCGAAGATGCTGCGGATCAGGCGTTCATCCGCGCCGTCCACGATCGAGGCGACGATGGTGGCGCCGTCCCGCGCGTTGGACGCGGCCAGAAACAGAGCGCGGTAGCAGTCAATCGTAATATCGCGATCCACCATATAGGTGGTGACCAGAAAATAGGCGTGGCAGGGGGCCCCGCGCGCTGCAAAGCGCGCGAAGGCCCGGGCTTTCCGGCGCGGGTAGACGACCTTGACGTACAAGATCGCCCGCGTGAAGTTGATTGCCGCCCACGAATAGCGCCACGTCCCAAGAAACCCCAGGATGAAGATCGTGTTCGTCGCGGCGTGTATTGTTCCCATGGCACCCTTGGGGACAAGGGATGTCATCAGGAAAATGATGGCGAAATACGCCGCGTGGGTGAGCAATCTGACCATGTGCCGTTACCAGCAGATGCCCTGATAGTGGCCGTCCGACACCATGTCGCGCTTCATCCGCGTCAGGTCCAGAACCGGAAGGGTCTTGGCTGCGGCTTCCAAAGCAGCAATCGAGCCCTTGTAGTAGTTGCCCACCAGGATAGCGCCATTGTCGTTGATCATCTGATCCAGGCTTTCGACCATACGGTCTTTCAGGTCCGGGATCACGTCATTGCCTCGACCGGCGGTAGAGTTGTTGTTGGCATAGGCCTCGAACACATAGGGGTCATAGATTTCAACCCCCACACCGTTCTTGATCAGCCGCGCTGCCAGCTCGGCGAGGGGGCTTTCGCGCAGGTCATCGGTGCCCGGCTTGAAGCTGATGCCGACAAAGCCAACCTTCTTGGCACCCGATGCCTCGATCATGCTTTCGGCACGCTGGATCTGCGCCTCGTTGGCCTCGATCACGGCGTTCAAAAGGTGAGCCGGGGTGTTGTTGACCGCCGCAAGGTGACGCAACGCGCGCACGTCTTTCGGCAGGCACGACCCGCCAAAGGCGAAGCCCGGGCGCATGAAGTACTTGGACATCGCCACTTTTTCGTCCGAGCACAGGATTTCCATGACGGTCTGCCCGTCAAGCCCGACCGCTTTGGCGATGTTGCCGATTTCGTTGGCGAAGGTCACCTTGACCGCGCGCCAGGTGTTGGAGGTGTACTTCACCATCTCGGCGGTGCGCAGGTCAACGACGTGGATCTTGCAGTTCAGCATGTCATTCAGTGCGGTCAGGAAATCAGCCGTCGGCTTGTCCATCGCACCGAACACGATCAGGCCCGGATCGTAGTAATCTTCGATCGCGGTGCTTTCGCGCAGGAACTCGGGGTAATAGCCCACACCGAAATCCTTGCCCGCCACTTTGCCGGACTTCGCCTCCAGCGCGGGAATGCAGGTGGCTTCACAGCTGCCCGGGACAATCGTCGACCGTACCACGACCGAGTGATACGAGGCCTTGTTGGCCAGTGCCGCACCAATGTTCTCGCACACGCCGCGCACATATTTCAGCCCGACCGAGCCATCCTCGGCAGAGGGGGTGCCCACTGCGATGAAGGACGCATCGGTGTTGTCGATGGCATATTGCACATCGTTGGTCGCCGTCAGCCTGCCTGCTGCCACAACTTCGGCGATCAGTTCATCCAAACCATTTTCCACGATAGGCGACAGCCCGTCGTTGATGGCCTTGATCTTGCCGGGGTCCACATCCACGGCGATGACCGTATGGCCATCCTTTGCCAGACATGCAGCGGACACCACGCCGACATAACCAATGCCGAACACGCTTATTCTTGCCATTTTCTGCCTCTTTGCTCGATAGATTGTTTTTTCTTTTGAACTTAGCCGCTTGGATTGTTCTTTAGAAGGAAATTATCACGGCCTTTCAATGCTGTTCGGATGACCGTGCCAAAAGTGCTACACTCTTGTTTTGATGTTTCAAAACTGCCACAAAAGCTTGCATGACGGGGAGTCGCGAATCCTTCAGGTCTTCGCCACAAAAAAGCCCGAATCGTTCTTTTTCGCCTGCTGCAAGTGCGAAGTGATCGTGCGCGGCGGCCATGCCCTTGACCGTTTCCGTGCCTTCCGTCAAGAACAGCGCAAGTGAACGGTGCCCACGACAGGCGCTATGGCAAACCAACTTTGCCTCAACGCCCGTCCCTTGCAGGAGTGATCATGTCGCGGTTCTTCATCATGTGCGCCTTGGCGCTGGCGGTTTTGGTCGGCTGCGGTCAGGTCATCACCATTTCATTGCCGGGCGGACCACCGACGGCACAATCCTTGCGCCGCGAAGGTGCCCTGCCGCAAGGCTATGACCGCTTCCTAAGCCCTGCCGCATACAACTTCAGCTACTCTGACCCCACCCAGCCGGTGCGCCGGGGTGACGTTAGTGAAAGGTTTGAACTGCGCGACGGTGACTGCGTTGATCCCGATTGCAAAAGCGGTCGCCTGCGCGCCGAAATCAGCGAGACTGACAAGGCGGCGACAGGTCATGTCGGTCAGGACATCTGGTACGGGTGGAGCTTTTACAACGCCAACCTGGACTCGGTGCCGCGTGACAAAGCGGTTGGACTGGTGCTCGGCCAATGGAAACTGTCCGGCGACCAGCCGCCGCCCTTCCGCATTGTGCAGACCTCGGCTGGCGATCTGAACTGGGCCAAGTGCGATGCGACCATCTGCAACCGTTCTGGGACCGACCATGAAGACGTGGTCGCCGAACTGGAGAACATGCGGGTCGCCAGCAACTGGGGCAAGGCGCAGAACAACGGCGACGTGTGCAGCCTGTTCTCGATGTCGGACGTCAAGGGCAAGTGGGTTGATATCGTCGTCAACACCAACTTCGCCGCCGATACCGGCGGCTATCTGCGGATCTGGGTCAATGGTGTGCTGAAGTGCAACTACGCGGGCCGCATGGTGTGGGGTTCTCCGCTGATGCTGGGCGGCGCGCCTTTGACGCACCGGCACGGGCTGTTCGCCAGCTACACCAAACCGTGGCGCAGCAAGCAGGGCGGGGCCGCGATCCCCACCATGGTCGCCTACTATGACGAGTTCCTGTCAGGCCAGTTGCGCAGCGACGTTGATACTGCTGCCCGCGAAACCGCCGGACTGCGCCCGAAAGACTAAGGCTTTGGGCCTTTCGCCGTGCCAACAAGCGCCCTTTGGGGCGCTTGTTGCATTTTGCACCTGGCCCTGTCTGTGACCTTCGCCGGGGAAAGCGACCCCGCGCTGTCCCCCGCGTGTGCCCTTGCCGGGAAAGCCGCAGAGCAAGACGGTTCATATGATCCTGATCAATGCGAAAGCCCGGCTGGCTGCTAATGATGATGGCACAAGGCGCGGGCAGGGCTGCCGGCCGGGACAGGCACTTGCGGGGTTTGCGTCGGCCACCACGCCCGGAACTGTCGGTCAGACCTTCGGCAGCGGTGCCACGAACCCAAAGAATAGAATGCCATGCTACAGGTCAGAATTCACGGGCGCGGCGGGCAGGGCGTTGTCACAGCAGCCGAGATGCTGTCGATTGCCGCCTTCCATCAGGGTCGCCATGCGCAGGCCTTTCCCAGCTTCGGGTCAGAACGCACCGGCGCGCCCGTGGTGGCCTTCTGCCGGATGGATGACAAGCCGATCCGTTCGCGTGAACCGATCACTGCGCCGGATGCGCTGATCATTCAGGACGCGCATCTTTTGCATCAGGTCGATGTGTTTCAGGGGCTGATGCCGAAAGGCTATGTCCTGATCAGCTCCAACCGCAGCGTAAGCGAACTTGGCATTGACAGCGTGGCCGCCCGCCTGCCCCCGGGCCGCATCATCACAGTGCCCGCCACAGATATCGCCATGAAGCATCTGGGCCGCCCCTTGCCCAACGCCGTGCTTCTGGGGGCCTTCGCCGCCCAAACCGGCTTTATCATGCTGGAAGCGGTCATCCAGGCCATCCACGACAAGTTCAAAGGCCTCATCGCCGACCGCAACGCCGCCGCCGCGACCGAGGCTTACGCCCTGCTGGCCCCCGTTTCACCAACCGTCCCGGCTTTGGAACCCATCCTGGCTTTAAAGCCCATCCCAGCCCTAAAGCCCGCCCCAGCCTTAGGGCCAGTCAAGGAGACGCTATGATTTCGCAAATGGAAGGCTCGCAGGCTGTCGCTCAATCAGTGGCCCTGTGCAGGCCTGATGTGATCTGCGCCTATCCGATCTCGCCCCAAACCCATATCGTCGAGGGCCTGGGGGCCATGGTCAAAGGCGGCACCCTGAGCTCTTGCGAATTCCTGAACGTCGAAAGCGAGTTCGCGGCGATGAGCGTGGCGATTGGTGCCTCTGCTACCGGCGCGCGGTCCTATACCGCCACCGCCAGTCAGGGTCTTTTGTTCATGGTCGAGGCGATCTACAATGCATCTGGCCTTGGTCTGCCCATTGTGATGACGGTGGCCAACCGTGCCATCGGTGCGCCGATCAACATCTGGAACGACCATTCCGACAGCATGAGCCAGCGCGATTGCGGCTGGCTGCAACTGTTCGCCGAAAGCAACCAAGAGGCGGTTGACCTGCACATTCAGGCCTTCCGTCTGGCCGAAGAGCTGTCGATGCCGGTCATGGTCTGCATGGACGGCTTCATCCTGACCCATGCTTATGAACAGATCGACATCCCTATCCAGGCCCAGGTCGATGCCTACCTGCCGCCTTACGAACCGCGTCAGGTGCTGGACCCTGCCGAACCCGTCTCCATCGGGGCGATGGTCGGGCCGGAAGCGTTCATGGAGGTCCGTTACATCGCCCACGCGAAGCAGACCTTGGCCTTGGACCTGATCCCTGAAATCGCCGCCGATTTCGCCAGGGTCTTTGGCCGCGATGCTGGCGGTCTTGTGCGCGGCTACCGGACCCAGGATGCCGAAACCATCGTGGTGGCCTTGGGCTCTGTCGTGGGCACGCTAGAGGAAACCATCGACACCCTGCGTGCGGCGGGCGAAAAGATCGGCATCCTGTCGATCCGCTCTTACCGCCCCTTTCCCTTGGCCGCCATACGTGCGGCTTTGCAGGGTGCAAAGCGCGTTGTGGTGCTGGAGAAAAGCTTTTCGATAGGCCTTGGCGGTGTGGTCTCCGCCGATGTCCGCATGGCGCTGTCGGGCCTGCATCTGCGCGGTTACACCGTTGTGGCGGGTTTGGGCGGGCGGCCCATCACGCAAGCCGCGCTGACCGGTATGTTGGTCGAGGCTGTGGCCGACAGGCTTGCCCCCCTGACGTTCCTTGATCTTAACCATGACATCGTGAACCACCAACTCGCGCGTGAGGCCGCCATGCGCCGTAGCGGTCCCATTGCCGAAAACCTTCTGCGCGATATCGGCGGCAAACCGGCGATGCCCCCAACCCTTGCTACGACCGCGACCCTTGATACGACCCCGACCTCTGGACAGCCCCCGACTTCTGAAATGACCCAGGTGCCAGCATGACCCAGGACATCAAATTCTATCAGACCGGCACCTTCACCGTCGGCAACCGCCTGCTGAACCCTGGCCAGCGCACTGTGCAATCCTCCACCGCGCGCGACAATTCGCTGACGTCCGGCCACCGCGCCTGTCAGGGCTGTGGTGAGGCTTTGGGGGCCCGCTATGCCGTTGACGCCGCCATGCGCGCGACAAACGGCCAGTTGATCGCCGCCAACGCCACCGGCTGTCTTGAGGTGTTTTCCACGCCTTACCCCGAAACCAGCTGGAAACTGCCATGGCTGCACAGCCTGTTCGGCAATGCCGCAGCCGTTGGTTCGGGCATCGCCGCAGCGCTGAAGGTCAAGGCCCGGAAGGCGGGCCTTGAACACTCTGCCACCCGTGTCATTGCGCAAGGCGGTGACGGCGGCACCACCGACATCGGCTTTGGCTGCCTGTCTGGCATGTTTGAACGCAACGACGACGTGCTGTACATCTGCTATGACAACGAAGGCTACATGAACACCGGCGTCCAACGCTCGTCCGCCACGCCGCCCGCCGCCCGCACCGCCACCACGCTGCCCCTGGGGCCGCAACCGGGCGAAGAGTTCGGCAAGGGCAAGAACGTGCCCCTGATCGCCGTAGCCCACGAAATCCCCTATGTCGCCACCGCCACCGTCGCCGATTTGCATGATCTTGAGGCCAAGGTGGAAAAAGCCATGACCTTGCGTGGCGCCCGCTATCTGCATGTCTTCGTGCCCTGCCCCTTGGGCTGGGGGTCCGCCAGTGCCGACACCATCAAACTCGCCCGCCTTGCCCATGAAACCGGCATCTTCCCGCTGTTCGAGGCTGAACATGGCGAGATCACATCCGTCCGCAAAATCCGGCACCGTGTCCCGGTGGAAGACTACCTTCGCCTGCAAAAGCGCTATGCCCACCTGTTCGGCAGCCATCCAAGACCGGATATCATAGCCCGCCTGCAAGCCATGGCTGACAAGAACATCAAGCGCTTCAATCTGTTGGAGGACGCGGCATGACCATGGACAAACCCTTCGCCATCACGCTTGACCCCGGTTCCTCACTCGCCAACAAGACCGGCAGCTGGCGCACCGAACGCCCGGTCTATGTCGACCGCCTGCCGCCCTGCAACCACGAATGCCCGGCCGGAGAGGATATTCAAGGCTGGCTCTACCACGCCGAAAGCGGTGCCTATGAGGCCGCATGGCACCACATGACCCGCGACAACCCGTTTCCCGCCATCATGGGCCGCGTCTGCTATCACACCTGCGAAACCGCCTGCAACCGCGCCAAACTGGACTCGGCGGTTGGCATCAACTCGGTTGAACGCTTTCTGGGCGATGAGGCGCTGAAGCAAGGCTGGGCCTTCACCACGCCGCAACGAGACACCGGCAAGACCGTGCTGGTTGTAGGCTCTGGCCCGTCTGGCCTGTCCGCCGCCTATCATCTGCGCCGCTTGGGCCATGCCGTGACGGTGATCGAGGCGGGCGACAAACCCGGCGGCATGATGCGCTGGGGTATCCCGCAATATCGCCTGCCGCGTGACGTGCTGGACGCCGAAGTCGCCCGCCTTGCCGCGATGGGCGTCAGCTTCCGCTACAATGAAAAGGTCACCGACATCGCCGCCTCGATGGTGAAGGTGAAGGCCCACGCCGCCTTTCTCGCCATTGGTGCCCATATCGCCAAACGCGCCTATATCCCCGCCAAGGACGGCGCGCGCATCCTTGACGCGGTGTCCGTCCTGCGCAGCATGGAGGGCCAGGAAAAGCCGATGCTGGGCCGCCGCGTGGTGGTTTACGGCGGCGGCAACACGGCCATCGACGTCGCCCGCACCGCCCGCCGTCTGGGGGCGACAGACGCCATCATCGTCTACCGCCGCACCCGCGAAAAGATGCCCGCCCACGACTTCGAACTGGAGGAAGCGCTGGAGGAAGGCGTCAAGGTCAAATGGCTGTCCACCATCACCGGGGCCGAAGGCGGTCATCTGACCATCGAGAAAATGGTGCTGGACGCCGAAGGCAAACCGCAGCCGACCGGCGAATATGAAACCCTCGACACCGATAGCCTCGTGCTGGCGCTGGGGCAGGATGTTGACATGTCGCTCTTGAACGGTATCCCCGACCTGATGACGCAAGACGGTGTCGTGCAGGTTGACCCCGAAACCATGATGACCGGCCATCCCGGTCTGTTTGCTGGCGGCGACATGGCCCCCGGCGAACGCAACGTTACCGTTGCCATCGGCCACGGCAAGAAAGCCGCCCGCCACATCGACGCCTGGCTGCGCCAAACCACGCTGGAGGTCAAACCCGACCAGAAACTCGCCAGCTTTGACCGCCTGAACACCTGGTACTACACCGACGCGCCCAAAATGATGCGCCCCCAGCTTGACCTCGCCCGCCGCACCTCCAGCTTTGATGAGGTGCAGGGTGGCCTGACCGAAACAACCGCCCTGTTCGAGGCCCGCCGCTGCTTGTCCTGCGGCAACTGTTTTGAATGTGACAACTGCTATGGCGTCTGCCCCGACAATGCGGTGATGAAACTCGGGCCCGGAGAGCGCTTCGCCATCAACCTGGACTATTGCAAAGGCTGCGGCATCTGCGCCGCCGAATGCCCGTGCGGAGCAATCGAAATGGTGCCCGAGGAAAGCTGACAGCCGGCCAAGCCCCGATCCGGCGGCAAGCGGTCCGGGTGCACCATCCTGCATAGCCCGAACCCAATGCGACACCAAGCGCCACTCCGTGCTTTGTTTTATAACAAGAATTTTGAGGAAGTGGCGGCCCGTAGGGGACTCGGACATATTAAAGAAATCAAAGGCTTGGGGTGTCCCACGGTGCTATTTCCCCGTCAAAGTATTCAAAGGCTTACGGTGGGGGTGTCCCACGCTCACCAGTCCATGCCGGTCATCATGCTCATCGCTTCCGCAGCCAATTTGGTCCTGTTTACACCCTTGGTGTAGATTTCGCTGGTCGCGGCTTGAGTGTGGCCGTGCACTGCCATGATGTGATACTGCGACGCGCCCTCAAGAGCCATCAATTCGGCGGCAGCTTTTCGAATCCCGTGTGGGCTGCGGTCTGTCAGACCCGCCTCTGCGACCCATCGCCGGAACTTGTTGCCAAATGCGGCCCCGGAAGCGTAAGGCCTGCCCAACATCGACAGCAGGTAAGTGCTGCCGACTATTTTGCGCGCGGCCAATGCGCGCTCCAACGGCGGCATAATTGGGACTGTGACTGGTGCGGACCCGCGCTTGCCAGGCATCCAGGACAAGCTGGCAATGCCGTCCCTGAGCGTCTCATTGCCGCGCCCCAACTTCACCACATCATCGATCCGGCACGCGGTGAACATGAACAACGTCAGCGCAAGGTGCGGAACCGTTCCGATTGGGTGTGTGCTGCGGAATTGTTTCATGTCGGAAACGCTCCACGGCGTGGCCCCTGTGCCGCGATTGATCGTGGTGATCGCAGTCGCCGGGTTTTCGGTCACATAACCTTGGTCCATTCCCCATGCGTAGAGCGCGCGAACGGCCTTTACCATATTGTCAGCTGCGCCCGGCGTTGCCGTCATGGCGTCCCGGATCCGCACCACGATGTGACGCGGCATGTTCATGTCCTTCGTCCCGTATTCGGCGCGCAGTTTGGTGAAATACATTGCGCGTTTGTGCAGCGTTCCCTTGTGCATCAGACCGGCAGCTACGCGGGCGCTCATGGCCGCCTCGAAGGCGTGTGACAGCCAGTCCACCGTCTTGGGTATTGCTGCTGCGGCTGGCGCGGCGTCGGCACCCAGATGAACGCCTGCACGGGCGGCGCGGTAGTGATCAAGGAACTCGCGGTGATCCGGGCCGACCGACAGGGGAATGCGAATCCACTTTTTTCCGTCGACCCGGACGCGGTAGCGAAACCGCCCGGACGGCAGTGTTTCCTTCAACTGTCCGGGCAGGTCAACACGCAAGTCCTTCACCATGGCTCAGGTTTTCGCTTGTCAGGTAGCGACGGTGTCAGCGGCATAGGCAAGATTCTTATGGTTCCGTCTGGCAGAACTTCCACCGCGCCAACCGGACCCCCCCCCTCGATGGCCCCTTTCCCCGCGCGCCGTATCCGTGCTTCGGTCAAGTGCGGAGTAGTCATGCTAAATTCTACCGGTTAAAGCATTGGTTTCATGGGGAACATCGAGATAGCAGGGAAACTGGCTGGAGGCAGATTGCTGCCAACCTCCGGCCAAGTGAGCGCGGGTAGGGCTGGCCGCCCGCGCTGGCAAGAACGATGCTGAGCCGGTTCTGCCGGGCATCACCACCGCTCCGAATGCTGAGCTTCAAGCACTGTGGCCGCGATCTTGGCTGGCGCATCATGGATGGCCAGCGCAAGGGTCGCCCCGATCAGCATCGCGGTGCCAAGGTGCACAGCGCGCCAGACAAGCAGACGGCGTTTGTCCATGCGTCGTTGACGGTGCATTTCTGCGCAGTGCGCGGCCATTCGGACGGAAGCCTCTATTTTGTGGATTTCGCGCAGAAGGTGCGGTGGAAGGCCGGTCAGTGCTGCAAGGGGCACCGCACAGCCAGATTCTTGTGCCAATTCTGTAAATCCCCAATGAAATCAGGGGGTGGCGCGGTTTCGGCAAATCGATGCCACCCTGCCACCCCACTGAAAGCCCGTAAGTGCGGGCGAAACGCGTGGAACTCGCTCGAACTAGCCAACCACCGATGCTGACAGGATGTATTGGCCGGAAGGAACTGGCGGATGCGCTGGGCTTGGGGTCAGGAATGCCTGAAGTTGATTTTCGCTGAAACTGGTTATAAGGTGAAACTGCCCGAGACAGGTTTCCTGTGCCGGGCTTCGTAAAGCGATTGACCTCCGCGTCCGGTGGCCAATCTTGCCGCCCTCGTGGCGGCGGCCGGTCTGGGCCTGTCGCGAACAGAACCTAGCCGGGATTGCTATGGTGGCGGCATGGGGCGCTCCTTCATGATGTTGTCATCCGAAGGCGGAGGGATTGCTTTGCAGGCCGCCCTCCGTCTTCTCTTCCTCAACGAGAAACCATTTCCCGTTTTCATCTCGATAGCGGCCGTCGCCTCGGCCTTTTCTTAGTTCGCTCCGGTAAGAGGGTGCGGCTATCATCTTCTCAAGGACTGTGGTGGCACCTTCTTCAATCTGAATGGCCGTCTTACCGGGATGCAACCGCAATTCTCTCGTGATAACTTCGCGCACGAGGCCTTTTGGCGCACGTTTGCGGCTGTCCTGCTCAACTTTCGTAAGGCTTTCCGCCGCGTCGTCGTTAGTGTCAGGGCGATCCAGAGTTGAGTTGCTACTGTCGCTAGCTAACACGGCCTTACCAAGCACCGCCTGTTGAATCTTGCGCATCGTTTCAGACACTCCCCGCTGGTGTCCTTCTCGATTGCCACGTTCATAGCCGCGTTGCTCAGCGCTCCGCACCAGCGCAGCTATGCTATCAGTAACATCCGTAAGGGTGATTTCGGTGGCCATGATTCTCTCCAGTCCGATGTGTCACTGAAGATAGCATCATGACGCCTCTGGCGCAATAGTGTCACGTGCTATCGCAATTATTTCGGACACCCGGGGTCTGCCCTTTAGGCGAAATTGGCAGCCAGTAACGCTTGCAGCCGCCATTCGTAATGATCGCCGCAGTGATGCTATGGCCCTTAAGGAGTGTAAGCGTTGTTGCCACCAACTGGGCGATCCGTCACCGCAAGCTGAAGCCCACGACCAAGATCGTCCTCTGGCATTTATGCGACCGGCATAATCCGGACTATGGTTGTTTTCCCGCCCAAAATCGGCTGGCGCATGATTGCGAGATCAGCCGCGCCGCCATGAACTCGCATCTGACGCTTCTGGAAGGGCGCGGTCTGCTGCGGCGAGAGCGGCGCACTGATCCCGGCACCAAGCGGCAGATGTCGACGCGCTACATCCTGGCGTTCGAGGCCGATTTTGATCATGGGCCAGAGGCCATCGATGCCGGAGGGCCGTGTCCAGATTCCGGACACGGCTCGGCCGATGAACAGTTTCGGGTTTCCAGTGCGTTAAGGACGAAAACGGCCGAAAAGCCGTGTCCAGATTCAGACGCGGAGCCGTGTCCAGAAAACAGCCCGAGCCGTGTCCAGAAAAACGGCAAAGCCGTGTCCAGAATCTGGACACTAACTCTATAAGGGAACCTTTAAGTAAACCAGTAAAGGAGGAGGAGGAAGCGGCTGCGCGCGATGCCGATTTTGATCGGTTCTTCGCAGAGCTGCTGAGTGCGCTGGGCTTCGCCGCGAATGCCATTCTGCCCGCCTGGTGGCAGGGCTGGCCAGCGCGGTTGCACGTTCGCCGCTGGCGGGATGATCTCGGGCTATCCGAGAACCGGATCATCGAGACGGCGACCGAAACCCGCAGCGATCATCCCAACCCGCCCGATGGGCCCAAGGCCCTCGACCGGTTCATGGAACGTGCTGCCCAGCGCGATGCGCTCGCTGCCGCCGAAAACGCCAAGGGCCAGACGGTCAGGCGGCAACGCAAGCGCGATGAGCAGCCCAGGCTCAGCGACGACGAAAAGGCGGCGTTCTACGCCAAGATGGTCAACGCTGAGGGCTACCTGCCCCAGAGCTCGATCACCAACACCATCCGCGACGCGATGCTGGTGCGGGGCCTCGTCACCCCCGAACGCCTGCATCAGCGGGGGGTGCGGTGAATGGCATGGTGTCACGTCCCCGGCACGGACTTTCCCTCTGCGCAGGCGGCGGAGGCTTGGATCTGGGCG
>JAYSQA010000354.1:0-9565 GCA_043721775.1 Rhodobacterales bacterium
GTCGCCCTCATGCACAAGCTCATCGAACTGGCAAACACACTCGTCAAAGCAGACCGATTGTGGATGCAAAAAGGGACTTGATCAAGACGGATACTTGAGGTTGGTGCTTGGCGCCGTGGTGGGAAGCACCAGCCTCGTCATGGAATTCGAAATCGTCGCGGAACATGGTGAGGAGGTGTTCTTCAAGGCCCATGACCAGCGGATGAACCCAGGTGTCGAAGATCACGTTGGCGCCTTCCCAGCCCATCTGGGGGGAACAGCGGGCGGGGAAGTCTTGAACGTGGACCGGGGCGGAGATTACGGCCCAGGGGATGCCGAGGCGTTTGCCGATGTGACGCCCCATCTGGGTGCCGAGGATCAGTTCGGGGTGGAGGGCCGCGATGGTGGCTTCGACTTCGAGGTAATCGTCAGAGATCAGGGCTTCGACGCCGATGTTTTTCGCCAGTTGGAGGATGGGCCTGGCCATTTCACGGTTGAAGCAGCCGAGGCCTGCGACTTCAAACCCCATTTCCTCGCGCGCGATCCTTGCGGCGGCTGCGACGTGGGTGCCGTCGCCGAAGGGGAAGACGCGTTTTCCGGTGAGGTAGGTGCTATCAACGGAGCGGGTCCACCATGGCAGGCGGCGGCGGCTTGTGTCGGTCTTGGCGGGCAGGCCGGTGATTTTGCTGACTTCGGCGAGGAAATCGCGGGTGGCTCCGACGCCGATTGGCACGGTCTTGGTGCAGGGTTGCTGGCAGCTGGTCTCTAGCCAGCGGGCGGCGCTTTCGGCGTGTTCGGGGTACATCAGGATGTTGAAATGGGCGGCGCCGAGCCGGGTTATGTCGGAGGGGCGGGCACCCATCGGGGCCACGACGTTGATGCAGATGCCCATTTCAGACAGGAGGCTGGTCAGTTCGGTGATGTCGTCACGGTGGCGGAATCCCAAGGCGGTGGGGCCGATCAGGTTGGCGGTGATGTGGGGTGTACGCGCACACGGTTTGGCGAGGTGGCGGACGATTTGCAGAAAGGTTTCATCGGTGCCGAAGTCCTCTTTGCGCTGGCAGGAGGGCAGGTCGAGCGCGATGACGGGCAGGCCGAGGTTCATCGAAGCGGCGAGGCCTGCGGGGTTGTCCTGGATCAGTTCGGCGGTGCAGGAGGCACCGACGATAATAGCCTCGGGGTTGAAGCGGGTGACGGCGTCCTGGCAGGCGGTTTTGAACAGCGTGGCGGTATCGCCGCCAAGGTCGCGGGCCTGGAAGGTGGTCTAGGTGACCGGCGGGCGGTGATCGCGGCGTTCGATCATGGTGAAGAGAAGGTCGGCGTAGGTGTCGCCTGGCGGGGCGTGCAGGACGTAGTGCAGGCCCTTCATGGCGGTGGCGACACGCATCGCGCCGACATGCGGCGGGCCTTCGTAGGCCCAGAGGGTGAGTTTCATGCTTTCACCGTCAGAGCGGGGGCCGTCTGCCCCCGCACCCCCGAGGATATTTGTGCAAGTATGAAAACGCAGATCGAGGAGCGGGTCATGGAGTGGGTCATGGAGTGGGTCATTCTGCGGCCTCCAGCGTGGGGGCCAGCGGGGCGAGGAGGGCGCGGCGGCGGAGGGGGCGGGCGAAGAGGGATGCGAGGTCGCCAGCTTGTTCGTAGAAATGCAGCGGGGTGAACAGCAGTTCGATGGCCCATTTGGTGGCGAGGCCTTCAGCCTCCAGCGGGTTGGCGAGGCCTAAGCCGCAGACGGTGAGGTTTGCGCGGGCGGCGCGGGCGCGGACGAGTTGTTTGTCGACGTCCTGGCCTTCGGACAGGGTCGGGCCTGCGGCGAGCAGGGCCAGTTCGGGGCCATCAGGTCGCGGTGCAGGAAGGGGGTGCCGACCTCGATGGCGGTCATGCCGCATTCGCGGGTCAGGAAGCGGGCGAGGGGCAGTTCAAGCTGGTTGTCGGGGAAGAAGAAGATTGATTTGCCGGACAGGGTTTGTGCTGCGGCGGCGATGGCCTTTTCGGCGCGGGCGCGGGGGGGGGGGCGGCGGTGACCTGGGCGAAGAGGGCCGGGTGGACGCCGAACTCGGTTGCGATGGCTTGCAGTCAGAGAGTGGTGCCCTCGGCGCCGAAGGGGAAGGGGGCTGCGATGTGGCGGGCGCCGCGGCGCGTCAGGGCGGCGGCGGTGTCGCCGAGGAAGGGTTGCACGAGGGCGAAGACGGTGTTGGCGCCCACGGCAGGCGCGTCGGCGGGGCGGCGGGCGGGCAGGCAGCGGACTGTCTTGATGCCCATGGCGGTCAGAAGGGCCATGGCCTGATCCTCGACCACGTCGGGCAGGGCGCCCACAAGCAGGAGTTGCTTTTCGGTCGTGGTGGACATGGTCGGGGCAGACAGAGTCGGGACCATCGAGGCGAGGCGAGGCATCCTCACCTTGGGTGAAGGTTGTCTCGATTCCCGAGCCGGAACAATCCAACACGCGGACGTGCGGCGCGTGCTTGTTGGACATGCGTTCGGCGGCGCGGTGCAGGTCAAGTTTGATGACTTCTGACGGGCAGGAACCCACCAGAAACAACTGTCGGATGTCAGGACGGCGTGACAGCAGGCGATCAACCTCGCGGTCAAGTTCGGTTTGGGCATCGGCGAGACCGGCCAGATCCTTCTGTTCAAGAATGGTGGTGCCAAAGCGCGGCTCGGCGAAGATCATCACACCGGCGGCCGATTGCAGAAGGTGGGCGCAGGTGCGGCTGCCTACAACCAGAAAGAACGCGTCCTGCATCTTGCGATGCAGCCAGATGATGCCGGTCAGGCCGCAGAACACCTCGCGCTGGCCACGCGCTTTCAGGACCGGGGTGTTGGTGCAGCCAAGGGCGGGTGCGGCGGCGTTCATGATTGCACCGCGTCATTCATGCGGGCCTCGTAGTCCACACGGGCCGCATCCAGCCGGGCAACGCGCAACTTCCAGATGAACTGCGCGGCGTTGATAGCATAGGTCGCATATGCGGCAAGGGCCAGGAACATCTGGCCCGCAGGCGACAAAGCCCCTGTCCAAAGCGCTATCAAATAGCCGGTGTGCAGGGCTGTCACGGCGAGGAAAACACGTCCTCCCAGAAGAAGGCCGGGGCGAGAAGGTATTGGCCGAAGACAACTTTTTCCCAGATCGCCCCCGTGACCATGATCAGGTGCAGAAAACCGGTTTTGACGACGATGGAGATTGTGGCCGCCTCGTACCCTGCACCGGTCAGAAGGTAGTGCAGCACCAAAACCAGCGAGGTTG
The DNA here is from genome assembly GCA_043721775.1 of Rhodobacterales bacterium. GTDB lineage: Bacteria > Pseudomonadota > Alphaproteobacteria > Rhodobacterales > Rhodobacteraceae > Stagnihabitans. The sequence goes on from JAYSQA010000354.1 coordinate 3,224, forward strand.
CGAAGGCTTTAAACTGCAAAGGGGCCAGAACGCCCTGCACCATTTCGTGGCATCGCGCCTTATGCGCTCTTTCGCTGTGGAAAGCGGCTTGCGGGTAGGCTGATTAGGACGATTCTGGGCCATTTTGGGTCTTTCAGACGACGTGTTCTGAGCTGAACCCTAGCCCCGCGATTCTTAATGTGTCACCTAAAACTTACACAAATAAGGTTTACACGCCTTGCAGGGCCATGGCCTGACCGACGCGAAAACCAACAGATTTTGCAGCACGAATTCCTGTGCATTCTTATGCAAATACAGTGCCTTGTACTTTGCCCCCCTGTGCCTATGTTCAGAAGTGTCAATTTTCTTTGACAATGCAACCGTCCTAAGGAAAAGTTCACTACAAGGATGACCCCGATCGTGCAGACACACTCAAGCTGCGATTGTGCGGGTGACCCGGTGGAGGGCCGTCTGCATGCAGGATATCCAGCCGCGAGACCAGGGACGCCCGGCAGCGCAAGACGCTGCTGGAGTGGGTTATTTTGCGTCTCAGGTCGTTTCGTTGTTGACCGAGCGAACGGCGCGGACGGTCCCGGAACTGCGCGAGCCGTTGGTGGCGGGGCTGATCACGGTCTCGTTGACACTGACCAAAGATGCCTTCGTCGAACTGCTGACCGAGGTGCGCAAGGCGCGGGTCAGTCTGGCGGCGCTGGCCGATCTGTACATTCCGGAAGCGGCGCGGCGGATGGGCGCGAAGGCGACATGTCGTGGATGGATGTGACGATCGGTGTCGGGCGGACGCAAAGCCTGCTGCGCGAGATTGGCACGGCTTGGGTGGCCGATCAGGCGGCGGACAACGGCCCTGGTGCTGTGATGATGCTGGTGCCCGACCGCGAGCAGCACACTTTGGGGCCGATGGTCGCCATGGGGCAGATGCGGCGGTGCGGCGTTTCGGTGTGCCTGCGCATCGCGCCAAGTTTCAACGAATTGCGCAGCCTTGTGGCGACGCGGCAGTTCGACGGCGTTCTGATTTCGATTGCGACCAGGGAAAAGCTGGAACCTGTTGCAAAGACCGTGAATTTTCTCAGGTCAATTCTGACCAAGCTCTGTCCCATCGTGGTGGGTGGCGCCGTCATGTCACTTGTAAAGGATCCTGCGGCATGCACTGGAGCTGACTTTTCTTCCAACGACATTGGCGCGGCACTTGAGGCGATCGGCCTGAAGTTCGACGCCTCCTGTGTGCTTCGGCACACGTAACAGAACGCCGACCCGAACGGGCAGGTGGGCGGCAGGAATGGCGAAACCACGGTGAATACGGATACGAAACATTTTCTTGACGGGCTGGCGTTGCCGCTGATTGATCCGGGCATGTTGTCCGAGATCGTCTCGACGGCGTCCGATCTGTCGTTGATGATCACGGCAGATGGTCGTGTGACCGCGGTGATGATCAACCCGCATCATCCGGCCTTTGGAAAGCTGAGCGATTGGGTCGGCAAGCATATCCATGAGATCATCACCGAAGAAAGTCGCGACAAGCTGGACCGCCGGATGGAGCAGATTCAGAAGTCGGGTGTGCGGTCTTTGGCGCTTGAGGTGAACCATACCGGACTGGCCCTCCGGGAATTCCCGGTGTGCTACATCATGCACGCGATCGGGCCGAACAAATCGCTTCTGCTGCTGGGCCGCGACATGCGCCCGATTGCCGAGATGCAGCAGCAACTGGTTCTGGCCCAGATCGCGCTGGAACGTGACTACGAATTGCAGCGCGAGATGGACACGCGCTATCGGGTTCTGATGGAAGCGACCCGGGATGCCATCGTGCTTTTGTCGATGAACAATGGCCGGATCGCCGATCTGAATTCGGCGGCGGCAACGTTGCTGGGTGGCACGCGGCAGGAACTGGTGGGCGCAGCCATTGCGCAAGAATTTGAAGGCCGCAGGCGGGGCGAGTTTCTGGAGAACCTGTCCAACATCGCCTCGGCCGATGCGGTCGGCCCGGTAGAACTGGTGGCGCGTCGGTCGCAGTGCAAGCTGCGCGTGATCCCCAAACTGTTCCGCGCGGCGGGCGAGCGTCTGATGCTGTGCCGTCTGGAAACCACCGAACCGGTCAGTGCCCCGCAAAGCGAGGCAAACGAAAATCTGGAGCGGCTGTTCGCCGAGGGGGTCGATGCCATGGTCTTCCTTGATCAGGATGGGGCCATCACCTCCGGCAATGAAGCTTTCCTTAAACTGACTGACAGCACGCATCTGGCCAGTGTGCGTGGCCGCACGCTGGCTGATTTTCTTGCCCGCGGTTCAGTGGATTTGCGCGTCATCATGGAAAACTCACGAAGGTCGCGCCAGCTGCGGCTTTATGCCACCAAAATCCTGAACGAGTTCAGCGGTCAGATCCCGGTCGAGATTTCGGCGACATACCTCAACGACCGGCCCAAGCCCGGTTATGGCCTTGTGATCCGCGATTCCAGCCGGGCCGAACTGCTGCGAAGGCCAGGTTTTGGCGGCAACGACGAGGCGATGCGCGGGGTGATGGAACTGGTGGGGTCCTCGCCCCTCAAGGATATTGTGGCGGAAACTACGGATGTCGTTGAAAAGATGTGCATTCAGACCGCTGTTGACCTCACCCGCAACAACCGCCTTGCAGCTGCCGAAATGCTGGGCCTGTCGCGCCAGTCGCTTTACGTCAAGCTGCGCAAGTTCGGCCTTCTGAACAAGGATGACGAGTAGTATTTACGCCTTGTCCCCGGTCTTCGAAGCTCCCATCCGGGGGGCGCTTTTTCATTTAGGCGTTCGGTACTTCACGCAACTTTGATCAGTATCAACCAGAGTTAACTAAATGTGTCAGTTTCGCGAAAAACAGAGGGTGCCATGCGGATTCTGTTCGTCCATCCAAATTGCCATTCTGGCGGGGCCGAAACTGCCGGCACCTGGCCGTCGGTGTGGGACGCCACCGCCCGTAAGGCCGCCGGTGCGCGGCAACGGCACCTGGCCGTCCGGGCACAGCGCCATCGCAGAGTTCCAGATGCCGGAAGCGGGGGCACCGATGGCCGGCGGTGGCACTGCCGCCGTCTGATGCCGGGATGTTGCCCGAAAATGACGAGATCCGGCTGCACCGGGCGTTTCGACGTGGCTCATCAGCCGAGCGCCCGATCTGCTGCGGCAGGCGGGCTTGGTGACCGCAGGCAATAACCCCGCCCACCGGATTCCCAGGCTTGCACAGCGGATCGTCCGGCTGTTGCTCGCCGCATTGGCGGTGCGCGTGCTGGCAAAGTCCATCGCCAGACACGCGAGGACGTTCGCCGGTTCGGGGGAGTTTTCAGAGGAACGGTTCGGGCCTTTGACCCTCTCCATCCGGCACAGTCCCCGGGCTCTCGGGACTGCGCGCCATGCAGGATGTCACTGTCAAGCAACTGTTTTTGAACGTATTTTAAGCGACTTGGTCTGGCTGTCAGTCACGGAGATGGAAACGCAAGGCTGTGCGGAGGGCAATGGGGTTTCCCGGTTTGAGATCAGCCGCAATCTGGGGGCTTGATCGACTCTGCAATGTAAGGAAAAGTGGACACATGAGTGTATCATAAACCTTACAAAGACCCGCCCGCCCGCAACATGGGGTCCCGCAGCCGAAAGCCATGCAGGAGCTGATCAGGCCCGTCACATGGTTTCCGCCGATGTGGGCCTATCTGTGCGGCATCGCGTCCATACCTGTCTCGGCTGCCGCGCATTGGCCGATGGTTCTGCTGGGGGTGATCCTGGCGGGACCGGTGGTTTGCGGCATGTCGCAGGCGGCGAATGACTGGTGCGACCGGCATGTCGACGCGGTGAATGAACCGCACCGGCCAATCCCGTCGGGTCGGATACCGGGGCGCTGGGGGATGTGGATCGCGCTGGCGATGTCGGTGCTTTCGCTGGCTTTGGGCTGGGTTTTGGGCCCTTGGGGCTTTGTGGCGACGATTTTCGGCGTGCTGGCGGCTTGGACCTATTCGGCTGCGCCGGTGCGGCTGAAGCGGTCGGGCTGGTGGGGGCCGGGGCTGGTAGGCCTGTGCTACGAGGGCCAGCCGTGGTTCACGGGCGCTGCCGTGCTGTCGCAGGGGATGCCCAGCTTTCAGGTCTGCACCATGGCGCTACTGTACGCCTTTGGCGCGCATGGTATCATGACGCTCAATGATTTCAAGGCGTTGGAGGGGGATCGCCAGCACGGCGTGCGTTCCTTGCCGGTCACCCTCGGGCCAGAGGTTGCAGCCCGCATCGCGTGCACCGTCATGGGTCTGGCGCAGGCTTTGGTAGTTGCCTTCCTGCTGGTCTGGGGCAAGCCCTATCATGCGATCTTTGTCAGCCTGCTGCTGCTGTGGCAAATCCGGGCGATGGGCACCTTGCTGGCCGACCCCAAGGCCAAGGCGCCGTGGTACAACGCCACCGGGGTTGCGATGTATGTCAGCGGCATGATGATCACCGCCTTCGCTTTGCGCACGATGGCGGCATTGCAGTGACCTACCTGTCACGGGTGTCGATCTTCCGTTTGGGTGCGGTGTAGATGTGTCTGGGGGCGATCGTGCTGATCTGCACCTCGACCCTGAACCGGTTGATGGTGGTCGAGGGGTCTTTGCCCGCCATCCTGCCCGGCGTGCTGGTGGGCCTGCACTATGTGGTGCAGATCACGCGGACATCGTGGGGCTATCGGTCTGATACGATGGGCAACCGCATGCGGTTCATCATCTGCGGCATGGCAGTGCTGGGCGTGGGCGGGCTTCTGGCGGCTGTGGGCTTTGTGCTGATGGGGACGATGTTCTGGGCCGGGTTGGCGCTGTCGGTCTTCGCCTATGTGCTGATTGGTGCGGGTGCGGGGGCCTCTGGCACCTCGTTGCTGGCGTTGCTGGCATCCACCACCCATCCGCGCCACAGGGCGGCTGCGGCGACGATCACCGGGCTGATGATGATCTTCGGGATTGCGGTGACGGCGACGATTGTCGGCAAGGCGCTGGACCCGTACTCGCCCACGCTGCTGTTGAAGCCGGTGGGCTTGGTCAGCGTGGCTGCGGTGGTGATGACCGCGCTGGCCGTCCGGGCGATTGAGGCGCGTCATGCCACGCGACCCGAACCGCTGCACGCTGTGCCCTTCCGCGCAGGCTTTGCCGAGATCTGGGCAGAGCCAAGGGCGCGGAACTTCACCGTCTTCATCTTCCTGTCGATGGTCGCCTATTTCATGCAGGAACTGATCCTTGAACCCTGCTCCGGGCTGGCCTTTGGCTTTACCCCCGGTCAGTCAACCCAGCTTTCGGGCGCGCAGAATGGCAGCGTGTTCTTTGGGATGCTGACAGTGGGGATTGCCGCCACCGGGTTGCGGACTGGCTCGTTGCGGGCTTGGGTGATGGCGGGGTGTGCCGGATCTGCCTTGGCGTTGCTGGCCATCGCCGGGGCCGGGCAAGTGGCCTCGGGCGGGTTGCTGATCAAGCCTGCCACCATCGCTTTGGGCTTCTTCAACGGCATGTTCGCGGTGGCGGCCATCGGCTCGATGATGGCCTTGGCCGGTGAGGGCCTCGAGGCGCGTGAGGGCACGCGGATGGGGCTTTGGGGTGCCGCACAAGCGGTGGCCGCAGGGCTTGGCGGCATGCTGGGGGCAGGGGCTCCGGACTTGGCCCAGCATGCGATGAGCGATCTTTCAGCCTTTGGCGTGGTCTTCGTAGCAGAGGCGGACCTGTTCGCCATAGCCACCCTGATGGCCGCGCAGAACATTGAGGGGCGGCGTGGCGACAACATTGGTGCTTTGGTTCCGGGAGAATGACATGTTTGACGTGGTGGTGATCGGTGGCGGACCTTCGGGTGCCACGGCGGCCAATGACCTTGCGCGCGCGGGGTGTGAATGTGGCGTTTCTGGACCGGGCGTGCCGGATAAAGCCCTGCGGCGGGGCCATTCCGCCGCGCCTGATCGAAGATTTCTCGATCCCGGACGATCAACTGGTGGCCCATATCCATACAGCGCGGATGATCTCGTCCACACAGCGAGCGGTTGATATCCACGTCGGGGGCGGCTTTGTCGGCATGGTGGACCGTGAGAAATTCGACGAATTCCTGCGGGTGCGGGCCGTGCAAAACGGGGCCACGCGCCTGGCCGGCACCTATCTGCGGCTGGAGCGGGACCGGGACGGCACCCATGTGGTGTACTGCGACAAGGCCTCGGGTCAGGAGATGCGGCTTGGGGCGAAGCTGGTGATCGGGGCCGATGGCGCGCGGTCCAACGTCGCCAAGACCGAGGTTCCGGGGGGTGACAAGATCCCTTAGAGTCTGCTTCGAAACTATCTGTGTGATGTCATGGCCTTGCGAGCAGGCGGATGAGCAGGCGGATGAGACGGTGGGTGTGGGCGATGAGCA
>JAYSQA010000355.1:0-5848 GCA_043721775.1 Rhodobacterales bacterium
TATCTCTCTCAGCACAACCGCACCCGGATCGCCGGTCAGCCGATCGGTCCTGCTCCCGATGCGAAGCGAACGATTGAAACTGGGCGTGACCGACTGTAAAGTTTCACCCATGCGTGCGTCCGATGCTGCCGTCGGCTTCTGTCTAGCAGCTTGAATCTACAGCGCTTTCCGGCGCACGCAACCAAACTCGCCGAGTTCGGTGAATAAGGCGGGATCAAGGATGTCGTTGTCGATTTCAGGTCAGCGATACCTTTTTGCAATCTGTCCAGTTCAAGCTGCTTTGACTCCAAGTCCTTGGTCTTATCTTCCAGTTCTTGCTCGGCGCGCTTGGCGTCTTGGACGGCGGCAATTCCATCGCGCTGCGCTTTATCCAGAACGACGTTGGCCTCGCTGATCTGCCGGTCCAGATCCTTTGCGTCAGTTAGCATCTTTTCGGCAACGGATTTACGGCTTTCCAAGTCAGCTACCGATTTCAGCAAATCTTCCCGCTGCTGGTTCTTAGCTTCAAGGTCGCTCAACTTCGATTGCAGATCCAGCTGGCGGGCTTCAAGACCACTCACGGCCAATGTCAGTTGATCACGTCTTTCGCCTTGCGTTTTGATATTGGTTTCAATGCTATCGCTGTTTCGGGCCAGATCACCGTAGACGTGGTCCAGCTGCCTGACCTGCAAAAACAGCACGGCAAACGCGGTCATGGCGGCGATGAAACCCCCCAAGGCCACATAGGTATGGGTTCGTGACCTAGGATAGGTCTCGTTCAATGAGGTCAAGGCATTGCTCCATGTCTCGTCTTATTTCATCCACCCAGAAACGGCGTACGCGCCAGCCAAGGGTCCGCATCTGGTGATCGCGCCAATGGTCATCCAGTTTTCTGTTACCGTCGATGTCTTCATGCCAAAGGCGACCGTCGACCTCTAGGTCAAGTTTGATCCCGCCGTTGCCAAACAGGGCAAAGTCGAGCCGCCGCCCTGCCAAGGGATACTGCGGCGTGAAGACCAAACCACGCGCCGTTAGCGCATGCGCCATGATCCGTTCCCACTCACTGTCGAACACGGTTTCTCCGCCGTGCTGGCGGGGTTCGGTTGCTCTCGCAGCGAGGCTTTGCAGGCTTTTGATCGCACCACTTCGCGCAAAATCCAGGTCGCCCACCACCATGGCCACAGCCCGCGCCCTGCTGATGGCCACGTTCAGTCGTCGCCAATCGCGTTGAAGGAATGTCAGCGCCGTCTGCGGGCTATTCTGGCTGATGGTCGTTGAAAACAGGATCAGGTCGCGCTACTGACCTTGAAATCCATCTACCGTGGCAACGCGCAGGTCAGCCTTGCGGATGACATCTGCAGGCAGATCCGCCGCAAGGCGCTGTTCAATAGCCAGAACCTGCTGGCGGAACGGCGAAATCACCCCAACCGAACCCCCATAGTTCTGATCGAGCAAAAGCTGGCGCAGATGAGCTGCCACCGCATCGACCTCGGCCTTGTTCACATTGCCCGCAGCGCCTGCGGGAGGGCCAGGCCCTACATCCTTCCAGACTAGGCCCGGCCTGACGCCATGTGGTGGGCGCAATCCACCCAAGTCCACCGCCACCCGCAACTTGCGGCCATAGAATTCGGCGTTAATGTAATCGACGATGTCAGGCGCGGACCGGTACTGGTCGCGCAACATGACTTGCACGGCACCAGGCGATTTCAGGGCAAGATCGAACAAGGACTTGCGCCCCTGAGCGAAGCGCCCCATCCCGGTCAACGGCAGGCGCTGTGACGCCATGAGGTTGCGGTCCTGAGCCGCGCCGATCTGTGGAATGAAGGCAAGCTGCCGTTCGTCGCCAACCACCACGGCGCGTTTGGCCCTGGCCAAAAGCGGCAGGGCAGATCCGATGTCGCATTGGCTTGCCTCATCAAAGATCACCAGATCAAAGAGCCCATCTGCAAGTGGAATGCGGCGCGGGGTGCCCAGGATCGAAGCTAGCCAAAGCGGGCGATGCGTCAGGACTGCATCCAGCAGATCACGGTCAAGCTCGGTCTGGCCGGACAGTTCCAGATCGTCGCGTGCATCGGAAAGGGCCACTCTGACCGACTCCGCCACAGCCGCAATCCGGCCGAGCTCGCGCCTCAAGACCGGGCCCGCCGAGTCGGCAATCTGTGCGGACAGCGTCACTGGGTCCACTGTGATGTCGATCTGGTCCAGTTCTGCGCGAAGTTGTTTGATCCGATCTCTGTCTTTCGCCACACGCGAAACACCGGGGGAACTCGTTTCGGATTTGATGCGCTCAAGCCCGAGATAGGCCAGAAGGCGTATCCAAAGCGAGGCGCGAGCCTGGCTCGGTTGCGAACCTGCCTGTCCATCAGGAACAAGGTCCCTCTCCAGTAGATCGGCCAATTCAACATGCAGACGCCTTCGCTGGTCGATGGCTTGCATGACAGCGTGGCGCTCCTCGCAAATCACCAGCAATTTGCGCTTTGCCTCTGCATCGGCGGTCGGGCGAGCAACCGACGTAACTCGCACCAAATCCGCGAGCACATCCTTGACCCCCTGATCGACATCGCGAGCAGGGTCGAGAGTTCTGATCATGAAGGGGGCTTCAGATGCAATGACAGCAAGCCTTTCCATCACCGCGTCCAAAGCCTGGTGGTTCTTTGAAGCGACCAGAACACGCTGGCCATTCAGCAAAGCCGTCGCGGCCATTGCAACGATCGCTTGAGACTTCCCGGTACCCGGCGGCCCCGTGACCACTGTGAGAGGCGCCGTCATCGCAGCATGGACGGCTCCCAGCTGCTCGGCGTTGATCGGACCGGTGCTGACTGGCGCGCAAGGTTTACCTTCTTGGGTCGCAGTCATACCCAGCAAGGGTGCCAACGCTGTGGCTGAAATCTTGTCCGGCGACCATGTCGCCATCACATCCAGATCACGCACAATGCCAGCGGTAAAAGTGCTGTCTGTCGCAAGGAATAGCCCCAAAGCATCGAATATTCCGACCTCGGCCGGATCAAGTGACGACTTGTAGCTTATGCCGGAAAGCCTGCCGCTGATGGAACTTGCCATCGCCTCAGCAAGTCTTGCACGAAAGTCTTCGAAGGGGAGTCCGGGGCCTTCGCCCGACGAAAGATAGGCCTGCAAGTTGCGTTGCTTCCAGGCGGATGACCTGGAAGCCGCCTGTATCCAGTTAGGGTTGATCAGCACATCGTCGGTCTCCACGCGGATGATCAACTGATCCGCCGTCCGCTCCCAAACACCAGTCATCAATCCGACTGGCAATATTGCAGGCGCCCCTGATTGCCTTGCAACGGCAATTGGCCAGCCGACAGCAAATGCGTTTTCGTTGGCGTCTCTCCGGCTCAGCGCCTCACGAAACGATCCGGGCAGATCGTTCAGGTTGATGCGAATGACCCAGATTTCACCATCTTCGGTCGCGGCAAGGCGCCCTTGGCCACTGACAAGCTGAAAGGCGATGCCGTGACGGTCCTCGGATTGTGTCAGGGCGCCCCGGGGGTCAGATCGCACGGCGGCGCGATAATAGCGCAGCAAAGCTCTTGGGTCCGGGCGTCCGGCGAAGTCCGTTTCCAACTCGTCGAGTGCCACGACCGACTCCAGAACAAACTCAGCAGGAGTGGCGATCAGCCTGTCCGTCTCAATCTCTTCCAACAGAACATTCCGGCCGAAGGCCGCCGTCGAGGACAACGATATCCGCGAGGTGGCAACCCATTTTCCATCCCTTGTCAGGCGTATCCGGCCATCTGTCGCCAAGGCGTCCAATTCACGCACCAGTCGGTCACGCTCCTGGCCCTTGAAGGTCAGATCCAGCAACGCGATCAGTTCTGCGGAGCTGCGCCCGCGCGGGAAAGCAACAATTGTTCGCAAAAGAAGTGACAAAACGGCTCCGTCTGTTTTCGCGTTTCCTTTTTTAAACGAGTGAAGCAGTTATGGCCATGCCGCCTCAGGATGACAACCACGAGATACATGAAGACAGGCGAGTCTTCTGCCGCCGAGGGCTATATGCCTCATCGTTCCTGACCTTGACTTGGCACAGGTCTCGGTGGATTTTATCTTTGGCACCGCGACCACCCTCGTGCAGGCCAAGGTCCGAGATGCAATCCGGGCGGTGGAGGACAACCTCTTGGGCGAGTCGATGATCAGCGTCTATGCGCTGGTCAGCCCCGAATTCTTCGACAAGCTGATCGGCCACGCCCTGACGCAGGATGCCTACAAGTTCTACTCGGCCATGGGCGCGCAGCCTTTGCGCCAAGACGTGCGGCGGTCCTTCCCTTTCGCGGGCATCCTGTTCGAAGAATACCGGGGCACAGTCACCCTCTCGACCGGCGTCGCGGAACGCCTGATCCCGGCTGGCGAGGGCATCGCCTTCCCGATCGGCACCATCGACACCTTTACCACCTATGGCGGCCCGGCCAATCAGATCAGCCTCGCCAACACCATCGGCTTGCCGCTGTATGCGCGCCAGCTCATGGACGACAAGGACCGCTGGATCAACATCCTGACCGAGGCCTCGATCCTGCCGGTCAACAAGCGGCCCCGCACCGCGATCCGCCTGTTCACCTCCAACTGATCGAAGAGGGGCAGTGACATGAACGCCTTCGCCACCGCCATGAACGTGATCTTCGCCGATGCCAACATGGCGGTGGATGCCCTGTGGTTTGCAGACGGAACCGGCCCGGGCGTCACCGTCCGGGTCATCCGCAAATCGCCTGACGAGATCACCCCCTTCGGCGCTGGGCGCATCCTGTCGGAAACGGCACTGCTGGATGCGCGTATCGCCGACATGCCCACCCCAGCACCGGGCGATGTGATCCGGATTGGGCTGGAGGACTTCATCCTTCAGGGCGAACCGAAGCTGGACCGCGAACGCCTGATCTGGACCCTGAATACGAGGAAGCCATGAAACTGAACATCAGCTTCACACCCGACCTCGTTGCGCTGATGCGAGCCGAACTGGCGGCGGGGCAGAAGGCGGTCTCCGCGACCATGGCCCAAGCCGGGACTAGCCTCAAATCCGCGTGGCGCGGCCAGATAACCGGCGCGGGCCTCGGCCAGCGCCTTGCCAACACCATTCGGACGCAGACCTATCCCAAAGGCCGCAACAGCTTGGATGCCGCTGCCCTTGTCTGGTCCAACGCACCGGTCATCATCGGTTCGCATGACACCGGCCCCCTGATCCGCTCGGGCAATGGCTTCTGGCTGGCAATCCCGCTGCCCGCCGCAGGAAAGGCGCTGGGTGGCAAGCGCATCACCCCGGCCATGTGGGAGAAAAAGACCGGTCTGCGCTTGCGTTTCGTCTATCGCAGCCGGGGGCCGAGCCTCCTTGTGGCCGATGCCGTGCGGTTGAACACGCGTGGCCAGGCAGCCGTCTCCAAGTCGAAAACCGGACGCGGTCAGGTGACAGCACCGATCTTCCTGCTGGTGCGGCAGGTGAAACTGCCGAAACGGCTTGATCTGGCAAGGGATGCCGAACGGGCGCTGGCCGCCATTCCGGGCAGCATCGTGCGCAACTGGGTCGAGGATCGTTGAGCCTCAGGGCCGCGCGGCAGCCGGGGGAGCATTCCGTCCGCGCCGCCGCCGACTTGGTTCTTCGGTGTCGCCCAAGCCCTCAAGCGCCACAGGGGCTTTGCCGGGGAACTCCACCATCAGCTTCAGCGAACCGCCCATCGCGCGGACATAGCTGGTCAGCGTCGAAAGCAGCAGGTCGCTCTGGCGTTCATATTTTGCCACAGTCGCCTGCTGGATGCCGAGGGTTTCGGCCAGTTGCACCTGCGTCAGCGCCTTGGCTTTGCGCAGTTCCTGCAGGGTCAGATACTCGGTATGCAGCCGAGCGGCCTCGGCCTCAATCCCGGCACGACGG
>JAYSQA010000356.1:0-8038 GCA_043721775.1 Rhodobacterales bacterium
CCAATCACGAACGGCATATTTATGCCTTCGAACACATCTTCGACCGGGTCTGCCGGGAACATGAGATCGACCACCGGCTCACAAAAATCAGACATCCCGGGACGAACGGCCAAGTCGAACGGATGAACCGGACCATCAAAGAAGCGACCGTCAAACGCTTTCACTACGACGACCACGACCAACTGCGCCAGCACCTCGCCAACTTCATCAGCGCCTATAACTTCGGGCGACGATTGAAGACCCTCAAGGGCGTCACGCCTTACGAGTTCATCTGCAAACAATGGACAATCGAACCCGAAAGGTTCAACCTAAACCCGATCCATCAAATGCCGGGACTGAACACAAGGTCATGCCTTTACCCAACGTGTCCGGTTTTCGAACGGCGGGAGCATGGCAGAGAAGTCGCGGCCCTTGCCATCCTCCGCGGTCACGAATCGATCATAAAGGCTCCGGGCAAGCGCGCCCATCGGGGTGTCAGCGTCCACCGCCTCCGCGGCGGATTGGGAGAGCGTGAGGTCTTTCAACATCAGTTCCGAGGCGAAGCCGGGTTTGTAGCCGTTATCGGCCGGTGACATAGGGCCGACGCCCCGAGCCGGGCAATGGGCTGTGACGCTCCAGCTTTGACCGGAATAGGTGGTGACGACGTCGTAAAGCGCCTGCCGGTCAAGGCCCAACTTGTCGGCCAGGGCAAAGGCTTCGCAGGTGGCGACCATGGTGACGCCAAGGATCATGTTGTTGCAGATCTTGGCGGCCTGACCCGCCCCCGGCCCGCCACAGGGCACTATCCGCTTGCCCATTGCGGCCAGCACCGCAGAGAGCCTCTCAAAGGTTGCAGGCTCGGCGCCGACCATGAAGGTCAGCGTCCCGCCAGCGGCCCCGCCGATACCGCCTGATACGGGGGCATCCGCAAAAGCCACGCCACGCTGCCAAAGCCGCCACATTGCGCGCGGCTTCGACTTCTACCGTCAAACAATCGCACAGCAAAGAGCCCGGCGCGATGACCGGCAGGATCTCTGACTCCACCGTCGGCAGGATAGCGCCGTTGGCCCGCATGGTCACGACGATGTCGGCACCATTCACGGCGTCGGCGGCAGTGAGGGCTATCGAAAGGCCTTCGGGCTTTGCCACGAGGTCGAATCCTGTCACCCGATGTCCGGCCTTGACCAGATTGGCGGCCATCGGAGCGCCCATGTTGCCAAGGCCTGTGAATGCGATCTTCATGCGTTGTCCCGCCATGTCAGGTCAAAGGTTCCGAGGGGGGCGAGCATGTCGGTCACTTCGGTGGGCTGGGGCAGGGTGGCTGGCCCATGGCGCCAGCGCGGCTGATTGTCCTTGTCGATGATCCGGGCGCGGATGCCTTCGGCAAAATCGCCCTGTTCCAGTGAGCGATGGCTGAAGCGGTATTCGCGGGTCAGCACCGCCCGCAGATCGCCATCTTGCCGAGCCTCAGCCATAAGCCGCAGTGTGGCGGCCATGGCAAGGGGCGCATTTCGGGCGAGTTTGGTGCGCATCTCGTTGGCAAAAGACGTGATCCCCGCGTCCAGGCGAGTGAGGATCAGGCTCAGGTTTTCACCGGCAAAGATCTGGTTAATCTCGGTTGCCATGGCGTCAAACCGTGAAGCTGGTGCGGTTGTGGCTACCGCTTGCACAAGGGCTATACTGCCTGATTGGCAAAGTTCAATGATGAGCGCGGGCCATTCGGCCTCCGGCACGAAGGTATCTGCGAAGTGGGTGGCGATGACTTCGCCTGGGCCCATGCGGTCGGCGGTCAGGGCAAGGTATGCCCCCAAACGCCCCGGGGCACGCGACAAAAGCCGTGTGCCGCCCACATCGGGGATCGGCCCGATGAAGCATTCGGGCATCGCAATCCGTGCGCTTTCTCCGACGATCCGGTGGCTTGCATGGCAGCCCAACCCGACTCCGCCGCCCATGGTGAAGCCTTTGAGCATCGTGGCGATCGGCTTGGGGTAATCCCCCAACGCGGCATCCATCCGGTATTCGTCGCGCCAGAAGGCACGACCGCTTTCCAGATCGCCAGTTGTGATCTGGGCGTAGAGTGTCGCGATATCGCCCCCGGCGCAGAAAGCGCGATCTCCGACCGAGTCGATCAGAATCAGATCGACAGCAGTATCCGCGCGCCAGTCTGCCAAGACGCGTCGGATCGCTGTGACCTGCGCATGGGTCAGCGCGTTCAGCGCCTCGGGCCGGTTCAGGGTGATACGCCCGGCGCGTCCCTCACGCCGCAGGATAAGGTCAGTCATTTCGTCCCCACAAGGTGGCGGGCGACAATGAGACGCATGATCTTGTTGTTGCCTTCCAGAATTTGGTGAACCCGCAGGTCGCGGACCAGCTTTTCGATGCCGAAATCCTCCAGATAGCCATAGCCGCCGCGCAATTGCAGACAGGCATCGACGACCTGACTGCCCACTTCGGTCACGAATTTCTTGGCCATGGCGCAATGAACGCTGGCATCGGCGGCCCCGGTGTCCAGTTTCCACGCAGCCTGTCGCAGCAGGATACGGGCGGCTTGCAGGTCAATCTCGGCATCGGCAAGGCGGAACTGGAGGGCCTGAAACTGATCCAGCCGCTGCCCAAAGGCACGACGGTCTGCCATGTAGGCGCGGGTCTGATCCAGCGCGGCCTGTGCCGCCCCCAAAGAGCAGGCCGCGATGTTCAGCCGTCCGCCGTCCAGCCCGGCCATGGCATAGGAGAACCCGCGCTCCTCCTCGCCTAGCATCTGGTCTGACGCCACTTGGCAAGCTTCCATCTGCACCGCCCGGGTTTCCTGCGCCCGCCAGCCCATCTTGTGCTCCAGCGCACCAAAAGACAGTCCCGGGGCGGTCTTGGGCACCACGAAGGCCGAGATCCCCTTCGGTCCCGGCCCGCCAGACCGAGCCATTACAATATATGAATCCGGATAGCCGCCGCCAGAGATGAACGCCTTGGTGCCGGTCAGTTGCCAGCCTGCATTGGTCCGCTGGGCCTTGGTGACCAGCGCCGCCGCATCTGACCCCGCCCCCGGCTCGGTCAGGCAATAAGAGATGACAGTTTCCAACGCGATGGCTCTTGGCAGGACACGCGCCTTCAGATCCGGCGAACCATAGGCGTCCATCATTCGTGCCCCCATGTTGTGGATCGACAGAAAGGCCGCGACCGAGGGGCAGGCCATGGCAAGCGCCTCAAACACCAGAACCGATTCGATCCGCCCCAGTCCAGAGCCGCCCGAGGCCTCTGAGACATAAAGCCCGCCGAAGCCCAAGGCGCCCGCCTTCAGCCAAAGGGCACGCGGGATGGTGCCCGCGCGATCCCAGTCGCGGGCATGGGGCGCAATTTCTGCGGCACCAAAGGCGCGGGCCATGTCGAAGTCCGCAGCCTGCTCTTCGGTTAAGGAAAAATCCATCGGCACCGCCACCTCGCATCCCGTCATTCCAAGTTTTGCCGCCAGTTCAGGTCAAGGTCAAGAAAATAGTCGGACAAACCCACAGTCGGAAAATCCCACATTTTTTCGTTGACGGATTTTTGTCATTGTGTTCGTTTGTCGGACAGCCGGTCTGACGGGTGGAGGTCCTGACGGCGGTCTGACGGGAAAAGGACACAGGTTCCCGACAGCGGTTGCTGAAGGCGGGGCCATCAGGGAGGATAGGATGAAACTGCATTCCGGGCTCTGGCCCTCGCGAGCGCTGCTGTCTGCGCCACGAGGGCGGTCGCCGAAGTCAAAGTCCCCTACAAGATCTATCTCAGCATGAGTTATATCGGCAACGATTGGCAGGCCGAGGCCGCGAACATGATCTCGGCTTTGGCCGGTTCGGCGGACTACAAGGACAAGGTGAACCTCAAGGTTCAGGTTGCCGGTCCGAACGCGCAAAAGCAGATCCAGCAGATCAACGCCATGGTTCAGGCTGGCGCAAATGCGATCATCGTCTATCCGATCTCGCCCACAGCATTGAACGGAGCGGTGAAGAACGCCTGCGACAAGGGTGTGAAGGTCATCGCCTATGACGGCGTGATCGAAGAGCCCTGCGCCTACAACGTCCACGTCGATCAGGGCGAGTGGGGCAAGATCACCGCCGAATGGCTGGCCAAGGAAATCGGTGGCAAGGGTGACATCGTCATGGTCACCGGCGTCAACGGCACCTCAGTCGACACGATGCGCAAAGAAGAAGCCCGCAAGGTCTTTGCCCAATACCCCGACATCCACGTGGTCGCTGAAGCCAACGGCATGTGGAGCCAGGCCGTAGCGCGCACCGAACTGTCAAAGATCGTAGCCACTCATCCGTGGGTAAACCTGGCCGGACTTTGGATGCAGGTTGGCTGCTATACCGCCACCTCAATGCAATCCGAGGCGGGTGTTGCGGATGACAAGCTTCTGCCGTGCGCCGGTGAAGGTTCAGACGGTCACCGCATACAGATGCTGCCGGCTGGCACGGATGTTGCGGGCGCCAATGGCACCTACCGTCCGATGGGCCTGCGCTCAATCTCGGCCTCGTCACAAGCCTATCTGGGCGCTATGGCACTGAAGCTGATCGTCGATGCGCTGGATGGCAAAGATGTGCCAATGACCACCCTGCTGTCGCCCGCCCCGGTGACCCGCGCCGAAGTGAAGGTCTGTCAGGACGGGACTTGGGAAGAGATGAAGGCAGGCTGTAACGCTTTCCTGCCGGAAGTCGTGCCGAACCCGGGCTGGTATGCCTCGATCTACTCCGCTGATCTGCCGCAGGTTGGCCTGAACGCCGCCTTGACCGGATCGCCCGAGAACTGATCCAACCGGGCGCGGGGAAAACCTCGCGCCCTTCTCTTCCGCCCTTTGATCCGAAAGATCAGCCCCGTGGACAAGCCGCTACGGTGGCCTGCTCGGCTGTGTCGGTCAAAGACTTTGATCCGAAAGATCAGCCCCGTGGACAAGCCGCTTGCCATTTCCGCCAAGGCGATCCGCAAGGCCTATGGCCCGACCGTGGCGCTGGACAGTGCCAATGTCGAGGTGCAGGCGGGCACGGTTCATGCTCTGTTGGGGGAGAATGGTGCCGGCAAGTCGACCTTCGTGAAAATCCTGTCCGGTCTTGTGCGGCCTGATCAGGGCGATCTGGTGATCCACGGCCAGCCCGTCGCTTTCCGCAGTCCGCGCGATGCGCATCGGGTGGGGGTGCAGACCGCATTTCAGGAAATGACCCAGATCCCCGATCTGACCGTCACGGAAAACCTTCTGCTGCAGAACGAACCCCTTGGCGTTCTGCGCCGTATTCGCCGCCGCGCCGCCGAGGAAGAGGCCTCTGCCCATCTGGTAAGCCTTGGCCTCGGCGCCATCGACCCGCGCGCAGAATTGCGCGAACTGGATCTGGTGCTGCGCCAAAAGCTTGAAATTGCCCGTGCTCTGTTCCGCAAGCCCCGCCTTTTGCTGCTGGACGAGCCGACGTCAACCCTGTCGGGCCCAGACATTCATTGGCTGGGCGATATCGTAACCCGCGCCAAGTCGGATGGCATCGCCGTCGTCTTCATCTCGCACCACCTGTCCGAAGTGCGCGACTTTTGCGAATACATGACCGTGCTGCGCAATGGTCGCGACGTGGGCGCCGCGAGGGTCGAGGATATGAGCGATGACGAGGTGATCCGTCTGATCATCGGCCGTTCGCTGGCCGCAACATTCCCAGAACGCACCGATGCCGGCCACCAATCCTCGGCCCCAGCGCTGGAGGCGCGGTCAATTGGCACTGAGGGCGGGCTGAAGGACGTCTCCTTCCGTCTGACCAAAGGCGAGGTCCTGGGCGTGGCAGGCCTGCAGGGCATGGGGCAAAACGAGTTGATGCTTGGTTGCTTTGGCGCCGTCGGCCTGACCGAAGGCAAGTTGCTGGTCGAGGGCCAAGAGGTTTCCTTTGCCGGGCCAGAGGATGCCATTGCCTCGGGCATCGGTCTGGTGCCCGAAGACCGCAAGACCGCGGGTCTGTTTCTGACGATGGACGGCACGCGCAACGCCTCGCTGCCCAGTCTTGCGGCGGACAGTCATTTCGGTCTGATCGACCTGAAATCCGAACGGGCCCGGGTGCGGGCGGCGTTTGAGGCGATTCAGTTGCATTTGCGGGCGGTGGCCGACCGGGCCTCAAGCTTTTCGGGCGGTAATCAGCAGAAGATGGCGATAGCCAAATGGCTGTTGACCGACAGCCGGACGCTTTTGCTGTTTGATCCGACGCGCGGTGTCGATGTTGGCACCAAACACGAGATCTACGTCCTGATCCGCAATTTTGCCCAGGCTGGCGGCGCGGTTCTGGTGTTTTCTTCTGAGATTCCTGTGCTGGTAAACCTGTGTGACCGGGTGATGGTGATGTACGCGCACCGTGTGGCTGGGGAAATCGGTGCGAAAGACTTAAGCGAGGAGGCCATCATGAATCTGGCGCTTGGTGGTGCGGCCCCCTTGAAGGAGAAGGCGGCATGAGCGGGGCAAGCCTGAACGCCGGGGCCCTGTCCCCACGCCGCAAGCTGAACTGGGCGCGTCTGCGCGGGCCGGTGGCGATCATTGCAATCTTTGCGGCGGTGTTCCTGATGCTGCAGGTCATTTCGCCGGGGGCTTTTTCTTACTTCGATATCAACTCGCTGGCCAATGGCGGCGCGACGCTGGCGCTGGCGCTGGCGTTGATCGGGCAAACCATCATCATCCTGACGCGCGGGTTTGATCTGTCTGCGGGCGCGGTGATCAGTCTGGTCAACGTGACCGTGGCCTCGATCCCGCACGACACCTTGGGTGGGCAGATTCTGGCTGCACTGGCTGGGGTGGCCGTCGGTGCTGCGGTTGGTGCGTTCAACGGCATCTTCGTCGGCTTCTTGCGCCTGCAATCCATTGTGGTGACGCTTGCCACCATGTTTTTGGTGCGCGGCCTGACGCTGCTGATCATGCCCAATCCGGGCGGCATGGTGGGTTTTGACCTGACGACTTTGCTGGCCGGCGACGCGATAACCGGGGTTTTGCCCTCGTCGGTTGTCGTGTTGGTGCTGGCGCTTGCGGTCTGGGGCGTGATCAAAGGCAGCCGCTTTGGCACGGCGCTTTATGCGGTGGGCTCAGACCCGGAATGTGCGGCGGCGGTCGGGCTGCCGTTGGCATGGACGCGGTTCTGGGCGTTCACGATCGGCGGGGCGTTTTACGGGGCTGCAGGCGTGTTCCTCTCGGCCCAGACAGGCTCGGCTGATCCTTTGGTCGGTGATCCCATCCTGTTGCAAAGCTTCGCCGCCGTGGTGCTGGGCGGCACCTCGCTGGCCGGGGGCCGGGGCGGCGCGGTTAGGTCGGTTTTTGGCGCCTATACGCTGATGTTGCTGGTGAATATTCTGCTGGCGCTGGATGTCTCGGCCTATTACTCCACCGTGGTCGAGGGCTCTGCCCTGCTGATTGCCTCGTTGGTGGGGATGATCGGGCCAAGGTCGCAGATGCATCTGACCCTGCGCCAGATAGCCCGCCGCCTGAAGGTGCGAAGGGCAGAGCGGGCGCTGCGCAAGGTTATCTCATTGCCCCGGTTCGAGCCATCGCGCCCCGGACATTTGCCCGAAACGCGCAAGGGACTGGCCCGCCATCAGGTTGAGTTCTTGCGCATGGTCTTGCCCTCTTGGGGGATCTTCGTGGCCATTCTGATTGTCACGCGGTTTGTCTTTGGCGGCAGCACGATCTTCTCGATCCACTTCTACAACTCGCTGATTGCACTGGCCTCCTTCTTGGCCATCCTCGCCTTGGGGCAGGGTAGCGTCGTCTTGGCCGGTGGCCTGGATCTGTCTCTGCCCTGGACCATCGCCTTCTGCGGTATTCTGGGTGCCGGACTGATGAACGGGTCAAACGAGGCAGCACTTTGGGCCATTCCCTTCGTGCTTGCGGTGGGGGCTGCCATCGGCATGGTAAACGGGCTAGGTGTCGCAGCCCTGGGCCTGCCGCCGATCGTGATGACGCTGGCGATGAATGGGCTGCTGCAAGGTGCGGCACTGGTTTATTCCAACGGGACACCCTCGGGCATCACGGCACCTGCGCTGCGCTGGCTGATGACCGGAAACTGGTTGGGCATCTCTCCGA
>JAYSQA010000357.1:0-9639 GCA_043721775.1 Rhodobacterales bacterium
CAGCATGTCCGCACCCCGCTTCGAATGTCCCTCAGGATAGACTTTGCCATGAAAAACGCAGACCGCCGAGGGTCTATGTGATCATCAGGGATGGAACAGCTAGCCTTTGGACAGGTCCAGATAAACGCCGTTCGTCCAGCCAAAACCATCCTGCAAGGCGTATTCGCCGCCGCCCGAAGCGGCCACAGGGTCCAACACGTTGTACTTTTCGACGAACTTGCCAGAGACGGCAAAGACTGCATCGCAGGTGGCAAGCCAGCGTTGGCGCAGGTCTTCGGCCAGATCATCAAAGCCATAGCGGCGCAGGCCCTGAATGGCGATCCATTGCAGGGGGGCCCAGCCGTTCGGCGCATCCCATTGCTGGTCCGAGGTGACATCGGTGGTCAGAAGTCCGCCGGGGGCCAGCAGATGCGCCTGCATCCATTCCACCGTGCGGTCAGCTTGGGCGGGGGTGGCGGCCCCGGCGTAAAGCGGGAACAGGCCTGCGGCGGTGGTCAGGGGCACCACGGCCCCGGTGGCGATTTCAACGTCGCAGAAAAAGCCGCGCTGCTTGTCGAAGAAGCGTTGGGATATGGCGGCACGGCGGGCGTTGGCGGCTTTGGTGTAACGGGTGTGGCCGGTGGCCTGGGCAAGGATTTCCTCATACCGCAACAGCAGGCAGTTCAGGTCAACCGACCACAGTTTGGTGGTGCGGATGGTGCCAAGATCGGCAGGGTCGGTCAGCCAGCGCGAGGAAAAATCCCACCCGCTTTCGCAAGCGCCGCGCAGGTCGCGGAAGAAGTCGGGATGCTTGGCCGTGTGGTGCATCCAAGCCAGGTCGGTGCCGTACATCTCGATCCTTGGGCCATCCGCCTCGTCCCAATAGCGGGCGAGGTCGCCAACAGTATGGGCGGAGGTGGTGAAATAGCGATACTCGGCCTTCATCTCGGGCAGGTACTTGGCGTAGGCGGCGGCAAGGTCGCCGGTGGCGCGGCCATAGTCCTGCACCATGGCGGCAAAGAACGGCGGCTGCGAGCGGGTCAGGAAATAGCTGCGAAAGCCGTTCGGGATGTGACCGATGGTGGCAATCGCATGCGCGAAGTTGTCAAGCATCTGGCCGACAAGGTCAGCTTGGCCGGATTTCAAGAGGCCAAGCTGGGTGAAGTAACTGTCCCAGTAATAGGCCTCTTGAAAGCGGCCGCCGACCACGACGTAAGGGTGTGGCAAGGGGATGCGGGTAGAGCGTTCGGCGGGGTCATCGGCAGGCCGTATCAGGTGTGACCAGACGGCCTGCAAATGGTCGAGCGGGGCATGGGCATGGTTGGTGCGGTAGCTGCCTTCATGCGTGCTGACCGGGCGGAACCAGCGGGCGAAAAAGGCTTGCAGGTCAACCGGACCCCTGGCCTTGGCGGCATCGTAGGCCGTCACGATCTCGGCTGCCGGGGCCAGCAGGATGGCGTCGGAAATCACCTTCTGGTCATGCCAGTGCCCCGAGGTGTGCAGGTCGACGAACAGGCCCTTCAAGCTTTGATCCAGATATTCCACGATGCCCCCGCTTGTTTAAAGCGCTTTGGGTCTGATCGGTTGCGGGGGTCCCGTCAAGCCCCCGCGCGCTGGCTTCAGCCGACCCGGATGACGCGCTTGCCGAAATTCTGCCCGTTCAGCAGGCCGACAAACGCGGTCAGGGCGTTTTCAAGGCCATCGACCACATCCTCGCGGTAGTGGATCTGACCGGCGGCGATCCAGGCGGACATGGCGACGGCGAAGTCGGGGTAAAGCGGACCGAAGTCGTCAAAGATGATGAAGCCGCGCAAGGTCAGGCGTTTGCGCAGAATCTGGCCCATCAGCATCGGCAGGCGGTCAATGGCTGTGGTGCCCGCGGTGGCGTTGTATTGCGAGATCAGACCACAGACGGGCACGCGCGCGAAAGGGTTCAGAAGCGGCAGGACGGCGTCGAAGACAGCACCGCCGACGTTTTCGAAATAGATGTCGATACCCGTGGGGGCAGCTGCTTTCATCTGCGCGGCGAAATCGGCGGATTTGTGGTCGATGCAGGCGTCAAGGCCTAAAGTTGCGGTGGCATAGGCGCATTTCTCCGCGCCACCCGCGACGCCCAAGACGCGCAGTCCCATCAGCTTGCCGATCTGACCTACGACAGCGCCTACGGCGCCGGTGGCTGCGGCAACGCACAGCGTCTCACCCGGTTTCGGCTTGCCGATCTGGGTCAGGCCCGCCCAGGCGGTGAAACCCGGCATCCCAAGGATGCCCAAAGCCCAGGAGGGGTTCTGCGGGTTGGGGCCAAGGTTCTGAAGACCTGCACCGTCGGACAGGGCATAATCCTGCCAGCCATTGTAAGACAGCACCCAATCGCCGCGCGCAAAGCCCGCGACCTCGGACGCCATCACCTGCGCCACCGTGCCGCCAACCATGACCTGCCCGATCTGGACCGGGGCTGCGTACGAGGGTGCGTCGCTCATCCGGCCGCGCATGTAGGGGTCAAGCGACAGATAGACGGTGCGCAGCAGCATCTGGCCTGCGCCGGGCACCGGCAGAGGTGTGGTCTCCAGCCGCAGGGTGGCTGGGGTGGGGGGGCCAACCGGACGCTCGGCCAGAACCAGACGGCGGTTGACGGTGGGGGATTGCGGCATGGGATTCCCGATCTGTCAGGGGTTTGGGGCAGCTTACAGCCTTCCGGTCAGAAGGAGAACGACGACCACGATCAGGATCACCCCGATGACGCCGACGCCCCGGTTGCCATGGCCATAGCCATAGCCACCAAACCGGCCCGAGAAGCCGCCCAGCAGGAAGATGATCAAGAGGACAACAAGGATTGTACCAAGCGACATCGGGGGAACCTTTCCAACGGTGGGTCAAAATTTCCGGGCGGACGGCGGGGGAAAGCGGAGGGGGGGGGAGGAACGCGGAGGAGGATGGCGGAGGAGCAGTCGGCGGGTAAGGACGCGCCGTGCCCTATTGCGATTGGATCGAAAGGCCGGATTTGCCGATGTCGATCTTGATGCCGGTATCGGCCTGACGGTCCCGGTAGACCTGATAGCCAAGGCCGGCAGCCAATGCGGCCAGGCCAAGGATGACAACATAAAGGACGGTTCGGTTCATGCACACTCTCCTGCCCGGAAACCGGCGCGGCGCGGCGCGGCGCGGGACGTCTCTGCCTATCCGGCATTGCGCAACGCCTGCACTGATCCATGTCAGCAAACCTTTTGCCCCGCCTGCCCCCGCCGCTTGGGAACCAAAACCGTAGCCCGGCGTTGGGCACCAATGGCGGCAACCATCGCCGCCGGAACAGGAGTGATGATGCGGAAAATCTTGATGCTTTTGCCGGTTCTGGGGGCCTTGGCGGCCTGCGATGGCACAAACATGGGCTTGACCAACAACCAGGTGATTGGCACCGCAGGCGGTGCCGCCATTGGAGCATTGGTCACGCCGGTCAATCCCATTCAGGGTGCTGCAATCGGCGGCGCGGTGGGTCTGGCGGCTGCCAGCCTGATGGGGCACGATTCCACAGGCAAGTGCGTCTACCAGCGCCCCGATGGGACACGCTACCCAGCCGCCTGCCCGTAAGACATGAAAGCACCCGGCGCCTTTGCGGGGCCAGGCGATTGATTTCGCAGACTATGTCTGTGCGATGCGGAAGGACTGTGCGATCTGGCAAGACTGTGCGATCTGGCAAGACGGTGCGATCTGGCAAGACGGTGCGATCAGGCCGGATCTCCTGCCAGACACCCGAAGCAGAACGCCCTAGCGTCTGGGCCGGGTCAGTTCGCGCCCCAACTGAAAGCCAAGGTCAAACACCATCTGCGCCAACGGGTCAGGGACAGGCTTTGACGCGGGCGCAGGCTCTGGCACGATGATGACCACGGGTGTTGCCCGCCGGATCAAAAGCACCAGCCCGGCCAGCGCCAAAAGCACAAGTCCGGTCAGCGCCAGCGCCGCGATTGCCCCGACCAGATGCGCCAGAAGGCCGAACCCGGCGGCAGCAAGCAACCCTGCCCCCGCCAGACCCAGCAGTGCGGCCAGCGACAACAGCCCCAGATCGCGCATCAGCCCGGCCAGCACGGCTTGCAGGGCGACACGGGCCAAGGCAACGCAGCGTATCAAGGGGCCGCCCGGACGCATTTCCGGGTCAACGCCGCGTCACGGCACCCAGAAGCAGGCCAAGGCCCGCCGCAAGGCCCAAAGCGATATAGGGGTTCGCCGCGACCGCCTGTTCAATCTGCACATCTGCCTGATGGGTCTTGCGACCGGCGTAGGACCGCGCGTCGTGCATCCCTTGGGTCATGGTTTCCGCCATCGCAGCGCCGCGCTGGCTTGCCTGTGCCGCAACCTGCGTGCCAAGTTTGGTCATCTCTTCGCGCATCGCAGCCAGCTGCGCCAGCAAAGCGTCATAGTCGGCCGAAAGCTCGGTACCGTTGGGTTCACGTGCCATGTCAGGCGTCCTTCAATCAAAGAAACGGAATGTCGGCCCGTGTCTTGGCGGGCCATAAGCCTGTCTGAACCCCTCTGGCGGTTTCTGCCCTAACTTGCGTCAGCCGCAGTCAGACTCTGCGTGGTGCGTGGTGCGATTGCGCTTCGTGTCTGCGCCTTGCGTCTTGCATCTGCGCCTTACGAAGGACGGCGGACTGAATTGCCGCTGTCGATGATGTTCTGGATCATCGTCGCCACCGCTTTGTGGGTGGCGACTTTTTCCGGCCCGGCAGAGGCGTTTGAGTGGGCGGCGGCGGCATCTGCCAGAATGCCGATGATCTCGCTCTCGGGCAGGACCTTGCGGTCATTCAAGGCAAGCAGAAGCGATTCGCAAATGGCCAGTGCGGCAAGGCCCGCGACGTCTGGTATGCTTGGCATTTTGGTTCAACTTTCCACAATTCGGTCCGATGCTGCCTCGTGCAAGCAAATACGACCATGATCCTTCGATCTTGGCAGAATAATTTGCACCGCGTTTGACATGCATCAATGTCCGGGGCCGAACGTGCTGATCATTGTGCAATTGGCTCGACACCTTCACGGTGCGGACAGTATTGAAAAGTGAGGACTGCTGATGGCTGTGCAGGACAATCCCTTTGCCCGCAAGCTGTCGGCGTTTGTCACACTTGGGGCAGGCGATCTGGCGGTGTTGCGCGATCTGCACGCCCGGCGTCGCAGCTTTCCGGCCGGGCGAGACATGGTCCACGAAGGCCAGAAGGATCAGACGGCCTATATCCTGACCAAAGGCTGGGTCTGTTCCTACAAACTTCTGTCGGGCGGCACCCGGCAGATCGTCGATTTTCAGATCCCCGGTGACTTTCTTGGCTTGCGGTCGGTGCTGCTGCGCACATCTGACCATAGTGTCGAGCCGGTCACCCGGGTTGAAGCGGCAGAGGTTCACGCCTCGGATCTGCTTGACGCGTTCGTCCGCACGCCGCGTCTGGCCACCGCCATGCTGTGGGCAGCATCGCGCGATGAGGCGATGCTGGTGGAACATCTGGTGGGCATCGGCCGCCGCAATGCCGCCGAACGCACCGCGCATTTCCTGCTGGAACTTGCAGCGCGGCTGCGGCTGGTGGGTTTGGGTGACAAGTCGGGCTATGACTGCCCCTTGTCGCAATACCTGATGGCCGATGCGCTGGGGTTAAGCGCTGTCCACGTCAACCGCGTGCTGCGCGAGTTGCGCGAGGGCGGCTTTGTGACCTTTCAGAACGGCCATGTGCGTTTCGACGATTTCGACGGGCTGGTCGATTTCGCGGATTTTGACCGTGCCTATCTGGACCATGACGGCCCGCTGCTGCGCTAAAACACGCTTTCCGGAAACGGGCTTTCGGGACACAAACGATAAAGCACCGCCAGCGCAGGGGACGAGCGGGACACCATGAACCAGCGGCACTTTATCAACACTCGTTAAAACACGGAAGATTGCGCAAATCTGCCATGCCTTGCTTTTGTGATCATTCGACCTTGGTCGCACTGATCCACGTCAATCGGGCGCTATTTTCACGCCAGTCATTTTTAGTTGGTGGCCTGCTGATGCATGTCAGCCCAAGCCAGCGCCATTCCGCCCAAGACGGGTCATGCCGCCGGTTCCACCCCGGAACCTGGCCTTGAAGTGGAGATCCACAATGCCTCGTTTTGTTTTGTCAACTGTTCTGGCCGGTCTGCTTGTGACTGGCGCCGCTGCTGGTCCGGCCCTTGCCGGACTGGATATGGTGTCGAACATCGCCGTCACCATCGACCTGCCCGCCGTCACCAACAAGGCGGCCGCCGTGCGCTTTACCCATATCGCCGATGATCTGAAAAATGCGGTCACCGCCTTGCTGGTCAACCGGATTTCGCCCGAGGGCGAAACGATCGGGATTGATCTGTCAGAGGTTGAATTGAGCAATTCCTACACTGAAACCATCGGAACCGCCGATACCCGTCTGGTCGGCATCGTGTCGATCACCGATCCGAAAGACAACTCGAACTATCGGAATTACACTTTGACGGTGGATGTCAATCAGGCCAGAACGTTCCTGCCCGCCACGGTCGACATGACAACGCTGACCGCCAGCAGTGATGCCTATTACAACGCGCTTATTCAGGCATTCGCTCAAGCCGTGATCGACAAACTGCCTAAATAAACGATGGGGCGGGCCTTGCGGTCATTCCCGTTGGGTCACCGTGATGCCGCGCAGAGCAAGCTGTTCCAGCACGGTGGATTGGTACGCTGCCACCGCCGCCCGCAGCCAGTGTTCAAAGCGGGCGTCGGCTTTGGAGCGGTCGCGGGCGTGGGTGAACAGGGAATAGGTCTGCGCGCCGACCAGACCGGCCTTGAAGGGCACGGTCAACTCTCCAAGCCTGATCATCGGCAGCGTCAAAAAACTGTCGCCCACCGCCAGCCCCCCGCCCGAGGCTGCAACCTTCACTGGCAGCGTGGTTTCGTTGAACAGCGTCCGGCGCAGGCGCCTGGCGTCAAGGTCATGGCCGCACAGGCGCATGCATTCCGCCGGCACGTCATAGTTCGCGTCCACCAGGTGCGGAATCTCGGCCGTCTGGCCCGGTTGCAGGTACTGCGCGGCAAAGGTCTCGGTGCAGACGGGCAGGTCAATCCAGCGGCACAGTTCAGCCTCCGCCAACCCGCCCTTGGGGTGCTGGCCATGCAGGCCGTAGAAGATGCGGAAATCAAAAACTCGTCCAGCCGGAAGGTACCATTCAGTTCCGCCGTTATTTCAACCGAGATGCCGGGATTGGCGACCAGAAAAGCACCAACCTGCGCGGCCAGCCAACTGGAGGCGAAATCATGGCAGACCAGCCGGCGCACGCGCTGGCCCTGCACCGCAGCCCAAGCGACACTTTCCGTCGTCAAGGAAATCAGGTCAAGGGCTTGGCCAAGCCCCAGACAAAGCGCCTCGCCCGCCGGGGTTGGCTGGATACGGTTGCCGGAACGGTGAAACAGCGCGCAGCCAAGGTCTTGTTCCAGAAGCGCAATCTGCTTTGATATCGCAGGCCGTGTCACCCGCAACTCTTCTGCCGCCGCCGAAACGCTGCCGGTGCGCGCCACCGCCACGCAGGCGCGCAGGGCGGTCAGGGATCGCCATTTGCGCATGTTCGAGCCATTTCAGGATCACTTCAGGTGACGGTAGCCGAATTCTTGTCACTTGTCAGTCCTGCCGCAGACCGGTCAACCTAAGCGTGACGCGGCGCAGATGGCTGTCGAGTCCGGAGGACATGCGATGAAACTGACCAGACGGGCGACTTTGGCTCGCTTTGGCGCGGGCCTTTCGCTGCCCTTCATGCGGCCATCCTATGCCGGGGCAAGCTCGGTCAATATATACAGCTGGGCTGAAGATATCGGCGAGACGACACTGGCCGATTTTGAGGCCGAAACCGGGATCAAGCCGGTTTATGACGCCTATTCCAGCTATGAAGACGGCGAGGCTAAGTTGCTGGCAGGATCGACCGGTTATGACGTGGTCGATGTGGCGGGCCGGTCGATGCCGATGTTGCTGAAGGCGGGAGTCTTTGACACTTTGGACCACAAGCTGTTGCCCTTGTGATCGAACCTTGACCCCGACCTGTTGAAAATTCTGGCAGCCTGGGACCCCGGTGTGGCGCATTGCGCACCGTATATGTGGGGCTCTGTCGGGTTCACCTTCAACGTTGATTTGGTCAAGGCGCGGCTGCCGGATGCGGATTTTGAAAACCTTGATACGATCTTCAAGCCGGAAAATGCCGCCAAGCTGGCCGATTGCGGGCTAAGCCTGCATGACAGCCTGCGCGACATGATCCCGATACTGTTGAAATACCTGGGCATTGATCCCGACACCACCGACTTCAGCCAGTACCGACAGGCCGCCGACCTGATCAAACCGATGCGGCAGTATGTGACGGCGTTTGACAACGAGAATTATCTGAACGGCCTGCCCAATGGCGATATCTGCGCCGCGATGACGTGGTCGGGCGATCATGCCGTGGCGAAATCGCGGGCGGCGAGCGCCGGGGTCATACTTAACCTCGCCTACGGCGTGCCGAAAACCGGGGCTCCCTTGTGGTTTGATGTGATGGCGGTGCCGAAGGATGCGCCGAACTAGGCCAACGCGCATGCCTTCCTCAACTACCTGATGACGCCCGAGGTGATTGCGAAATGCACTGACTTCATCGGTTATGCCAATGCCAACAAGGCGGCGAATGCCTTTGTTGACCCCGCCGTTCTGGCCGACCCTGCGATCTATCCCGACGCCACCGTGCGCAGCCGTCTTTGGGCGCCCAAAGCGCTGAACGAGGACCAGGACCGCGCCCTGACCCGCATCTTCCAGGACATCAAGTCCGGTTAACCGCAAGGCTGATCATGCCCGATCCGATCCGCTTTTCCGCTTCCGGCCCTGCTGGATTCATGGCCGCTGCCGGGGTTCCCCTTCCCACCGCCACCTTGCTGGAGGGTCAGCCGGTTGGCCTTGACCACGCGTATTACGACCGCGCCGGGGCCGGGGTGAAAGCGGGCATCTGGCGGTCTTGCGGCTATACCGAGTTTTATGGCAGCTACCCCTGCGACGAATTCATGCTGGTTCTGGAAGGTGAGGTGACGCTGGAAAGTGAAGGCTTTTCCGCCACTTACAAGGCGGGCGACGCCTTCCTGATCCCCAAGGGGTTCAAAGGATACTGGCGGCAGCCGGGGGAGATGCTGAAATACTACATGATTGTATCGTGAGGGTGTGATGGGGGCGCGGGGCAACGTGCGGGTGCTGACCGGGGCTTTGGTGGAAAAGGTGCTGACCGAGGGCAGGCGGGCCACAGGTGTGCGTTTCCGGCTGAACGGGCAAGTCTGAAAGGCGACAGCGGGGCGCGAGGTGATCTTGTCGGCAGGCTCGATCATGTCGCCGGTGCTGTTGAAGCGGTCGGGGATAGGGCCAGAGGGCGAATTGCGCCAGCTTGGAATTGACGTGGTGCACAATAGCGCCAATGTCGGCGAAAACCTGATGGATCACATGGAGTTGTACATTCAGCAGGAATGCACCAAGCCTGTCAGCCTGTTTCCCAACGTCAGCCTTTTGGGCAAGGCGCGCATCGGGGCAGAGTGGCAGTTGACCCTTACAGCCTGCTGAAAAAGTGCCGATCACCCACGAAACGGGTGAAAGATCTGGGAAATCCGTCTCGGAAAGTGCGAAAAAGGTGGCTTGAGCGACGAAAAAG
>JAYSQA010000358.1:0-20951 GCA_043721775.1 Rhodobacterales bacterium
ACCGCCTGGAACCGCTTCGCCAACGACCCAAATACCGTAACCTCAATCACAACCAGAAGCTGGGCACAGGTCAATTGAACGGGCCGTTGGTATAACACCATGGAGTCACGCAGGGAATCCCCAACGAGTCGTGCAACAGAGCCTCGTATAGGTGCCCATCTGGGACATGTACTTCCGGCTGACCCGGCCCCAACCGGCTTGCGCTACTGCATAAACGGTGTCGCCCTGACGTTTGAGCCGAAGGCCTGACGCTCGCCAGCCTGACCCCGTACCAGCGTTACTCTCTTCCAGCCAGACCCACCGCCAACCTGCCGTGCCAGCAGCCCGACTTCTCTCAAACCCGGCGCTTTGCGTTTTCATACTTGTCCAAATATCCCCGCCGGAGGCGCAGGCTGGCAACCGGCACACCCGCCGGGAAACCTGACGCGCTATTTCTTCAAAAGACTGGCCGGGTCGATCCGCCCGAACGCGCCGAATATCTGCGCCAGCGCGCTGCGGCCCTTGATAGGTTCGGTCGTAATGCGGCGGGAAATCGCCACCACCTCGCCCTTCTCCAACCCGAATCGCTAGATGTTGGACACGTTGCCCTTGGCGTCAAAGCTGATCGCCACCACCTGCCGGTCAATTTCGCGCGGTTCGCGGGCGCCAACGGTTTTCCACCGGCTTTGCACGTAGAACCATTCGACATCGCCAACCAGACCCTCTGCCGATGGCCGCCCCAGGAAGGCCGCCACCGAATCACGGGTGTCCACGCCGGTCTTGAGGGCGGCAAGATCCTTGTCCTCGGGCACATAGCCGTGGTTGGAGTATAGCGGCGTACAGGCCACCGTCAGACCCAAAGCCAAACCTGCGGCGACTGCCACCACACCTTTGCGAAGTGCCACCCCGCAGGAGCTTGCGAAACCTCTGCGATGGACCGTCCCGCAGGGGCCTTCGGCGCCTGAAGGTGCCTTTACCCCAGCATTGGCCCCAGCCTTGGCTTTGCGCCTTTGGCCCTGCCCGTCTTCCTGTCCTGCCTCGAACGCCATGCCTACCCCTGCCCTGTCAGGTCTAGATCTGTCCTCCCCAGCCAAAGCATGCGCCATGTCCCATGGTGCACCCCTTGGCCAAGCCGATCTTTCGAACCATCGCCGGGCCAGCGATCCCTCTGATGCCAAGGCTTACATCATGCAGGGGCCCTCGTTCAAGAAAGGAACGCTTGACCCCTGCCCCACAGCAGTTCTAAGCCGCCAGAACGGCCTTGCGCCCCCCGATCCGCGCCCCACAAGGAGCCCCGCCATGTCCCACCCTCCCCCGAACCATCCCCCGAAGCCCGAAGTTTCCGCAAACCAGACCGCGCTGCCCAGCCTGCCGTTCAAGGTAACTGCCATCGCGGGCCGCACTTCAACCCACGTGCGGTTTCGCCCTTCGGCACCCGAGCGTAAGGCGATTGCCGATGCCTTGGGCCTGCTGGACCTGCCGAAGTTTGAGTTTGACGGCGAAATCCGCCCCTCGGGCAAACGCGACTTGGTCTTGACCGGCAAGCTGGTGGCAAGCGTCATCCAGCCCTGTTCGGTCACCCTTGACCCGGTGACGACCCCGATCAGCGAAGAGGTCCGCCGCCGCTATCTGCAAGACTATGTGGTACCCGACGACAATGAGATCGAGATCCCCGAGGATGACACCCAGGAGGCCCTGCCCGAAGTGATTGACGCGGCCGCTGTCGCGATCGAGGCTTTGGCGCTGTCCCTGCCGATGTATCCCCGCGCCCCCGGCGTCGAACTGGGCGAGGCGGTCTTCACCGGACCGGGCCTGACCCCCTTGCGCGAAGGTGATCTGAAACCTTTTGCCGGACTTGCCGGACTGGTGCTGAAACCGAAAGACCAAGGCGGCACGGGAACCTGAACGAAGGCTGATAAGGACGCCGCGTAAAAGCTTCAAGCGACGTGAAGCGAAGGCGACCCGGGACGTGGTGCCAAGGCCCTGTGGCACCAGAGCGGACCAAGAAAGGGACTTGCGCCCGGCCAAAATCCGTCTATGTTCCGCGCCTCATTCACAGGCATGCAATTGGCGCGGCCTGACCGGGCTTGACCGCTGGGGTTGCCCGATGAAAGTGCCAAGAAAACAGGGGCCTGTCCCCAAGAACTTTAGGTGAGACATGGCTGTCCCGCAGACCAAAACGACCTCTTCGAAAACCGGTATGCGCCAGTCGCATGACGCGCTTGTGGCCGCAAACCCGGCTGAATGCTCCAATTGCGGCGAACTGAAGCGCCCGCACCACGTGTGTGGCGCGTGCGGCCATTACGATGCCCGCGAAGTCGTGGCGTCGAAGTCCACCGTGGCGTCTGACGAGGACGCGGCGTAAGCCGCCTCCTCCGGGCAATTCCCATGTCCCAGGCGCGCCAAGGCCTATCCGCCGAAGGCACGCCCAAGACGGCGTTGAACCCGGCGGCTGGCGCGGCGCTGAACTCGGCGTCCGGCTTGGCGCTGACTTCGGCGAAGGGGACCTTCGGGGCTGGCTCGGAACGGATCGTACTTTCGGTTGACGCCATGGGCGGCGACCGTGGACCGGCGGCTGTGGTCGCCGGTCTTGCCATGTGTGCCGCCGAAAAGCCGGATGCCGATTTCATCCTGCATGGCGATGAAAGCGAACTGACCAAAATTCTGGCCCGTTACCCCGATCTGTCGGGCCGGGCGATGGTGCGTCCGGCGGCGCGCGTTGTCACGATGGCGGACAAGCCAAGCCAGGTGATGCGGCACGGCCAAGGCACCTCGATGTGGGGCGCTATTGATTCTGTCCGCTCGGGCGAAGCGAAGGTAGCGGTGTCTTGTGGCAACACCGGGGCCTTGATGGCGGTGTCGATGATCCGGCTGCGCAAGCTGCCCGGGGTCAACCGTCCGGCGATTGCCTGCCTGTGGCCCTCGCGCAATCCGGGGGGCTTCAACCTGATGCTGGACGCCGGGGCTGACATCAAGGCCGATGCGGCGGACCTGTTGCAATATGCGATGATGGGCGCATCTTATGCGAGGAACGGCATGGGGCTTGAGCGTCCGCGCGTCGGCCTGCTGAACGTCGGCACCGAAGAGCACAAAGGCAGCGCCGAGTTGAAATCCGCCAGCGACCAGATTGCGGCTGCGGCGTCACGCGGGGATTATGAATATATCGGCTATGTCGAAGGCGTCGATCTGCCCTCGAACCGGGTCGATGTGATTGTCACCGATGGCTTCACCGGCAACGTGGCACTGAAAACCGGCGAGGGCACCGCGCGCCTGATTGGCGACTTCCTGCGCGAGGCGTTCAATGCCACCATCCTGTCGAAATTCGCGGCCCTGCTGGCCACCAATGCACTGAACCGGCTGCGCAAGCGCATGGACCCGCGGCGGTCGAATGGCGGGGTGTTTCTGGGGCTGAACGGCATCGTGGTGAAATCGCATGGCTCTTCGGATGCCACCGGGGTCGCTGCTGCCTTGGACATGGCCTACAAGCTGGCCAAAAGCGGTTTCCGCGAAAGGCTTGCGGCGCGGGTTGCATCCACCCAGTCCACGGGGCAGAGTGCCACCGAAGGGGCCTCGACAGCGCCCCGAGATGTGGGAGCGGGGCAACCGGAATGACATTGCGCGCCGTGGTCAGGGGCGTCGGGCATTATTTGCCCGACCGGGTTGTGGCCAATGCCGAGTTGGAACTGCTGGTGGAAACCAGCGATGAATGGATCAAAAGCCGGTCCGGCATTGAACGTCGCCACTTCGCGGCGGAGGGTCAGACGACATCCGATCTTGCCACCCGCGCCGCCCTGGCCGCTTTGGCCAGCGCCGGGATGGCCGCGTCAGAGATTGATGCGATTGTGCTGGCCACCTCGACCGCCGATTTCACCTTCCCGTCAGCCGCGACCATGGTGCAGGCCAATATCGGCATGACCAGCGGTTTTGCATTTGATGTGCAGGCGGTTTGCGCCGGGTTTGTCTATGCGCTGTCAACGGCCAACGGCATGATCCTGTCGGGTCAGGCCAAGCGCGTCCTGGTGATCGGGGCCGAGACATTCTCGAAGCTGATGGACTGGAACGACCGCACCACCTGCGTGCTGTTCGGCGACGGCGCCGGAGCTTTGGTGCTTGAGGCGCAAGAGTGCGACGGCACCTCGGCCGACCGGGGGGTTCTGGCAACCGACCTGCATTCCGACGGCCGCTTGCGCGACCTGTTGTATGTCGATGGTGGTGTGTCGTCGGGTGTGACCGGCAAACTTCGTATGCTGGGCAAGGAAGTCTTCCGCCACGCGGTGGAAAAGCTGGCAGAAACCGCACATGCCGCCTTGGACAAGGCCGGGTTGACCAGCGCGGACGTTGACTGGATCGTGCCGCACCAGGCCAACATCCGCATCATCGAAGGCACCGCCAAGCGGATGCAGGTGCCGATGGACCGCGTTGTGGTGACGGTGCAAGACCACGGCAACACTTCTGCCGCCTCGATCCCCCTCGCCCTGTCGGTAGGCGTTCAGCGCGGGCAGATCAAGCAAGGCGACCTGATCGTCACCGAGGCAATTGGCGGCGGTCTGGCCTGGGGTGCGGTGGTTTTGCGCTGGTAACGCCCGACTGGTAACGCTCTGCGGACCCGGCTGGGGGACTTCGCGTCCCCCAGACCCCCTGCGGAGTATTTGTGCCTCGGTGAACTGGGACGTTGTCCGCCGGTTGCATACATAACTTGGTATCTAAAGAACGCGTCACAAGCCATTGTTATTGACTCGCAATTTGATCCGGCTCATCGTTTGCTGGAAATATTCCGGAGGGACAGAATGGCTGAGAAGACGCTGACACGCATGGACCTGAGCGAATCGGTGTTCCGTGAAGTGGGTTTGTCGCGCAACGAATCCGCGCAATTGGTTGAATCGGTTTTGCAGCATGTGTCTGACGCGCTGGCCGCGGGGGAGACTGTGAAGATTTCCTCGTTCGGCACCTTCTCGTTGCGCGCCAAGACCGCGCGGGTCGGACGCAACCCAAAGACCGGGGACGAGGTTCCAATCTCGCCGCGCCGGGTGCTGACCTTCCGTCCCTCGCATCTGATGAAGGATCGCGTGGCGGGCGGCGCCAAGTAAGGGGCGGCCTGCCGGATGGACAAAGCACCGGACGCCTTCCGCACCATTTCCGAAGTGGCCGAGGTGTTGGAAACGCCGGCCCATGTGCTGCGGTTCTGGGAAAGCCGGTTTCCGCAGATCAAGCCAGTCAAGCGGGCGGGCGGGCGGCGCTATTACCGGCCCGCCGATGTGGCACTGCTGTCAGGCATAAGGCAGTTGCTGCACACCGAGGGGATGACCATTCGCGGCGTGCAGAAGGTGCTGCGCGAGCAGGGTGTGCGCCATGTGGCGGGTCTGGGCGGCGACCTTGGCGATCTGAATCCGGAGGCTGATCTGGAACTTGAGGCCGATCTGGAACTTGGGGCCGATCTGGAACTTGAGGCGGGGGAGATCACAGAAACCCAGGTTCTTGTTCCGATGACGGGCCTGACCCGGCGCCCCACCGGATTGCCGCACCAGGGTGCTGTCGTCAAAAGCCTGTTCGCGCCACCCGTGGTGGGCGACCAGCCAGAGGCCGTACAATCCTCAGCCGAAGTGCCGCGTGACGGTGACGGCGGCTTCCTTGCCTTTTCCGGCCCGCGTGGCACAAGGCCAAAGCCCGCGTCTGACCCCAAGCAACGCTCGCTGCCCTTCGAAGCCGAAGCCCCGCATGTCTGGGCCGAACCTGACCCGTATGAGGGCGCCTCGGTCACCCCGTTGAATGTGCCGGTCGCAGAAACCGAGGCCGAGACCACCAAGATTGCCCTTGATGCCGACAGGCTTGCGCCCGCCCCGCCCGAGATGGGCTGGCCAGAAGCGGCAAAGCCGGAAGCGACGGAGCCTGAGGCCGCAGGGGCAGAAGCGGCCTGGCCAGACGCCACTGAGCCTGAGGCGCGCGCTCCCGGGCCGGACGCCGGTCGCAGCTTCGCCGCCGAAGTGCCCAAACTCGCAGGCATTTCCGCCCGGTTGCGCCAGCTTGGCCAGCCCCTGTCGCCCGCTACAGCAGCCCCGTTGGCCGAACTGCATTCCCGGCTTGGCCTGTTGCACGCCCAGATGGCCGAGGCGCAGCGGTTGCGCCGTCCGACCGTTTGAAAAGATGAATTTTCTCGCTTGCCCCTGCCCGGAATATTGTTATGAAGCGTCATGATCGTCGGGTCGTAGCGCAGCCTGGTTAGCGCGTCCGTCTGGGGGGCGGGAGGTCGAGAGTTCGAATCTCTCCGGCCCGACCATTAACAAAACCGCACGTATGGCCCAGGGCCTACGTGCGGTTTTTTGTTGGAAATGGCTGACTTGGCCGGAAATATCCTGCGGAAGGCGTGCCGGATGACAATGCATGGCGTTCTGCCCTCGCAAGCCCTGCGGGAATTGATTGCGACGGGCGGCATCATCGCCAGCCCGGCGGTAGACCCAGGCCAGGTCCAGCCCGCCAGCCTTGATCTGCGGCTGGGCAGCATGGCTTACCGGGTGCGCGCCTCGTTCCTTGCGGGCGCAGGCCGCAAGGTCGCCGACCGGCTGGAAGAGTTCACCATGCATGAGGTCGACCTGTCGCGCGGCGCGGTTCTGGAAAAGGGCTGCGTCTACGTCGTGCCCCTGCTGGAGGCGCTGGCCCTGCCCGAGGGCCTGTCGGCGGTCGCCAATGCCAAAAGCTCGACCGGGCGGCTGGACCTTCTGACCCGCACCATCACCGACGGCGGCACGGAATTCGACCGCATCCCCGAAGGCTACCACGGCCCCCTCTATGCCGAGGTTTGCCCGCGCAGCTTTTCCGTCCTTGTCCGCCCCGGCCAGCGCCTGAACCAGATCCGCTTCCGGCGTGGCCATGCGGTTCTGTCGGACGCCGCCCTGCGCACACTGCACGCCACCGACCCGCTGGTGTCTGGCGACCCGGTGATCTCGGAAGGCCTTGGCTTTTCAGTGGACCTGCGCCCTGCCAACCTGCACGCTGCCGACCTGCACCCGGCCAATTCACACATGCCGGCGAACGACCTTCTAGGCTACCGCGCCAAACCCCATACCGGCGTCATCGACCTTGACCGCATCGCCCACTACCCCGCCCGCGACTTCTGGGAGGAGGTCCGCGCCACCAACGGCCAGATAATCCTCGACCCCGGCGCCTTCTACATCCTTGTGTCGCGTGAGGCCGTCACCATCCCGCCCGACTACGCGGCCGAGATGGCGCCCTACCTCGCCATGGTCGGCGAATTCCGCGTCCACTACGCCGGTTTCTTCGACCCCGGCTTCGGCTATGCCGCTGCCGGAGGTGCAGGCTCGCGCGGCGTCCTCGAAGTGCGCTGCCACGAGGCCCCCTTCGTCCTCGAACATGGCCAGGTCGTCGGGCGTCTGGTCTATGAACGGATGGCCGCGCGTCCCGACATGCTCTACGGCACCGGCATAGCGTCAAACTACCAGGGCCAGGGCCTGAAACTCGCCAAGCAATTCAAACTTGTCTAAAATTCTTTCATTTGTTCATAAATATCCCACGGGAGGGTCTGGGAGGGTGTGAAACCCTCCCAGCCGGGTCCGCAGAGCGCGCTATTGAATTGCGGGTGCTGCAACGCTTTCCGGTTCCTCGCCCTGCCCCACCACCAAAGCCTCGGCCCGGATGATCCGGGCGATCATCTCGCTATCCTCGGGCGTGAAGGTCAAGGGCAGGCGCAGGTCGATCAGCCCCGCCAATATCCGGTCGGTCTGCGGCAAAGACTGCGCCGGTGCATAGCGCCAATGGTCATAGCGCGAGGTGAAGGCAACCGGCTCTGCCGCGCCAAACCATTTCAACTCTACCCCACGCGCTGCGCAGCGGTGCAGGAATAGTGCGATCCGGGCGGGTGACCAATCGGGCAGGCGGAACTGAAACGACGATCCGACAAAGCTTTCACCTGCGGCCCGCGGCACCAGCGCCAGCCCCGGCGTGGCCTGAAGGCCCGCCTCAAGCGTGCGGTACAGTTCTGCCCAGCGCGCGACCCTCGCGCCCAGCAGCTGCAACTGGGGCCGCAGGATAGCGGCACGCAGGTTGTCCATCCGGCCCGAGACATTGGGTGTCACCATCCGCACGCCCTCGAACACCTCAACCGGCGGAGAGGCGAGGTGCTTGCCATACAGCATGTAGCTGCCCGACAGCAGCACGGCGCGCGCCATCAGGTCAGCATCGTCGGAAATCAGAAAGCCACCCTCACCCGCATTCACATGCTTGTAGGTCTGCATCGAATAGCAGGCCACCGCCCCATGCCGGCCCGAGGGCACGCCGTTCCACGTGGCCCCCATCGTATGGGCGCAATCCTCGATCACCGTCACCCCCAAGCGGCCACAAAGCACCATCAGCGCCTCCATGTCGCACAAATGTCCGCGCATGTGGCTTAGCATCAGCAGACGCGCGCCAGTTGCCACCGCCTTCGCCGCAAGATCGGCAAAGTCGATCACCAGCGCGTCGGTCGTCTCGACAAACACCGGCTCTGCCCCCACCGCCGCAATCGCGCCCGGCACCGGGGCAAGGGTAAAGGCGTTGGTCAGCACAGGCTCGCCATGCCGCACCTCCAGTGCGCGCAAGGCACAGCCCAAGGCATAACCCCCTGAGGCGACGGCAAGGCAGTACTTTGCCCCGGTCAACGCGGCGAACTCCTGTTCCAGCAAGGCGGCCTCGGCCACCTCACCCGCCGCCGTGTTATAGCGGTGCAGGCGGCCTGATCGCAGAACGGCGATGGCGGCCTCGATGCCCGCTTCCGGGATCGGTTCCTGCTGGGTGAAATTGCCGCTGAAGGTTTCCGTCATGCAGCACCCGTTTCGCGTTCATGCCCGATCAGCCACAGAAAGATCGCCAGGGTCAGCGCCATTCCGGCCCCTGCGACATAGTAGGACACATTGGGCGATTGGAAAGGGGCGGCGTTCGACATGAAATACCCGAACAATTGTGCGTAAAAGATCGTGCCCAGCAGCATCGCCACACTCATGATCGCCGACAAGCCGCCCTGCGACTCGCCTTGCGCATTTTCCGGCACGCGTTTGGACATCAGGGCGGTCAGCATCGGGTGAATGAACCCCTCTGGCCCATGCACGAACATCAACAGCACCACCACCGGCAGTGACCCCGCCAGCCCATAGCCGGTGGCGGCAATGGTGGCGCAGGCAAGCCCGATGGCGACCGATTTCCGCTCGCCAAACCAGACCGTGAAACGTGCGGTCAAACCGCCCTGAAACCCCGCCATGATCATGCCGAAAAACGCCAGCGACAGGCCGACCATGGCAGGCGACCAGCCAAACCGCGCCTTGCCCCAGAACGGCCAGATCGCCGGATAGACCGAGGTGAAGAACATGAACAGCGCCACCACAAGGCACATCGGCAGCACGCCGTGGTATTGGCTGAACACTTTGAACGCGCCGAACGGGTTGGCCCGCAGCCATTCAAAGACACGGCGGTTTTGCGGCTTCAACGTCTCGGGCAGGACGAAAAACCCGTAGATCAGATTGATGAACGACACGCAGGCTGCGGCGTAGAATGGCACGCGGGGCCCGAGTTCACCCAGCAAACCGCCAATCGCCGGGCCGATGACAAAGCCAAGCCCGAAGACGGCACCCATCTTGCCAAAGGCGGCGCCGCGTTCCTCGGGCGGGGTGATGTCGGTGATATAGGCGTTGGCAATCACCCAGGACGCCCCGCAGACCCCGGCCAAGGTCCGGCCAAAGAACAGCCAGCCCACCGTCGGGGCCAGGGCCTGCGCCAGAAAGTTCACGCCGAGACCGAAAATGGCCAGCAACAACAGGGGCCTGCGCCCGAAGCGGTCTGACAGGTTGCCCATCAGCGGGCCAAAGGCGAATTGGGCAATGGAATAGGCCGCAGCCATCCAGCCACCAAGCCGGGCCGCCTCGGCCAGACCCACATGCGCCACATCGCCAATCAGGTTGGGCAGTACCGGAATGATGATGCCAAAGCCCACCATATCCAGAACCACGGTCAGCAGCACGAAATTGACCGCATGTCGCGAGCCGGGTTTGGCAGCATCCGTCATGACGGCTCCTATCGGGCAGGCGAGGTGGGGGTTGTCTCAGGTAATCAGGGTTTCGGCAAGCGCGGGAAGGTCGTCGTAATGTCGCAAAAGCGCGTCAGGTTGCAGGCGGGTGATGGCGTGGCCTTCCGGCCCGAAGGTGACCAGCACGATGGGCACGCCTGCGGCACGCGCCGTGTCACGGTCGGTCTGGGTGTCACCGATCAGCATGGAACGGGCGACCTTGCCGCCTGCCCGTTCCACCGCGGCCACGTAAGGCACTGGGTCGGGCTTGCGCACCGGGAAGGTATCGGCGCCGACCAGCGCACCGAACAGGGGCGCTATGCCCAGCCGCCGCACCAGTTCCACCGCCAGCCCCTCGGGCTTGTTGGTGCAGATGGCGGTGGCAAAGCCCGCTTGCCGCAACGCCTCGACCGCTTGCACGGCACCGGGGTAAAGCTGCGTCTCGCGGTCCAGCACCTCGGCATAGGTGGACAAAAGCCTTGGATATTCGCGGTCGACATCCTGTTCGCTCCAGGGGGCACCCAGCCGGCCAAACCCCAGCCGCAACATCGCCCGCCCGCCATGAAACGCCGTCAACGCATCTTGCGGCCCGAGCAACGCCCCATGCCCCAAGCCTTCAAAGCAGGCATTGGCGGCGGCCAGCAGATCGGCGCTGGTATCGGCCAAAGTTCCGTCCAGATCAAAGACTACGGTGCGCATCTTACCTCCGACGACGTATAGACCTGTTCCATTGAAACATGGTGTGAGCCGCTGCCCCCTTGCGGCGCAGCCCTTGCGGGGTAAAACGGGGCAAAGACAAAGGAAAGAGGCATATGCAGGTTTCATTGATCGTTCTGGCCGCAGGCATGGGCACACGGATGAATTCCGACATTCCAAAGGTGCTGCACCCCTTGGCCAGCGTGCCCATGCTGCACCATGCCTTGGCCACAGGCCGCGCGCTGGAGCCGTCGCGGGTCGTGGTGGTGACCGGGCACGAGGCCGCAGCCGTGGCCAAAGCGGCACTGGCCTTTGACGAGGCGATTGAAACCGTCGTGCAGGACCCGCAACTGGGCACCGGTCATGCGGTCGCCCAAGCCGCCCCCCTTTTGGCCGAGGCCGAAGGCGAGGCTATCGTGCTTTATGGCGACACCCCGTTTGTCCGGGTCGAAACGCTGGAGGCGATGCTGGAAGCCCGCACCCGCCACGCCGTGGTGATCCTTGGCTTTGAGCCGAACGACCCCGGCCGCTATGGCCGTCTGATCGTCGAAGGCTCTGAGTTGAAGGCGATTGTAGAATATAAAGAGGCGACCGAGGCGCAGCGGGCGATTGCCCTTTGCAACTCTGGCGTCGTCTGTGCCGAGGCGAAAACCCTGTTCCGGCTGGTGGCGCAGGTGAAGAACGCGAACGCGGCCAAGGAATACTACCTGACCGACATCGTCGAACTGGCACGGGCCGAGGGCCTGTCGGTCGGCTACGTCATCTGCCCCGAGGCCGAGACTTTAGGGATCAACACAAGGCACCAACTTGCGCAAGCCGAAGCCGCTTTCCAGACCCGCGCCCGCTTTGACGCGCTGGAGAATGGCGTGACCCTGACCGCGCCCGAGACGGTGTTCTTTGCGCTTGATACCTGGATCGGCCGCGATGCGGTGGTGGGGCCGAATGTGATCTTCGGCCCGGCGGTGACGGTGGAATCGGGGGCCGAAATCAAGGGCTTCTGCCATCTTGAGGGGTGCCATGTCTCTCGCGGCGCCAGCGTCGGGCCCTTTGCACGGCTGCGTCCGGGGGCGGAACTGGCGGAGGATGTGCATGTCGGCAACTTCGTGGAAATCAAGAATTCCGTGCTGGATGAGGGCGTCAAGGTCGGGCATCTGACCTACCTGGGCGACACGCATGTGGGGGAATTCACCAACATCGGCGCGGGGACTGTCACCTGCAACTATGACGGCGTGCTGAAACACCGGA
Organism: Rhodobacterales bacterium; assembly: GCA_043721775.1. Lineage (GTDB taxonomy): Bacteria > Pseudomonadota > Alphaproteobacteria > Rhodobacterales > Rhodobacteraceae > Stagnihabitans. The sequence goes on from JAYSQA010000358.1 coordinate 11,966, forward strand.
CAGAGATTGGCAAGAACGCTTTCATCGGGTCAAGCACCATGCTGATAGCCCCGGTGAGCGTGGGGGATGGGGCGCTGACCGGCTCGGGGTCTGTTATCACCGAGGATGTGCCTGCGGGGGCTGTGGCTTTGGGCCGGGCAAGGCAGATCAACAAACCGGGGCTGGCCCTGAGGCTGCGGGAAAGACTGAAGGCGATCAAGGCGGCGCGCGGTTAGCTGGGCAGATTGCCCATCCTGCCAATGGGACAGGGCGCTGCGGGTGAATTCAGGTAGGATGGGCAATCTGCCCATGCCTGCCAAACGGGAAAGAGACAGATATGTGTGGAATTGTGGGCGTTCTGGGGCTGCATGAAGTGGCCCCGCTGCTGGTCGAGGCTTTGAAGCGGCTGGAATATCGCGGTTACGATTCGGCGGGAATTGCCACGGTGAACCACGGCACCCTCGACCGCAGGCGCGCGGTGGGCAAGCTGGTCAACCTGTCGGATCTGCTTGTGCATCAGCCGCTCGCGGGCAAATCCGGCATCGGCCACACGCGCTGGGCGACGCATGGGGCGGCTACGACCTTGAACGCGCATCCGCACAAATCCGGGCCGGTGGCGGTGGTGCACAATGGCATCATCGAGAACTTCCGGGAATTGCGCACCGAACTGACCGAGGCGGGCCTGTCGTTCGAATCAGAGACTGATACCGAAACCGTGGCCCTTCTGGCGCGGTTTTACATGGACCAAGGCCGCAGCCCGGTGGAGGCTGCCCGCGAAACCCTGAAACGCCTGCATGGCGCTTTCGCACTGTGCTTTCTGTTTGACGGCGAGGATGACCTGATGATCGCGGCCCGCAAGGGCTCGCCCCTGGCGATCGGGCATGGGATCGGCGAGATGTATGTGGGGTCTGATGCCATTGCTTTGGCCCCGATGACCGACCGGGTGACCTATCTGGAGGAAGGCGACTGGGCGGTGATCTCTCGCAAGGGCGCGCAGATTTTCGACGCCTTGGACCGGTTGGCGAACCGGGCCGAGACGCGCATTCAGGTCGATACGACGCGGATCGAGAAGGCCGGCTACAAGCACTTCATGGCCAAAGAGATCGCCGAACAGCCGGTGGTGATTGCCGACGCCTTGCGCCATTACGTGGAAGGTGGGGTAGATAACCCCACCCTACGGCTGCCGTCGGCGGTGGATTTTGCCGGGGTGGACCGGCTGACGTTGGTGGCCTGCGGGACGGCGTCATACGCCTGCCATATCGCTAAATACTGGTTCGAACAGATTGCGGGTCTGCCCTGCGAGGTTGATATCGCATCTGAATTCCGCTACCGCGAGCCGCCTTTGTCAAACCGCAGCTGGGCCTTGTTCATCAGCCAGTCGGGTGAGACGGCCGATACTTTGGCCGCCCTGCGCTATGCCAAAGGCAAGGTCGCCAAGGTGGTGGCGGTGGTGAATGTGACGACCTCGTCAATTGCGCGCGAGGCTGATCTGGCACTGCCGATCATGGCGGGGATTGAGGTGGGCGTGGCCTCGACCAAGGCGTTCACCTGCCAGCTTGCGACACTGGCCCTGCTGGCCCTGAAGGCGGCGGTCGACCGGGGGCGGCTGGATCAGGCGGGGCTGGCGCGGCACCTGGGGGATCTTGCCGCTTTGCCGGGGCTGATGAACCACGCGATGGGGCTTTCGGGCGAGATTGCCCAAGTGGCGGAGGAACTGGCGGAGGCGCAGGATGTTTTGTTTCTGGGGCGCGGGGCGATGTATCCGCTGGCTTTGGAAGGTGCGCTGAAGTTGAAGGAAATCAGCTACATCCACGCCGAAGGCTATGCCTCGGGCGAGTTGAAGCACGGGCCGATTGCCTTGATTGACGCCCGCGTACCGGTGATTGTGCTGGCACCGCGCGACGCCCTGTTCGAAAAGACGGTGTCGAACATGCAAGAGGTGATGGCGCGGCATGGCAAGGTGCTGCTGATATCAGACGCGCAAGGGGTGGCTGAGGCGGGCAAGGGGGTCTGGCGGTCGCTGACCATGCCGCAAGTTTCGGGCCTGTTCGCGCCGATCCTTTATGCGGTGCCAGCACAACTGCTGGCCTATCACACGGCAATTGCGAAGGGCACGGATGTCGACCAGCCAAGGAACCTTGCGAAATCGGTGACGGTGGAGTGACGATGCGGACCATTCCGGACTTGGACGACGGCAAGCCCACGCCGGGCTAATTCGGCAGCCGCATCACGGCCAAGCTGCAACCGGACGGTGATTTGCACCTGTCATGAGTGGAATATGGCGATGATCTTGATGGGTCCATGGCCGACTGGGATCATGAATACCGGCTGACCATACCGGCCAAGGACCTTGCCCCGGCACTGGTGGTTGTGGCGCGGCACGCGATGGGGCAGAAGGGGCCCTTGTTCTGGCATGTGCTGGTGGATGACTTGCGCGAAGCCTTGGGAACGTTGGACGAAGGATGCTGGATATGACCGCCAAGGAATTCTTGAACAGGGCTGTGGCGGAACTGGAAGCCTTGGGCGACGCCGACCGTGCGACGGCCGCTGCGGCCTATCACAAGGTGGCGCGGCGGTATCTGGGCGTTTCGGTGCCGCAGATCACCAAACTGGCGACGGGCTGGCGGGCGGAGCTGGATGTGCCGGGGCGGGTGGCTTTGGCCGCAGCCCTGTGGCAGACCGACATTCACGAGGCGCGGATCGCGGCGGCGAAATTGCTGACGCAGGCGCGGATTGCCGAAGATGGCGCGGTCTGGGCCTTGATCTCCACTTGGGTGCCGCAGCTTGACGCCTGGGCGATTGCCGACCACGTTTGCGATGCAGGCGGGCGGCGGCTGATGGCGGACCCCGCGCGGCTGGATGAGGTGGAGGGGTGGACGACCTTTCCGCTGATGTGGGCGCGGCGGGCGGCATTGGTGATGACCTTGGGCTGGACCAAGCAGAACTTTCCCAAAGAGCGCGACCTTGCGGCGCGCGAAAGGGTGCTGGACTGGTGCGCGATTTACACCAGCGACAAGGATTGGTTCATCCAAAAGGCGATTGCCTGGTGGCTGCGCGATCTGTCCAAGCATGATGCGCGCCGCGTCTCGCTGTGGCTGGCCGAGCATGGGCCGCATATGAAAAGCTGGGCGCGCAAAGAGGCGGCCAAATATCTGGAACATGGGCAAATTGCCCATCCTACCGAAACCCTGCCGCAGGATATGGGGCCTAGTTCAGACGAAACTCTCCAGTAACATTCCTCCACTCACCAGGGGAAATCAGTTTGCGGTGGGTGAAGCGCACCGAATGCAGCGGGCCGTCCAGCTTGGCCCGCCAGAACGCGACGAACTTGAACAGCGTCGGATAGTCGGGCGCCAGATCATAGTCCTGCCAGACGTAACTGTTCAGGACATGGCGATAATCCGGCATCGCGTAGAAGAACTCCGCCGTCGTCAGGCCCCAGCCTTTCAGCATAAGTTCGGTTTCAGGTGAGCGCATGTCAGCCTCCATTTCCGCCTCATGGGGGAAGTCTGCCTGAACCTTATTAATTTGCAATGAATACAGTGTGTTGGCACTCTGCCTTGCTGGCTGCCAAGGCAGCAGAGCGGCAGTCCTTGCACCCCCTATGCAGTATGGGGTAAACTGCCGTCAGCACAATATTGTTCTTGCACCGAAGGCGCGCCCCCCGTTGAGCGACACGACCGAACCCCCTGAAAACACTGAAGAACCTCTCAAACCCACCTACCACGGGCCGCAGGTGGATATCTCGACCGAGATGCGGACGGCGTATCTTGACTATGCCATGTCGGTCATTGTCAGCCGGGCGATCCCTGACCTGCGCGACGGGTTGAAACCTGTGCACCGGCGCATCCTGTTTGCGATGCATGAAACGACAAACACGCATGAGAAGCCTTACCGCAAGTCGGCGCGTCCGGTGGGCGACACGATGGGTAAATACCACCCGCACGGCGACAGCGCGATTTATGACGCCTTGGTGCGGATGGCGCAGCCGTTTTCGATGAGCCTGAAGCTGCTGGACGGCCAGGGCAACTTCGGAAGCATGGACGGCGATAACGCGGCCGCCATGCGCTATACCGAAGTGCGGATGGATAAGCCGGCATCCTTCCTTCTGGCGGATATCGACAAGGACACCGTTGATTTCCAGGACAATTATGACGGCAAGGACAAGGAACCCACCGTCCTTCCCGCCCGCTTCCCCAACATGCTGGTCAACGGCGCTGAAGGCATCGCTGTCGGCATGGCCACCCGGATTCCGCCGCACAACCTTGGCGAAGTCATCGACGGCACGCTGGCTTTGATCGACGACCCCGATCTTTCGACCGAACGCCTGATGGAGATCATTCCGGCGCCCGATTTCCCCACCGGCGCGCTGATTCTGGGCCGTTCCGGTGCGCGCAAAGCCTATCTTGAGGGCCGTGGGTCGGTGATTATCCGTTCCAAAACCCATATCGAGGAAATCCGCAAAGACCGTTTTGCGATTATCATCGACGAGGTGCCCTATCAGGTCAACAAATCCCGGATGATCGAGATCATCGCCGAGCAGGTCCGCGAAAAGAAGATCGAGGGTATCTCGAACGTCGCTGACGAAAGCGACCGGATCGGCGTGCGCGTGGTGATTGAACTGAAGCGCGACGCGACGCCGGATGTGGTGCTGAACCAGCTGTTCCGTTTCACGCCGATGCAGACCTCTTTCGCCTGCAACATGCTGGCCCTGAACGGTGGCCGCCCCGAAACCCTGCGCCTGCGCGATTTCCTCAGCTATTTCATCACCTTCCGTGAGGAAGTTGTGGCGCGCCGCACCGCTTACGAACTGCGTAAGGCGCGGGAACGCAGCCATATCCTTTGCGGTCTGGCTGTCGCGGTTTCCAACGTCGATGAGATCGTGCGCACGATCCGCGCCTCGGCTGATGCGGCAGAAGCGCGCGAAAAGCTGATGACGCGGCGCTGGCCCGCCCATGATATCGCAGCCTACATCAAGCTGATCGACGATCCGTCGCACACGATGAACGATGACGGCACCTATAACCTGTCGGAAGCGCAAGCCCGCGCCATTCTGGAGCTGCGCCTGCAACGCCTGACCGCCTTGGGCGTCAAGGAAGTCACCGACGAGTTGGAAGAACTGGCCGCCAAGATCAAGGACTACCTTGAAATTCTGGGCTCCCGGGACCGGATCATGGCGATCATCTCGGACGAGTTGCGCGAGGTGAAGGCGCTCTTCGCCGTCCCCCGCCGCACTGAAATTGTCGACTGGTCCGGCGATATGGAGGACGAAGACCTGATCGAGCGTGAGGATATGGTCGTCACCATCACCTCTGGCGGCTACATCAAACGCACCCCTCTGGCCGAATTCCGCCAACAGAACCGCGGCGGCAAGGGTCTGGCCTCGATGGCCACCAAGGATGACGATGTGGTGACGACGCTTTTCGTCGCCAACACCCACACGCCGCTGTTGTTCTTCACGACCGATGGCATGGTCTACAAGCTGAAAACCTGGCGCCTGCCGCTGGCGGGCCGCACCGCCAAGGGCAAGGCCATCGTCAACATCCTGCCGATCGTGCCCGGCATTTCCATCGCCGCCCTGATGCCGGTCGATGTGCCGGAACTTGATTGGGACAACCTGCAAATCGTCTTCGCCACTTCTGACGGCGATGTGCGGCAGAACGACCTGTCCGATTTCACCAACGTTCAACGTAACGGCAAGATCGCGATGAAGCTGCCCGAAGGTGTGACGCTGGTGAATGCCGCCATCTGTGATGATCAGGATGACGTCATGCTGGTCACCGCCCTGGGCCGCGCCATCCGCTTCGCTACCACCGACATCCGCGTCTTCAAATCGCGCGGGTCAACCGGCGTGCGCGGCATCCGTCTGGCGGACGGTGACAAGGTCGTGTCAATGTCCGTGATCCGCCACTTCGAGGCTGATCCAGCCGAACGCGACGCCTACCTCAAGCAACGCCGCCTGATGGCCGGCGTCACCGAAGAGGCCGAGGCGGATGAACCCGATGCCGAAGCCGCCGATGCCCCAACCGAACTCGGCCAACTCTCCCCCGACCGCTACGCGCAAATGTCGGCAGCCGAGGATCTTGTCCTGACGATCACCACCTCCGGCACCGGCAAACTCTCCTCCAGCCACGACTACCCGGTGCGCGGACGCGGCGGCATGGGCGTAAAAGCGATGGACAGTGCCATGCGCGGCGGCACCCTGATCGCCTCGTTCAAGGTAGACCGGTCGGATCAGATCATGCTGGCCACCTCCACCGGCCAGTCAATCCGCGTGCCGGTGGATCAGATCAGCTTCCGCTCGCGTGGGGCCGGAGGCGTCAAGGTCCTGAACACCCGCGACAGCGAAGATGTGGTCTCCGTCGCCCGCGTCCCCGAACAGGACGCCGAATGACCCCTACCCTTACAGCGCGGCTGGCAGACCTGGCCGCGCTGAACCAGACCACCACCTGCGGCGCCCTAGCAAAAGACCTCAACCTTACCGGTCCCGGCACCATCGCCCGCCTGACCGCCGCACTTGAGGCGCTGATGGAGGAGGACGCCACCCAAAACCACCCCTTCCGCGCCGCCCTCGTCTCCGGTCGCCTGAACCAAAACCTGCCCGCCACGGGCTTTTTCGACAAGGCCACCGCCCTTGGCCGCTACCGGGATCAGGACCCCGCCCAATTCGTCGCCCAAGAACGCACCGCACTGCACACCTTTCATTCTTGCACAAATATCCCAGGGGGTGCGGGGGTGTGAAACCCCCGCTCTTTCTTTCCGCCGCAAAACCCCCTAAGTCCCCCCCCATGGAACCCTTACACATCATCGGCGGCGGCATGGCAGGCTCGGAAGCCGCATGGCAGGCCGCACAATTCGGCGTCCCCGTGGTGCTGCATGAAATGCGCCCCACCAAAGGCACCTTCGCCCACCGCACCGGCGATTTTGCGGAAATGGTCTGCTCCAACTCGTTCCGGTCGGACGATAGCGAACAGAACGCCGTGGGCCTGCTGCATTGGGAGATGCGCGCCGCGAACGGCCTGATCCTTGAGGCCGCCGAGGCGCACCGCCTGCCCGCTGGCGGGGCGCTGGCTGTCGACCGCGACCCTTTTGCGGGTTACGTGACCCAAAAGCTGAAATCCCACCCGCTGATCTCGGTGTCCTGTGAAGAGGTTACCGAACTTCCCTCGCAGGGAAACTGGATCATCGCCACCGGCCCCCTGACTTCCACGGCATTGGCGACAAGCATCCGCCGCGAAACCCATGCCGATGCACTCGCCTTCTTCGACGCCATCGCGCCCATCGTCTATGCCGAAACGGTCGACATGTCGGTGGCCTGGATGCAAAGTCGCTACGACAAGGGCGAGACGCCAGAGGAACAGACGGCTTACATGAACTGCCCGATGGACCGCGACCAATATTACGCCTTCATCGAAGCACTTCTGGCAGCCGACAAGACCGAGTTCCACGAGGGCGAAACCGCCGGTTATTTCGACGGCTGCCTGCCGATCGAGGTGATGGCCGAACGCGGTCGCGAAACTCTGCGCTTTGGCCCGATGAAACCGGTCGGCCTGACCAACGCCCATGAGCCACAGATCAAGCCCTATGCCGTCGTGCAACTGCGCCGCGACAACAAGCTGGGCACGCTTTACAACATCGTAGGCTTCCAGACCAAGATGAAGTACGGCGCACAACTCGCTGTTTTCAAACTGATCCCCGGGCTTCAGGAAGCCACATTCGCAAGGCTTGGCGGCATCCACCGCAACACATTCATCAACTCGCCCACCCTGCTGGATGATCAGATGCGCCTGCGCAGCCGCCCCAACATCCGCTTCGCAGGCCAGATCACCGGCGTCGAAGGCTATGTTGAAAGTGCTGCCATGGGCCTCGTCGCAGGCCGCATGGCCGCAGCCGAACTCAAAGGCCAACTTCTGCCGCCGCCGCCGCCCGATACCGCCATGGGCGCCCTCATCACTCACATCACCGGCGGGGCCGAGGCTAAAACCTTCCAGCCAATGAACGTCAACTTTGGCCTTTTCCCACCCATCGACGCCAAAGGTGGCCGCAGGGGCCGCAAAGACCGCTACAAAGCCTACACAGACCGCGCCAAGGCCGCTTTCACCCAATGGCTCGCGTAACCCGCTTCGCCCCCTCGCCGACCGGCCCGCTGCACCTGGGCCACGCCTATGCCGCAATGATCGCAGCACAGCGTGGCGACCTCTTCCTCATCCGCATCGAGGATATCGACCGCACCCGCTGCAAACCCGAATGGGAGGCGCAGATCTTTGACGACCTGAATTGGCTTGGCCTAAGCTGGGAAACTCCCGTCCTCAAACAATCCACCCGCCAACCTGCCTATGACGCAGCCCTGGCCCAGTTGACAGCCCAAGGCCTGACCTACCACTGCACCTGCACCCGCGCAGATATCTGCGCCGCCCTATCCGCTCCACAAGCGGGCACCGATAGCCCGATCTACCCCGGCACTTGCCGCGATGCGGGCCATCAAACCGGCGCGCTCCGCCTGAACCTGACCAAAGCCGCCAAACTTTTGCCCGACCTGACCTTCCTTGAAACCGGCACCCACCCTGGCACCTGCAAATTCAACCCCGCCCAACTGATCCATGCCACCGGAGATATCATCCTGTCGCGCCGCGACATCGGCGTGGCCTATCACCTGGCGGTGGTGGTGGATGACGCGGCCCAAGCCATCACCGAGGTGACGCGCGGCTGCGACCTTTTCATCGCCACCCCCCTGCACGTCACCCTGCAACACCTGCTGAACCTGCCAACCCCCGCCTATCACCACCACAAGCTGATCCGCGACGACCAAGGCAAACGCCTCGCCAAACGCGACAACGCCCGCGCCATGTCGAAATACCGCGCTGCAGGTGCCATGCCAGAAGACATCCGGCGGATGATCGGTCTCTAGCAGCCTGCTGAAAAAGTGCCGATCACCCACGAAACGGGTGAAAGATCTGGGAAATCCGTCTCGGAAAGTGCGAAAAAGGTGGCTTGAGCGACGAAAAAG
>JAYSQA010000359.1:0-11128 GCA_043721775.1 Rhodobacterales bacterium
TGTCCGCACCCCGCTTCGAATGTCCCTCAGGATAGACTTTGCCATGAAAAACGCAGACCGCCGAGGGTCTATGTGATCATCAGGGATGGAACAGCTACCGACCCGCTGACGGCAATGTCATGGCTCAAGGCCCATATCACCAAGGCCAGGATGATAATCCGGCCTGCGTCCGTTAGGCCAGCGGACTTTGCGCTCTGCCTAGCCGATGTCAAGGTCATTGATCGAGGCGTGGCGGGCAGCCGTCAGGCCCTCGGCGTCGAGTTGCCAATTCTCGTTGCCGCAACTGCGAAACCATTGGCTGTAAGCATCGTGCCATTCATCGGCAAAGCGCACGGCGACGCGCGCACCATGAATGGCCCAGACCTATTTGATTAGCCGGCAATCATGTTTTCTGCACATTTTTGCGGGTCATATCAATGGTCAATGTCAGGCGGGCCGTCATGGTCTGGTGACGACCAGATACGATCTTTCAAGTCGTTTCAATATTCGGCAAAACTGACATGCAGATTTCCAAATTCCGGACGAACCGACCCGTGGACCGCCTCGATGCGATGACCGTTCTGGTTCAGGGTTGAACAGGGCAGCCTTTCGGTGGCCGGGCGCAGGCTGGGTCTGCCCCTTGCCACAGTCAGCCGCCACATTGCCGATCTTGGGGCGCATCTTGGGGCCCGCCAGCTGCTGCGGACCAATCGGAGGGCCACCCTGACTGAGGCGGGCCTGTGCTATCTGGCGGCCACCCGGCGCATTTTTGCAGCTTTGGCCGAAGCCGAGGCCGCCGGTGCCTTCACCCTTGCCCGGGGGCGAGCTGACAGTGACAACTCCCGTGGTCTTTGGGCGGCTTCATGTCGTGCCGGTGGTGACAGAGTTCCTGCGAACCTGTCCAGAGATCAATATCCACCTGTCGCTTGCCGATCATCTGATGCATCTTCGGGATGACCATGTTGATTTGGCGATCCGGATCGGCACCTTGCCCGACAGCGCCCTCAAGGCAGTCAGGCTAAGAGGTGTCAGACGGGTGGTCTGTGCCAGCCCGGCCTATCTGGCAAGCCACGGCACCCCGGAAACGCCACAGGACCTGGCCCGGCACGCGTGCATCTCTTTCAGTGGTCTTGGCCTGACTGACCGTTGGGCGTTCACGTCAGCGGCAGGCAAAGAGGTGGTGGCCGTTCGTCCCAGGCTGGTGGTGACCACGGCGGAATCCGCGATTGATGCGGCAATCCTGGGTCTGGGCGTGACGCGGGTTCTGTCCCATCAAGTCGCTGCGGCACAAAATGCGGGTATGCTGCAAGTCTTGCTGACCCCGTGGGAGCCGGGCCCTGTTCCTGTCAGTCTTGTTTGCGACGGCCAGGGTGCCATGCCCTTGAAGCTTCGGGCGCTGCTTGATTTTGCCAGCCCAAGACTGAAGCGTTGTCTGTCGGACAGCCAAGGCAACGACGGCATATCACCATCGCTTCAGGTTTTGACCCCGCCATGACCGGATCGGATGTCCTGCATTCCGGGCCGAAGAACCGGGAAACGCACGTTCTGGCCAAAATGACCTGATATGACCTGACGCAGGGCAGCGCACCCTGCGCCTTGCTGCTGCCTGATGCAGCCACACATGCCTCAGGCAAGATCGCCGACGGCACCTCGCAGGATTACCGGAGTTCAAGCCATCGACAGCGCTGATTTCATCGTGAAACCGGGACAGTCCCTGTCCCTTGCCAAGCGTCCGACCCGGATAGAGCCGTTCTGCGCGTCAAAGCACGACTATGACAAACGGTTCCACCATCAGATCAAGCGTCTGAACGCGCAGCAGCTTTTGCAATACGCCTCAAACAAGCAGGCCATTCTGCTGATCTTTCAGGCGATGGATGCGGCGGGCAAAGACAGTGCGATCCGGCATGTGATGTCGGGGGTCAACCCGCAGGGCTGTCAAGTGTTCAGCTATCAGCACCCCAGCGCGGCCGAATTGCAGCATGATTTCCTGTGGCGCACCACGCGCGATCTGCCGGAACGCGGCCACATCAGCATTTTCAACCGGTCTTACTATGAAGAGGTGTTGATCCTGCGGGTTCACCCCGAACTTCTGCAAGCCGAAGCCCTCGCAGCGCCGATGCAAGACCCTGACGCCTTCTGGCAGCAGCGCTATCGCTCGATCACTGATCTGGAGCGCCATTTGGATGGCAACGGCACCCGGATTGTGAAGATATTTCTGCACCTGTCAAAGGAAGAGCAACGCAAGCGCTTTCTTGACCGGATCGACGACCCGGCCAAGAACTGGAAGTTCACCGCCGCCGACATGACCGAACGCGGCTTCTGGGATACTTATCAAGCCGCTTATCAGGCCTGCATCGCGGCAACCAGCACTGCTAAATCGCCTTGGTATGTGGTGCCCGCCGACCACAAGAAGACCGCGCACCTCATCGTGTCGCAGATCTTGCTTGATACGTTTGCCAGTCTGGACATGCATTACCCCATGGTCAGCGCAGTCCGCAGGGCGGAACTGGGGGCGATCCGCAAAGTGCTGGATACCTGAGGCGGGTGTGCGAAGATCTTCAGACGCCCAGCTGCCACGTCGGCGCATAACTATCCGATTTCAGCAGCAACCCGGCTTGCACTTTCCCGCGAACACAGACAGCCTTCGCCTGACACGACCAGACCTTGGGGGGCTAAGCCATGCACAGCTACAAGAACTCTGATCCTGCCCCGCCGATCATGGTTGGCAGCCCACCTCCGCCCGACATGCGGCCCCCGATGATAGATTGGGACCGCGCCCCCTGGAACCGCTGGGCGTTTCAGCACGTCCGCGAATTGCTGCCCTCAGCGGCCATTCGCCGGGCCGAGGTCATTTCCCCCTTGCCCCAGGCCGCAGGGTCTTTGGCGGATTTCAGCTATGTCGGGCCGGACGGGGCCGTGACCAGCTTTGCCCAGATGCTGGACGACACCTATACCGATGCCGTGCTGGTTTGGGCGGATGGCAAGATCCAGCATGAAAGCTATCACAACGGCATGGACGCGCGGACCTTGCATCTGCTGCAATCGGTGTCGAAATCGTTGACCTCTGCTGCGGCGGGAAGTCTGATGGCCGAAGGATTGCTGCGGCCAGGGGCTTTGGTGACGCACTACCTGCCCGAACTGACCGCAACCGGCTGGCAGGGCGCCACGCTTCAGCAGGTGCTGGATATGACCTCTGGCACCCGGTTCACCGAGACTTACACGCAGCCCGACAGCGACATCGGCAAGATGGACTATGCCTCGGGCTGGAAACCGGCACCCCAAGGCGTTGATGCATCCGATTGGCCGACCTGCATCTGGGAACAGATCGTTGGTCTGACCGTGGCCGAGGTGGCGCACGGATCACGCTTCGCCTACCGCTCGATTGAAACCGATGTGCTGGCCCACGCGATGGAACGGGTCACTGGCCAGCGCCTGCCCCAGATTTTGTCAGAGCGGCTGTGGCAGCCTTTGGGCTGTGCCGAGGACGCCAGCATCACGCTTGACCCGTCCGGCTATGGTCTGGCCTGTGGCGGCATCAGCGCCTCCCTGCGCGACATGGCGCGGTTTGGGCTGGCGCTGCTGAACAATGGCACGATCAACGGCCGCCAGGCCATCCCCGAGGCGTGGTGCCACGATATCCGCCATGGTGCGCACGGTCTTTTCCATGCAGAAACCGACCGGAACTGGCCAGAGGGAGCCTATCGCAACCAGTTTTGGGTCGAAGACAGCACGCTGGGTCGGCACTATTGCTTTGGGGTGTTCGGTCAGATGGTCATGGTGACACCCGATACCGGAACCATGGTGGTGAAACTGTCAAGTTGGCCCAATTTTCTGGATTCCGGCCTGTACCAGACGACGATGGCGGGATTGCACGCTGTCGAACGCGCCTTTACCCGCTGATTTCAGACGCAGTTTCGCACCGGTCTTCTGGACGATGGCGTTCAAGCCCGAATTGTCGTGACCCGGTTGGCCATGCCGTGTCCTGAAGAACCGGGCGAGGTGTGAACTTTTCTGTTTATTCAAGCGTCCGGAAATCGGCCGCCACGATGACACTTGGCCCACACCACAATGATCCCAAACATGAAGGGATCATTTCAACATACACAAGGAAAACTGGTGCGCTGAAGGGACTCGCGTTCTTCTTGTAACCATAAGTAAATCATACACAAAAAATGTTATGATTTTTTCGATACCCCCAACGATACCCCCAGACCAATATGGTGCGCCTCCTAGCACACAGAATCCGGTCATTTCAGCGCCCCTGTTTCGAGGTCCGTCGTGCCGCCAGAAGGCGCTACCGGCCCTACATGGCAGCCAGCAGGTTGGCTGTCGGTAGGTAGTCCGCCAAGTATTGACCGAACAGGAATTTCGGGCTGGAGAGCTCCCGGATGAAGTCTTCCATCCATTCGCTGGTCTTTTGCTGGAACCCGTTGATTTCCGACTGCGCCGAAATCACGCCCTTGGGCCTGGTTGCGAAGTCGGTCAAGACGTTCAACATCGCATAGCCATGCGGGCCCATATCCCCGAAATAATGCTCCGCAAGTGCTTCGACCTGATTCCGCATCGCAATCAGCTTCTTTTCCCGTGGCGACCCTGCCTGCGGGGTAGCTTGAAGCTTGAGCCCAAACGCACGACAGAACACGGCCAGTACAAGATCGCGGGGAACGTAGAACCGCTGTAACTGATGCAGCTGCTCAACGAAGGAGAGTTCCAGTTTGCGTATGTCGCCTATGTTTTCAGTGAACCGCTCGACGGGAACCATGCCCCGACGAGTGTGGGCATAGCTTAACTCGACGCTTTTGGCGCCGAAGATCATTCCGTTGCTGCATATCCACCTGCAAAAACCTAACTCGAACCGTAGTTTGCGGGTTCGGTTGTAGCTGTTGGTAATCCGCATGAAAGCGGTCCAGTCATCGCCGACCCACGGAGAAAAATCCTTGTCACGCTGGATAAGGTCGATGTGGCAAAAGGACCGGCTTTTCGGCATCGTGATGTTGAAGCAAGCTAGGTCCTCCAGCGTGGTTGCGTGGAAAACCTGTTTCATCGCCCCGGCACTCCTGCCGAAAGCTTCTTCATTGGTAATAAGTTGGTAGTCGTCCGTCACCACGGCGAATGCCTTGGCTCGCTCCAGGTCCACGATCGCGAAGTGCCGATCAAGCTTGTGACGCTGGTTGGCGCCATCGTACAGGTCCATATAGACCGGCCGTTTCGCCACCGGAAAGAAGACTTCCGACAAATCACGTTCCTTCCAAGACCTTTTGTCGAGCAAGTTCAGAACTCCCTACTTGAAGATGCACAAGACCCATGATGCTCGGGTCGCGCGATTGAAAATCTGTTCCACCTGTCTGGGTCTTTTCAAACCGTAGATCGTGGGCATCAAAGTTCATGAAAGCGTCAGCGGCCGAGAAAGTTCAAATGACAGGCTCGTTCCCACCCTTTTCGCGCAACGCCTCATAGAGCCGCCCCGGCCCGAGAAGCACGTCCTTCAGGCCGGCACGCACATCTTCCGAGTTCAGCGCCTGTTTGCTCATGTTGGTGTGGGCCTCAAATGCGTCCAGGATGGCGTCGAGGATGGCCTTGGGCAGGTCGGGCGAGTTGGAGAACTGTTCTTTGGAGTTGTTGGACGCCTGCTCGACCAGCTTGCCACTTTCCAGCAGTTTGCCTTTGACGGCATTCGCGTAGACCAACTTGTCGTCGTCGCTCAGGTCGCCCTGAAACAGGTCGTTCAGCTTGTTCAGTATTTCCGCCAGCAGGGTCTTTTCCTTGTCCTGCACCGACCCGCTCCCGGTCGCCGACATGGGTTGCAGCTTTTCACCGTCACCGGTCAGGTTCAACGGCAGCTTGCCTTGTCCGGCGAGCTTGTAGTGGGTCAGCGTGACCTTGGAGAGGTCGACGCCCTCTTTCTCGCGGCCGAACTCCAGCAGCGGGATAAGGCGGCGGTAGAAGATGCTGCGGGCTTCGACGGCGGTGTTGCCGTAGTCGAAGATCTGGGACAGGAAGCTGTAAAGGCGCAAGAAGGCCCCCATGTCGTTCTTGAACAGGGTCAGAGCGTTCAGCTTGTCCAATGCCGCCTTGGCACCATCGGCATCGCCTTTGGCCTTCGCCACCTTCAGCTGTTCCATTGCCTGCTTGAACGTCTTCAGCAAGCGGTCGGCGACCGGGGATATGGCGGCGGCAAGGTCGCCGTGGGTGGATTTGGGGTTAAGTTCCGCGCTGATCACCCGGTCGACCTCGAAATCGTCATAGTGGCCCGAGGCGTCCAGCTTGACGCGCAGGTCGTAGACCAGATTGGGGTCGGTCACCTTCTCAAGTCTGGCGGTTTCATAGTAGGTCTGAAAGGCGGCAAGGATTTCGTCGCTGCTGTTGACGAAGTCGAGGATATAGGTGGTGTCCTTGACCATGGGGCCGCTTTGATACGCCCGGTTCAGCCGTGACAGGGTCTGGACGGCTTGAATCCCCGCCAGGCGCCGGTCGATGTACATGCCGCACAGCAAGGGCTGATCAAACCCGGTCTGGAATTTGTTTGCCACCAGCAGGATGTGGTAGTCGGCACCCTTGAAGGTTTCGCGGATGTCGCCGCCCTTCAGGCCGGGGTTCAGCAGCTTGTTCGTCTCGGTGAGCGGATCGGGCGAGCTTTCCTTGTCGTTTACCTCACCGGAGAAGGCCACCAGCGTGCCAAGCGCATATCCCTTGGACTTGATGTCGGCCTCAAGCGCCAGTTGCCAGCGCACTGCCTCCAGCCGGCTGGACACGACCACCATGGCCTTGGCCTTGCCGGCCAGCAAAGGTTGGGCCAGGGCGCGGTAGTGTTCGACGACAACCTGAACCTTCTGGCTGATGTTGTACGGGTGAAGCTGCACCCACTTCATCAGGGCCTTCAGCGCCGTGCTCTTTTCCACCTGCGACTGGTCGACCTCTTTGCCGTCGTTCGCCAGCTTGAATGCCAGCTTGTACGGCGTGTAGTTCTGCAAAACGTCGAGGATGAAGCCCTCTTCAATCGCTTGCCGCATCGAATAGACGTGGAAGGCGGCGGGCAGGTTGGTGGCGCTTGCGGGCAGGCTCGGGTCGGGAACTCGGCCAAACAACTCCAGCGTCTTGGCCTTCGGCGTGGCGGTGAAGGCCACGAAGGTGATGCCCTTCAGCCCCGCCTTGGACGCCATCTGCGCTGCCAGTATGTCTTCGGAGCTGATTTCGCCGCCATCGACCAGGTCTGCCAGTTCGCCGGGGGACAAGACCTGCTTGAGCTTGGCCGCCGCTTCGCCGGTCTGGCTGGAGTGGGCCTCGTCGGCAATGACCGCGAAGCGCTTGCCCTTGGAGGCCGATAGCTCCTGCACGGCTTGCAAGGCGAAGGGGAAGGTCTGGATGGTGCAAACCACGATCTTCTTGCCACCAGCCAGCGCCTCGGCCAGCTGACCGCTCTTGGCGCCGGTGTCGGACTTGATCGTGGCCACCACGCCGGTGGTGCGTTCGAAGTTGAAGATCGCCTCTTGCAGTTGGGTGTCGATCACGTTGCGGTCAGACACGACCAGGACGGTGTCGAAGACCTTCTGGTTCTGATCATCATGCAGGTCCGCCAGAAAATGCGCAGACCAGGCGATGGAGTTGGTCTTGCCCGACCCCGCCGAGTGCTGGATCAGATACTTGCCGCCGACCCCCTCGACCAGGATCGCTGCCCGCAGTTTGCGCGTGGCGTCCAGCTGATGGTAGCGCGGGAAGATCACGCTCTTGATCTGCGTCTTGGCGTCACGCTCCGACACGATGTAGCGGCCAAGGATTTCCAGCCAGCTGTCGCGCTGCCAGACCTCGTCCCACAGATAGGCGGTGCGGTGGCCATTGAGGTTGACCGGGTTGCCTTTGGCCCCGTGATCGCCCTGGTTGAACGGCAGGAACCGTGTCGCTGTCCCCTGCAAATGCGTGGCCATCATCACTTCACTGTCGCTGACGGCAAAGTGCACCAACGCGCCCTGCGGGAAGCTGAGCAAAGGTTCCGGCCTCTGGCCCTTGGGCGCGGGGTTTCGGTCAAAGCGGTATTGATCGACGGCATCCTGCACAGACTGGGTGAAATCGGTCTTGAGCTCGACGGTGGCCACCGGCAGACCATTCAGGAACAGGACCACGTCGATGCAGTTCTCATTCGCCAGCGAATACCGCACCTGCCGCACCACGCGCAGGCGGTTCGCTTCATACCGCGCCACAAGGTCCGGGTTCATCGCCATCGCCGGACGGAACTGCGCCAAGTGGACGGGCGCCTTCAGCCCGATCATCTCGACCCCGCGCCGCAGCACATCAAGCGTGCCACGGTCGTCCAGCTGCTTGCGGATGCGGTCCAGCAGGGCCAACTCTGCCGCAGCGCCGTGCGACTTGGTCAGCGAGGCCCAGGCTATGGGCTGGCTCTCCTTCACCCAATCCACCACGTCAGCCGGAAACATGGCGCGGGCGCGGTCGTAGGCTTCGGCGTCACCGGGGGAGAAAAGCCAGCCCCCTTCAGACAGCCGGGCGCAGATCACATCCTCGAAGCTGATTTCGTGGTGCTTGGCCATCATTCATCCTCACCAGGGGTCGTCGTCGCCAGAAGCTTTGCGGTTTCCCAGTCGTGGTAAGTCATGGGGCTGCCTTTGACGTGCCATTCAATCCGTCCGTTGGCAGGACGCCCCTGGATGATGGCCGCTGCGGCGCTGGGGCTGCTGAAGGCATAGCTTGAGGCGAACACGCAACTGTCACCCTTCGGGACAAGGATTCCGGTCTTTTCCAGGTCAGCCCGCAGGGAAGAATACGTGTGCTGGTTTTCTGCCAAGCTGACCCACTTTGCCCGCGCCATGGATCCTTCCATCACCACGAACTCGCCGTCGATCAGGGAGGCCGTCGCCACCAGGGCATGCTTCTTGGCGACCAGCTCGAACACCGGCCCATCAGACGAGATTGCCATGGGGGTCAGGGCGGCCTTGGGTTTGGCATGTTGCAGGAACATGTCGATGCGCAGGGCCGGCAGCAGCATCCACAGGTAGTCGAGGAATGCCTCCATGTTGGCGCGGGCGGCTTCGGTCAGGCCCGATGCCACCGGGGCCGTGCCGTTCTCCAGCGGCACCCGGCCAACTTCGTTGGCTTTGGCGACCAACCGAGCCTCAAGGTAACGGACATGCGCCTTATTCAGGTTGTTGGCGGCGGGGGTGATCAGGACCGCCTTTTCCCACCAGTCTTTCTTGGCGTCATGGGTCTTGATGCGCAGCCCGATGTTGTCGCTTTCCCCGATGTAGGCCAGCGGTTCGCCATCCTTCTCACCCAACAGCAGGTACACGCCGGTGTAGCCCGCCTCGGTCCGGGCCAGAGCTTCGGAAATGCGGGTACGGGGTGTCATCAGGACGTGGCCGGTCCAGTTGAACACCTCGGCCGTCAGCATGCCGTCCGGCCTGCCGTCGATGAAGAACAACTCCAGCGACCTTCCGTTGATGCCCGCACTCATCTGACTTCCACTTCTGGCATGTCCAAACCCACGTGATTGCGCCCGTTCGCCACCCCAGGCCGGGCCGCCGCATAGTCCGGTGCGGCGAGTCCGATCCCTAATCCGTCACGGCGGGCTTATCCGCCTGTCGCGCAACCAGCCCCAGTTCGGCGAAGGCTGCGGCCACGTCGGGCTTCATGGTCCAGCCGGAGGTTGCCCAATCGTACTCTGCAAGAATGCCGCACAGGAACTTAGTATCGGTCTTCTCTGACCGCGTGGCTGGCCAGAGCCATGTTTCACGCGCACCGCACATCTT
This sequence comes from Rhodobacterales bacterium, assembly GCA_043721775.1. Classification (GTDB taxonomy): domain Bacteria; phylum Pseudomonadota; class Alphaproteobacteria; order Rhodobacterales; family Rhodobacteraceae; genus Stagnihabitans. The sequence goes on from JAYSQA010000359.1 coordinate 9,735, forward strand.
GCCAAAATGGGTGTGCCAGATTTGCCCGCGCCAACCGCAGATCTTGGACAGGGCTTCCGAAGTGGAGCCCGGATGGCGGAGCAGCGCCATTATGACCTTCTCGTCGGTTTCGGTCGGCGGCTGTTTGCGGAAGGCTTCGACCACGCGCGCCGCTACGGTCAAGCCCGATAGGCGGTCATAGAGCGTCTTGGCCTCGGCCTCGGTCAGGGCGGCAAGCGCGTCAAGCAGGCGCTCGGCGTCGGTCTTTTGGGTGGGGATGCCCTTGTCGGCCAAGCGTTCAGCGTTGGCGCGCATCCGGGCGCGTTCGGCTTGGGATTTGTGGGGCAGAGAGCCTACGATCATGTCGGTGGAGGTCATGCGGCCTGCGATCCTTCAGCCAACAGGGGGCGCACGTCGATCTTGCCGGTGACGGCGGCCGAGATCAGGGCGGCCCGGCGTTCTTGCAGCAGGGCAGATGCTGTTTCGGCGTCCGAAATTAGGGCATCCAATGACGCACATTTCTCACGAATATGCGCAACGATCTCGGTCTGCTCATTCAAAGTCGGCAACGCTATTGAGAGTTTGCGCACATCGGGCATGCCGATGGTTTTCAGCGTTGCGCCAAAGGTCATCCGTTCAAGCTCTTGCTCCATTGCTCGAAGGTTGAAGAGCAGGAATGCTTGGACGATTCGTTCACCGCAAACCCAAGCGATGAAGTGCTGGGAAACTGCCATCGGGCGCGTCGTAATCGCACACCTGCCGATGGTCGCATCCCTCGAAAACACCACTACCCCTGCCGGAAGAAGGCGCGCAGAGGAATTGTCGATTCCCGCATGAGTGATCTGGTAAGCGGTTTCGCTAATGTATTCGTGGTCTTTGAGGTATTTGGTATCGTTTAGCGACACCCACTGAATGTCACCATCAGCCCAATAAGCTTCGATCTGGCGGTCAGGGGTGTGGCCGCTTTCCATGCGGGCAACGCCTTTGATCTTTACCACATCCCACTCCTGCGGCACGTCGCCCAGCCAGTCTATGCCTGAGGGCTTGAGGGGGGCTGTGGGTTTGAGGCCTTTGGTGACGGCGTGGCTGATCACGGCCTGCCGCTTTTCCCGCAAAAGGTCGATCAACCGCCGCTGCTCGGCCACCAACCCATCTATCTTGGCCGTCTCTTGATCAAGGAAAAGCAGAATGGCATCGAGTTCGCCAAGGTTGCTTGGGATACATATTCGGGTCTTCGAAATCTGGTGCGATGCCAGATGCTTGACGGTGGTCGCGTAGGTCACGTCGTTGATCAATTGGAGGGGTACCGGCAGGACCAGGGGAATCGCGTTTGGGATTTGACCTGATCCGAAGGGTCTTGCGGGCTTGGGCGGGATGGATTCTGGGGTGGGGATCGCCCTTTTGGAGCCCGTTCC
>JAYSQA010000360.1:0-15423 GCA_043721775.1 Rhodobacterales bacterium
TGCAGCAGTTCCTGCCACTGGCGCACCATGCCAAGCCGTTCGTTGTTCAGGATGAACTGCTTGACCGGGGCGCGGAACTGCATCGCCGTGCCCATTTCCTGCATGTTCATCAGCCACGACGCCTCACCGGCCACGTTGATCACCAGACTGTCCGGGTGGGCGATCTGCACGCCGATCGAGGCGGGCAGGCCGTAGCCCATTGTCCCCAGACCGCCTGAGGTCATCCAGCGGTTCGGCTCCTCGAACCCTAGGAATTGTGCTGCCCACATCTGGTGCTGGCCGACTTCAGTTGTGATATAGCGGTCCATCCCCTTGGTCAGCGCCTCCAGCCGTTCCAGCGCGTATTGCGGCTTGATGGTGGTGGTGGAGTTCTTGTAGGTCAGGCACTTGACCGCCCGCCATTCGTTGATCTGCGCCCACCACTTCGGCAGCGCCTTATCGTTGGTTTTGGACCCGCGGGCCCGCCATTGGCGCAAGGCTTCCTCCAGCACCAAAGCCACGTCGCCGACGATGCCCACATCAACCCGGATGACCTTGTTGATCGACGAGGGGTCAATGTCGATATGCACCTTCTTCGAATGCGGGCTGAAATCCTTGATCCGCCCGGTGATGCGGTCATCAAACCGCGCGCCGATGTTGATCATCACATCGCAGCCGTGCATCGCAAGGTTCGCCTCGTAAAGCCCGTGCATCCCCAGCATACCCAGCCAGTTCTTGCCCGAGGCCGGATATGACCCCAGCCCCATCAGGGTCGAGGTGATCGGGAAATCCGTCTCTGCCACCAACTCGCGCAGCAGGGCCGAGGCCCGCACACCCGAGTTGATCACCCCGCCGCCGGTGTAGAACACCGGACGTTCGGCGGTTTCCATCAGGTCAACCAGACGGGCAATCGCCGCCTCATCCCCACGCCCGCGGGGTTGATAGTGGGAAACCTTGGTCTCTTCACGCGGGGTATAAAGGGCCGTGGCGAACTGCACGTCCTTGGGAATGTCGACCAGCACCGGGCCGGGGCGGCCATGGGTGGCGACGTGGAAGGCCTGATGGATGGTTTCCGCCAGCCTGGCGGTGTCTCTCACCAGCCAGTTCATCTTGGTGCAGGGCCTTGTGATGCCGACGGTATCCGCCTCTTGAAAGCCGTCCGTCCCGATCATGAAAGTCGGGACCTGACCCGACAGCACGATGATCGGGATCGAATCCATCAGCGCATCCGTCAGCCCGGTGACCGCATTGGTCGCTCCGGGACCAGAGGTCACCAGCGCCACCCCCGGCTTGCCGGTGGACCTTGCATAGCCCTCGGCCATGTGGACAGCGCCTTGTTCATGGCGCACCAGAATGTGCTGGATGTCATTCTGCTGAAAAATCTCGTCATAGATCGGCAGCACAGCGCCACCGGGGTAGCCAAAGACCACCTCGACGCCCTGATCCTTAAGCGCCTGCACCACCATTCTCGCACCGGTCATCTGCCGCATAGCCATATCCTTTTAGTCAACAAAAAGCCCCCGGGAGGTTTCGGGGGCGCATGGTCACCGGTCAGGGTTGCCGTTACCGGCCCACGCGCCAACACCTTACTGCAAGAAGTGAGAGAGCCATGTCTCGCGCCCCGTATCCCGACATTCGTTCCGATGGGGACACTATGTTTGCCAGCCAAGGGCGTCAACCGTAAATCGACATGCAAAATGTCGCTGGACTGTGATTTTTTGAACTATTCTTGCGGAGAACGATGCGTTGACGCAAGTTTCGGTAACTTGGCCAGTTGTGGGGCAGGGTGCGCCACCCAAATCGGCGGAAATTGGCTTAATGTAAATATCCGTTACATTGCATCTTGAACGGCAGCGCTGGCGGGGCCATCTTGGGTCCATGTGAAAGGCCTTCACATTCAACCCAAACCCGCAAGGGCCAACTCCACAAGGGAGAAAGACGCCAATGTACAGCCAGCCCCAAACCCAACCCGCCTTTCGCGGACCGGGTGGCATCTTCACCATGGCGCGCAACGTCGAGGCCTGGCTGGATGACCGCGGCCGCAAAGCCTGGATCGTCGCCATGATCCTCGGTTTCGTCTTTGTCTGGCCCGTTGGTCTTGCCCTTCTGGCCTATATGATCTGGAGCAAACGCGTGTTCAACCGTTCCTGCGGCGAAGGCCGCGACACCAACCGCCACAACTGTGGCCACCGCTTCGGCGGCCAATGGGGCGACAAGATGAGCGACAAGATGAGTGACCGCGCCGGCCGCTGGGGTGACCGCATGGGCAGCTTCCGCTCGTCCGGCAACACGGCCTTTGACGCCTACAAGGAAGAAACCCTGCGCCGCCTTAGCGAAGAGCAGGAAGCGTTCCAGTCCTTCCTGCAACGCCTGCGCGATGCCAAGGACAAGACCGAGTTCGACGCCTTCATGGAAGACCGCGTCAAAGCCGCACAAGCCCCCAAAGCGCCTGACGTCACCGAGGTCTGACGCTGATACGACCCTTCTGCGTTCGTTCTGCGTTCCTTCTGCGGCCCCCGATGCGGGGCCGCAGCCTGCCTTAGCCACTCCCTCATTGGTTTCTCAAGGAACCCTGCCGATGTACGTTGCCCGCCCCCATACCATCCACGTGATCCCTGAAGGTCGCCTTTACGCCGACGTGGCCCCGCGCCGCCTGATTGCCTGGGGCATCGACACCGTGGCCATTGCCATGATCACGGCACTGCTGATCCCGCTCACCGGGTTTCTGGCGCTGTTCTTTCTGGGTGGCCTCTATCTGGGCGTAAGCTTTCTGTACCGCTGGCTTGGCCTCGCCCGCGCCTCGGGCACCATGGGCATGCGCCTGATGGGCCTGACCATGCGCGACACAAAGGGAGCGCCGGTTGATGGCCTGACAGCCTTCCTGCACACGCTGTTTTATACATTATCGGTGGCTTTCGTCTTCCCGCAGGTGATTTCGGTCGCCCTGATGGCCTTCTCGCGCCAGCATCAGGGCCTGTCGGATATCGTGCTGGGCACCCGCCTTGTGAACGCCGCTGCGTTTCAGTAATCTCACAAGGCCCTTGGCGACAGCCCCGGGCCTTGCTAACGTCATGGCCTGATATCATCCAAAGGCCATCATGCGCCACACGCTTCCCATCGCGCCGCAGTTCTATGTGACGGCGCCCCAGCCATGCCCCTATCTGGACGGAAGGTTCGAGCGCAAGCTGTTCACCGCCTTGCAGGGTGAACATGCGCAGCGCCTGAATGATGCGCTGTCCAAACAGGGCTTCCGTCGGTCGCAGAACGTGCTCTACCGGCCGTCTTGTGCCGAATGCTCGGCCTGCCTGTCCGCCCGCATCCGGGTCGCGGATTTTGCACCGTCACGCTCCCAAAAGCGCGTGATGAAAGGGGCGTCGCACCTGCGCCGCAATGCCACCTCGCCTTGGGCCACCGAAGATCAGTTCACCCTGTTCCGTCGCTATCTCGACGCGCGCCATGCCGATGGCGGCATGGCGGATATGGACGTCTTCGAGTTCGCCGCCATGATCGAGGAAACCCCGATCAAATCCCGCGTCATTGAATACACAAGGCCGCCGGCCCCGGACGAACGCGGCAAACCCCTTGCCTGCGTCTCGCTGACCGATGTGTTCGATGATGGCCTCAGCATGGTCTATTCCTTCTACGACCCCAACCTGCAAAACCTGTCGCTTGGCACCTTCGCCATCCTCGACCATATCGAGATCGCGCGTGAGGCCGGTTTGCCCTTCGTCTATCTTGGCTACTGGGTGCCCGGATCGCGCAAGATGGGCTACAAGGCGAAATTCTCGGGGCTTGAAATCTACAAGGGTGGCCAATGGCAGCCCATCGGCGACCCCACCAGCCACCGCGCCGAACTGCACCCCTTGTCGGTGGAACCCATAGCCGAGCAAGTCGCCCGCATCGCCCTGCCCGAAGCGCGCAACCCGTGAAATGGGCATGAAACTGGCAGCTTTCTCGGTGCTGGTGCCCGACTATGACCAAGCCATCGCCTTCTTCTGCGCGGGCCTTGGTTTCACCCTGACCGAGGATACCGCGCAAGGCACCAAGCGCTGGGTCACTGTGGCCCCACCGGGCGACACCATCCGCGTCGTCCTCGCCCGCGCCGAGGGCGACGCGCAACGCGCTGCTCTCGCAGCCCCCGCCGGAGGCCGCGTCTGGCTTTCCTGCAAACCTCCGATTTCGCCACCGACGCCGCCATTATCACCGCCGCCGGCGGCGCGTTCGAGGAAGCCCCCCGCTTTGAGCCCTATGGAACCGTCGCCGTCTGGCGCGACCCGTTCGGCAACCACTGGGACCTTCTCCAACCCAAAGGCTGGCGCCCCGCCAGGAAAGCCCGGGAATTTTCGTCGAAAATTCCCGGGCTTGCGCCGTTCAGGCGGCAGCGCGGCGCGCGTCTGCCATCCTTGCTGCCATCCGCAAAGCCGCAATCGTGCTGTCTGGCCTTGCGATGCCCTTGCCCGCAATGTCAAACCCGGTGCCATGATCGGGCGAGGTGCGGATGAACGGCAGGCCCAGCGTCACGTTCACCCCGCCGTCGAAATCCAGCGTCTTGATCGGGATCAGCGCCTGATCGTGGTACATGCAGACGGCGGCATCATAGCCCGCCCGGGCGCGGGCGTGAAACATCGTATCCGCCGACATCGGGCCACGCAGGTTATAGCCCTCGGCCCGCAGCCGCTCCAGCAAAGGGGCTATCATTGCGATCTCTTCGCCCCCCATCGCCCCGCCTTCCCCGGCATGCGGGTTCAGGCCCGCAATCGCCAGCCGGGGCTTTGCAATGCCGAAGTCGCGCACAAGGCCTGCGGCGGTCAGGCGGATGACCTGCTCCAAGAGGGCAGGGGTCAGGGCACCCGGCACCTGAGACAGGGCGATGTGGATCGTGGCGGGCACCACGCGCAGGGTGTCGCAGGCCAGCATCATCACCACCGGCACATCACCCGCCAGATGGGCAAGGTATTCGGTATGGCCCGGAAACGCAAAACCCGCGCCGTCTTTCAGCGCCTTCTTGTGGATCGGCAAAGTGCAGATCGCCGAAGCCTCGCCGTCCTGTACCAGCGCCACGGCCCTTGCGATGACGTCAATCACGCCTTGGGCATTGGCCGCTTGCGGTACGCCGGGGATGGCCAGACCCGCAAAGCGGTGCGGCAGAACCGGCAGCAGATGCGCCGGAACCGTGGCCGCCTGCGCCGGAGCAGCGATTTCGGCGAAGGCTGCGGCGTCAGGCAGATGCCCGGGGTCGCCGATCCAGAAGAACGGCAGGTCGGGCAGCGCCGCACGCGCCAAAAGGGCAATCTCGGCCCCGATGCCTGCGGGCTCGCCACAAGTCAGGGCGATGGGCTTCAAAGGCTTCATGGCCGGGGCAGGGTCATTGGCGCAGGATGATGGCCTGGCTGCGCAACTCTTCCAGATAGGCATCGGCCAGCATCGTCAGCTTGGCGTTGATGACCTGCGTGCGCACATCATCGTGTGACGATGCCACGGCTGATTCTGGCCTGCGCGCGCAGATCATCAAAAGCTGTGCCGCCCCGTTGGTGCCAGTGACCACGGCGCTTTCCCCGGCATCCAGGCCCGCCATCGCGGCGCGCAAGCCCGGGGGCACCGCAGCCTCGGCCAGGGTCTGGCGCTGCAAGGCCGCCGCGGGCATTCCGCGGGCCTGTACGTTCAACTGATCGCAGTCTGTCAGGCTGGCCTGCAACCGGGTCAGGTCTGCCGCCGTGCCGGGTTGAAACACCGCATAATCGACCACCGCAGCGCCTTTGGCCGGACCTGCGCCCTCGCTTTGGTCGCGCAGGAAATACAGCGCAATCGTCCCCTGTTGCCGGACCGGAGCCGACATCTCTCCCGGTTTCAGCGCGGAAATGATGGCAGCCACATTCGGCGGCAGCGCTGATATCTCGATCCAGCCAAGGACCCCGCCACCCGCTGCCGTACCAGCCTTGGAATACAGCTTCGCCTGCAACGCAAAATCCGCCTGGTTCTTCACGTGATCCTTGATGCGCTGCGCACTGGTCACCGGATCGCTTTTGCCATCATCGGGCAGCACAATTTCTGACAGCAGCACCCGACGCGTCCCGCCCGAGGCAGCACCGGTGGCAATCGCCCGGTCCACCTCGGCATCCGAGACCTGAATGCGTCCGGCAAATTTGACCCGCAGCACCGCCCGCCACAGCACACCCGCCTTGACGAAATCGCGGAACGTCTCGGGCTGGACATCGCTTTGCGCCAGCGCCTTCAGCAGATCATCGGTCGACAGTTTGGCCCGTGCGGCAAATTCCGCCATGCCTGCGGTGACATCGACATCCGACGCGCTGGCCCCAAGGTCCTTGGCGGCATCCTGCTGCAACCGGTCTGCGATCAGACCATCCATCGCCGCCTGTGCCACATCGCCCGTCTGGCGCAGCGCATTCAGAAAGGCGATGCGCTGTTTCAGTTCGTACCTTGTGATCACCGTGCCGTTGACCGTGACGGCAGGGGCGAACAGATCAGCCTGGGCCTGTGCGGGCACTCCCGCACCCATCCAAGCCAGAACCAGCCCCAAAACGGCAGCCACAGCGGTCCGCATCATCCGATCAGCCATCCTGTTCATCATCCGCTTGTCCAATTTCGTCACCTGCGGCAAACCTGCTGGGTTCCTGCGCGCGAACTGCCGCCAAAGCCCAGAAGTTCCACCGACAGGCCGAAATCCGTGCTGGGCTTCACACTAGCCGACGACGTGTATCTGCGCGAGACGGAAAGATCGACCGACAGGCATTCATTCTGAAAGTTCATCTTCAATCCGGCCTGCGCCATCGAATGCGCCGCCAGATCATAGCGGTTGGTCAGTTGCGCCCGCCAGTTCCGCGTCATGTCATAGCTGGCGTTCAGCACAAGCTCGCGCACCGGATCGGCGCGGTTTTCGCTGACCGCAGCCTTCAGGTATTCATAGCCGCCCGACACCGCATAAGTCGGGCGCTTAAGGTCAAAGCGCATCTCGCCCTTGGTCAGCGCCAGTTTGTCCGCCAGCACCACACGGCCCGTCATGCCAAGGCCCGCCGCATTGGCGAGTGACCCTGACACCAGCCAATCCGTACTGCGCCCGGCAAGGCCAGAGGCCGCATCAAACTGCCCCAGATCGGCAAAGCGCAACACCCGGCCCCCGGTCAGCCCCAAAGTCCAGCCGGTGGCTGCGGTGCGCAGGTAATTCACGCCAAGATTGACCCTTGTGCCACCTTCAAAGGCATCAGACCCCGGGAAACGGTCCAGCGCGAACAGGTTGCTTTCGTCAAATTCAACCAGCGTGGAATCTTCGTTCGGGATACGGCTGTCGGGTTTGGGGGCGGCGACGATCTGCACCACAGGCTCGATCAACTGCGTCGTGCCATCGGCCCCGGTCTTGACCCAGGGCCAGCGCATTTCGACGCCACCAACCGCCGTGCCGCGATAGGGAAAGCCGGTGTAGGTGGCATCCTGCCTTATGGCGTAGAAATCCGCCTCGGCATCGGCGCTGGTGGAAATCTCGATCCCGTTGGTCAGGGTCCAGTTGCGCCGCCATGTGCCTTTGAAGGTGACACGGCTCATGTCACGGCCATCGGATATGCCATCGCCGTTGCTGTCAACCAGCGCATCCGAGGGGCGGTAGTGGCTGTTGGTTTCCATCTGAAACTCACCCTCGCCACCCAGAATGGCGGGCAGAAAGCGGCGGTGAAAGGTGAAATCGGTGATCAGGGTCGGCTGGATGACGTTGTTTTCCCCGGCCCGCAAGGAGCGCAAGCCGGTAATCTGGGCCGAAAAGTACAGGTTGCGCTGCACCCTTGTGATGGCCACGGTGCTGTCCAGCCGGTCAGCATCCGATATGCCGTAGTCCAGCAGATAGGATTTGTCGCTGACCGCGATGCCATGCAGCGCCAGCTTGTAGCCGCCGCCAAGGTCAAAGGCACCGTTCGCCTCGACATAGCCGCGGGCGCGGTCGGGGCGGATGTGGTCTTGCGTCACAGCCCCCGCCACCTCCAGCGTGCCGTGGCGGTAAGCCTCGCGGTACCGCAGGTCAAGCGTGCGGTCGGCCCCGGTGGTCAGGTACGGCGTCAGCAAAAGGTCGCGGCTGGGGCCAAGCACAATGAAATACGGCAGTTTCAGCCCGGTGCCCAAGGCGGTTGTAGTGCGCATCCGGGGCATCAGAAACCCGGTGGCGCGGTGCAGCGTCGGGTCGGGTACCCGCAGGACCGGCAGATACAGCACCGGCACGCCGCCAAAGCGCAGCGTGGCGTCGGAAAACCAGATTTGCTGGGCCAGCGCATCATGCACCACCTCACGCGCCCTGATCTCCCACAGCGGCGTGGTGGACCCTTTGCAGATCGTGCAGGTTGATGCCGTGACCTGCCGCATCGCCGTATAGCGCCCGGCATCGGTGCGCAGCACCTGGGCCGCAGCCAGTTGCAGCTTCTGGTCCAGCACGATCCGGGCCGAGGTCAGCAGCCCCTCGGTCAGGTCCGCCGACAGTTCCGCCTGATCGGCCAGAAAGATGCCACCCTTGCCGTCGTCAATATGGATGGGCCCGGTGATCGACAGATGGCTTGCGGTCTGGTCATAGGTGATGGCCGAAGCGGTCAGATGCTGGCCTTTGAAGAACACCTCGACATGACCCTTGGCCACCAGCACCGAGGCCGATTGCAGCGTGACGCTGTCGGCCACCAAAGTTGCCCGGTCCGCCGTCGTGGCTTGTGCCCATGCCCCAAAGGGCAACAGCAGCAAAAGAACCAAAAGCAGCCCGCGCATCAACCATCCTCCAGATGCAGCAAGAATCCCAGCGCCAGCATGGCCGCTGCCAGCGGTGGAGTCCATGCAGCCATAAGGACCGGGATCTGTCCCGTCTCGCCCAAAACCTGGCCGAAGTTACGCAGGAAAAAGACGCCAAAGCCGGACAGGATGGCGAAAAGCACCAAAGTGCCGGTCTTGGCCATGCGGGCGTGGCGCATGGTGAAGCCTGCGGCAATCAGCACCATGGCGGCCAGCAGCAGGGGCAGGGCCAGTTCCATCTGGAACCAGACCTGATGGCTACGTGCCGAAAAACCTGCATTTTCAAGGCTTTGGATGTAGCTTGGCAGGTTCCAGAAGCTGATCGTACTCGGCGTGCCGAAACTGTCATGGATGCGGTCGCGGGTCAGGTCAGTGGGGATTTTGTCACCCTCGGCCAGGGTTTGGACGGCGCGTTGGGGGTTGTTGGCGGTCAGGGGCCACGACCTTGCCTTCGACAGTTGCCAGAAACCGGGGATCAGGGTGGCCTGTTCCGCCTCGATCCGCTGCTGGGGTGATCCGTCGGGGGCGAAGGTCAGGAAGCTGGCGGCGAACAGAACGGTGCCGTCCAGATTGGCCCGCGCCGCCTCGATCACCGTCTGGCCCGCATCATTGCCCTGCCGCAACCAAAGGCCACTGTCGGACACCGACAGCACCGAACCACCCCGCGCATGGCCCGCCGACAGCGTGTCATACCGGCGCGAGGTCGCTGCGACCAAAGGGTCCAGCACGGCCACCGCAAAAACGCCGATGGCAAAGGCGGTCAAGACCGGCGCCATCAGGAACGACAGGCCAGACCGGCCAGAGGAGCGGACGACCACCAGTTCAGACGACCGTGCAAGGCCAAGGAACAAGGCGATGGCCGACAGAATCAGGATCAGCGGCAGGATGCGGTACAGCGTGGCCGGGACGTTCATCAGCGACAGCTGGAACGCCTCGGCCATGGTCAGGCCGGGGGTGGCGAATTTGCGGAGTTCGTCAATCAGGTCAATCATCAGCATCAGCGCGAAGAAGCCGGCAAAAACCCGCAGGAACAGCCAAAGAAAGCGCTTGGCCATGTAGATGTTCAGGATCATGCCGTCCCCTTCGCGACATGCCGGGGCTTGCCCGCCCACCATAGAAGGCTCCACGCCATCAAAAGTCCCACCACGGGTGCGACGTAAGCCAAGGCCCAGCCCTGCGCCGACTTGGCCCCCAAAGCGTTGGCCGAGGTGGCAAGCCCCTGCACCACCAGCAAAAGACAGATCGCCAGCACAATTTGCCGCCACAGCCCAAACCGGCTGAACCCGCCCACCAGAAGTGAGGCAAAACCCACCAGCGTCACCGACACCGCCAGCATGGGTTCCGCAAAACGGTTGTGGCCGTCAAAGCGCAAGGCGTTGGCCGTCTCGCCGGTTTCGGTCACCAAAGCGGGGGTGGGCCACAAGAGTTCCGCCGTGGAAAGCTCACCCGAGGTGCGGTTTGGGCGGACAGAGGCGGTCAGCATGGCCCCGATATCAAAGGTAAAATCGGCAAAGCGTGTCACCGAAAGCCGCTGGGTTGCGGTATCCAGCACCTGCGCCATGCCGTTGAACATGATCAGCTTCGGCCCCGCATCGCCGCGCACGAACAGCGCCTTGCGGGCGGTGTAGGTGGTATGTTCCGCCGGGTCGCGGGCGTCAGCAAGGAACATGTCAAGCAGTTCACCCTGCGGGGAAATCTCGCGGATATACAGCGTCACGTCCGGGGAAGGGTGGCTGAACTGCCCCTCGTTCAGATAGCGGGCGGTGATGTTTTCTGACATGGTGGCGCGGGCAGAAACCAAAGTGGCGCGGCTGGCGGGCACGAGGAAATGCGCCATGATCAGCATCATCGCAGCCACCAGAAGGCCGAAGTAGAACACCGGCCGTGCCAGACGAAAGCCGGAAAAGCCGGTGGCCTGCATCACCACCAGCTCACTTTCCGTCATCATCCGGTTGATGCCGTACACCGTGGCAATGAAGGCTGCCACCGGCAACACCAGCTTGATCACCGATGGCAGGGTCAGCAATGAGAATTCCAGAAACACCAAGGCCGATTGCCCGTCACCAATCAACTGGTCAAACAGGCCGACGGCCTTGTTGATCCAATAAACTCCAACCAGAACCAGAGCGAAAAACCCGAACAGGCCCATCAGTTGCGACAGAATATAGCGGTCGATCCGTGGCAAATGCTGTCCTTTGGTCCTGTTTATGGTCCTGTGGCGCACAATCAGGCGTCAGGGCCGGACCCTAACCCTAAAGCCGCCCGGGGTAAAACTCATATCTGGCCAAAGGCCCGCCTCGGGGCTAGCTTGCAGGCTTACCCCCGCCACTTCGTGGCCGTCCCTTGCCGGAGCTTCCCATGACCGACGTGCTTTTCTGCGAAATCCTTGGCTTTGACGTGGAAGGTCTGGCCAGCCGGACCGGACGCATCACGATTCTGGTCGATGGCACCGGACCCGCCCATGCCGCTGCCCGCCGGATTGACCGGCTGACCAAGGGGGCTGTGACCCGGCTGATGGGCTCGGACGCCTGGGCCAAGGTGAAGCCGGGCGAGGCGATGGACCTGGCCTGGCCCACGGGGCTTGCGGCGGAAACCGTGCAGGTGCTGCGCCTGCCGCGCAAGGCCGATGCGGCGGTGGCGCGCAAGGCGGGCGGGGCGATTGGCCGGGGCAAGTCCGAAACGCTGGTGCTGGTGGAAAACCACCCGCGCCAGTCGGACCTGATGCTTGGCCTGCTGCTGCGCGCCTATGACTTCGACATCTATAAAACGGACGATAAAAAGCCGCGCGGCGCTGTGACGCTTATGGTGGCGGATGTCGCGGCATCAACTGGGCTGCTGGCCTCGGTCACGGCGCTGGCAGAGGGGATTTTCTTCACCCGCGATCTGGTGAATGAACCGGCCAACGTGCTGACCACGATGGAATTCGCCCACCGCCTGACTGGCTTGCGCGATTTGGGCGTGCATGTCGAGGTGTTTGACGAGGAAGAACTGGAACGGCTGGGGATGCGGCTTTTGCTGGGCGTCGGCATCGGGTCGGAATGCCCGACCAAGATGGTGGTGATGCGCTGGAATGGCGGGGTCGAGGGCGAGGCTCCGTTCGCGCTGGTCGGCAAGGGGGTGTGCTTTGACTCCGGCGGCATTTCCATCAAGGGCGCTGGCGGGATGGAAGAGATGACGATGGATATGGGCGGCGCCGGGGTGGTAGCGGGGGTGATGAAAACCCTCGCCCTGCGCGGGGCCCGGGCCAATGTGGTGGGGCTGGTCGGCATCGTGGAGAACATGCCGGACGGTCGGGCGCAGCGGCCCGGCGATATCGTGAAATCCATGAAAGGTGATACGGTCGAGGTGATCAACACCGATGCCGAAGGCCGCCTGGTGCTGGCCGATGTGCTTTGGTACGCGCAAGAGACCTATAAGCCCAAGGGCATCATCAACCTTGCGACCCTGACCGGGGCGATCATCGTGGCCTTGGGGGCGGAACATGCCGGGGTGTTCTCGAACAACGACGCGCTGTGTGAGGCGTTCCTGAAAGCGGCAGGGTTGGAAGGCGAGGGCGCCTGGCGGATGCCAATGGCGCAAGGGCATGACGACAAGCTGAAATCGCGGCTGGCAGATATGATGAACGTCGGCGGGCGCGAAGGCGGGGCTACGATTGCGGCGCATTTCATCAAGCGCTTCATCAAGGAGGACATGCCGTGGGTCCACCTTGATATTGCAGGCGTGACCCTTGCGAAGGGTGATACGGCGACAGCACCCAAAGGGGCCACCGGCTGGGGGGTTCTGGCGCTGAACCGGCTGATCGCCGACATGTATGAGGGTGGCACGTCTGAGCCAGGGGCGTCTGAGGCAGGGACGGCGTGACAGCCACGGCGGTTTTCTACCACCTGATCCGGTCAGGACTGGATGATACGGTGATGACCACCGTAACCCGTGCTTTGGGGGCGGGCTGGCGCGTGATGATCCGCGCGCCGGTGCCCGGCCTGTTGGAGCATCTGGACGCCAAGCTGTGGCTCGGCCCCGAAGAGGGCTTTCTGGCGCACGGGCTGGAGGGTGGGCCAAGCGACGCCGCCCAACCGGTGCTGCTGGGTCAGGGGGCGATTGCCAACGGGGCGAAAGGGCTGATGCTGCTGGCGGGCGCGGAGGCTGCACGCGAGGAAGCGGCAGGACTGGAGCGGATCTGGGTGTTCTTTGACGGTTCCGACCCCGACGCGGTTGCGGTTGCCCGGCACCGCTGGACCACTTTCACCAGCTGGGGCCTTGCCGCGCAATACTGGAGCGACGAGGGCGGGCCTTGGGTGAAGAAGACTGAACGGGCTGCGGCAGGGTGACAATAGCCCGCCCCGGCCCGGCGCGCGGTCCATCGCGACGCCGGGGGGGTGTCGTCCCGACCCGGCCGGACTCGCGATAAATCGCTTCGTCCGGCGGGGCCGTTGTTTTGCGGGGGGCGGCGGTTAACGAAACCCTAACGGATTTTAAGAAATCATGTTATTTCAATGGATTGACAGTCATTGCACACGTGCAATCACCCTCGTTTCACCCTCGTTTCACCCTCGTTTCACCCCCGTTTCACCCTCGCAGCGCCTTGGCTTCCGCCGCCAGCGCGGTGATGGTGGCCCAGTCGCCCTTCGCCAAAGCCTCTTTCGGCGCGACCCAGCTGCCGCCGACGCAGAGGATATTGGACAGCCCAAGGTAATCGCGGGCGTTCTTCAGGCTGATGCCGCCCGTGGGGCAGAACTTGACCTGCGGGATGGGCGAGCCGATCGACTTGAGGTAGGCAGCACCCCCGGCTTGTTCGGAGGGGAAGAACTTTTGCACGGTGTAGCCCTTTTCCAGCAGGGCCATGATCTCGGACGCGGTAGCGGCACCGGGCAGCAGGGGCAGGTCATATTCGGCGCAGGCATCCAGGAGACGTTCGGTTGCACCGGGCGAGACGCCGAACCTGGCGCCAGCAGCCTTTGCGGCCTTGACATCGGCGGGGGTCAGAAGCGTGCCGGCGCCGACAACACCGCCCTCAACCTCGGCCATGGCGCGGATGGCGTCGAGCGCCACCGGAGTACGCAGGGTCACTTCCAGCGCGGGCAGGCCGCCGGCGACAAGCGCAACGGCGAGGTTGCGGGCGTGAGCAAGGTCATCGATCACGATCACCGGCACGACGGGGGCGAGGCGGCAGATTTCGGTGGCAAGGCGGGATTGTTCGGCGGGGGTCATCTTGGGGCTCCTTTTGCCCCGTTGGGGCGTTTTGGGCGGGCGGGAGCCTCCGGCGGGGATATTTGGGCAAGTATGAAAGGGGGGAGGGGACGTGCTTACCCCCTGCCGCGGGCCGGTTTCCCGGGGGAGGCAAGGGGCCTTTCACACTTGGCGGTCATCGGCGTCCCCGCCTGTACCGCCTCCCCTGATTAACCCTGATTCCTTTCATACTTGTTAAAATATCCCCGCCGGAGGCAAAGGCTTCAGCGGGCGATGCCGTGTCAGTACAGACTCGACGCCCCTTCCGTCGAGGGGCCGACCTGGGCGCGGAAGGCGGCGAAGAGTTCGCGGCCAAGGCCCCAGGCGTTGTGGGAGAGGTCGGCGGTGGCTGCGGGGCGGGTCTCGAAATCGGGCGTCAGCACAGTCAGGGTTCCGGCCACGGCGTCGAGGCGGACCACGTCGCCGTCGCGGAGTTTGGCGATGGGGCCGCCTCCTGCGGCCTCGGGGGAGACGTGGATGGCGGCGGGGACTTTGCCTGACGCGCCGGACATGCGGCCATCGGTGACGAGGGCCACTTTCAGGCCACGCTCTTGCAGGATCGACAGGGTGGGCGTCAGCGAGTGCAACTCGGGCATGCCGTTGGCTTGCGGGCCCTGAAAGCGGACGACGACGATGGTGTCTGTCGTGAACTCTCCGGCTTTGAAGGCGGTTTTGACGGCGTCCTGGGTGTGGAAGACGCGGGCGGGGGCTTCGATGATGTGACGCTCGGGGGCGACCGCGCTGACTTTGATCACGCCGCGGCCGAGGTTGCCGGTCAGTTGTTTCAGCCCTCCGGTTTTGGCGAAGGGGGATGCTACGGGGCGGACGATCTTGTCGTTCAGGGTTTCCACGGGCCCGTCTTGCCATATCAGCCGGCCCATATGCAGTTTGGGTTCTTTCCGGTAGGCGGCAAGGCCGTCGCCCATCACGGTCTTGGCGTCGTCGTGCAGCAGGCCTGCGTCCATCAGCTCGCGCATCAGAAGGCCAAGGCCACCGGCGGCGTGGAAGGCGTTCACGTCGGCCATGCCGTTGGGGTAGACCTTGGCCATCAGAGGGATGGTCTGGCTGATATCCTCGAAATCCTGCAAGTCCAGCAGCACGCCAGAAGCGCGGGCCATCGCGGGCAGGTGGAGGACGAGGTTGGTGGAGCCGCCGGTCGCCATCAGGCCTACGATACCGTTGACGTAGGCGCGTTCGTCAAGGATCTCGCCTGCCGGGCGGAAATCGTTGCCAAGGGCGGTGATGGCTGCCGCGCGTTCGACGGCGGCGATGGTCAGGGCTTCACGCAAGGGCGTGCCGGGGTTGACAAAGGAGGAACCCGGCAGATGCAGGCCCATGAACTCCATCAGCATCTGGTTGGTGTTGGCGGTGCCGTAGAAGGTGCAGGTGCCGATGCCGTGGTAGCTTGCCATCTCAGCCGCCATAAGGGCGTCACGCCCGACCTCG
>JAYSQA010000361.1:0-29865 GCA_043721775.1 Rhodobacterales bacterium
GGCATCAAGGTCCGGCGGACGGTGTTTCTGACTTACGTGTTCTCTGGCCTCTGCGCCTCGACGGCTGGTTTCCTGATCGCCACGCGGCTGTCCGGCGCGGGTCCGGGGACGGGCCAAGGGCTGGAGATTGCCGCCCTGACCGCTGCCGTGGTCGGCGGTAACTCGCTGGGCGGCGGGAGGGGGTCGGTGGCCAAGGGCATCATGGGCGCCATCATAGTGCTGGTGATGACCAATGGCTTGATCCGGCTGGGTTACGGCACCGGCACCAACCAGATGGTGCTTGGCCTGCTGCTGGCGGTGGCCGTCACGATTGACATCCGCTGGCTGAAAAACCGCCACAAGGTGCTGAATGAAGTTTACGTGGCCCCCGTCTACCTCGCCATGGGTCCGACCCAATCGGCCGAGCCCAACTCCGGCACACCCTACGCGCTCAACAACCGCCTCTCCCAAGCCGACGCCATCGGATTGGGAGAACTGGAAGGCCCCGAGGACGTCATCCTTGACGCCGACGACCACCTTTATTGCGGGACCCGGCATGGCGAGATCGTGCGGTTTTTCGCGCCCGACTATACGCGGTCAGAGGTTTTCGCCCATGTCGGCGGCTTCCCCCTTGGGCTGGCCTTCGACGCCAAGGGCAACCTGATTTCCTGCGTGGGGGCGATGGGGCTTTACGCTATCTCGCCTGACCGGGTGGTGACCAAGCTGTCAGCGGAAACGGCGCGGTCGATGACCTCTATCGTCGATGATGCCCGCCTGCGCGACCCCAACGATCTGGACATAGCACCGGATGGCAAGATCTACTTCACCGACAGCACCAAGCGCTATGACGCCCACGAATGGACGCTGGACAGCATCGAAAACCGCGCCACCGGGCGGCTTCTGGTCTATGACCCCAAGAACGGCAGCACCAAGACCCTGCTCGACGGCTATCGCTACACCAACGGGGTTTGCGTGGCGCATGACAATCGCTCGCTGTTCTTCGCCGAAAGCTGGGCCTGCCGCATTCATCGCTATTGGCTTGAGGGGCCAAAGGCGGGCACCGCCGAATGCGTGATCCGCGATATGCCGGGGTATCCTGACAACATCAACCGCGCCTCGGATGGCAGCTATTGGATGGCGTGGCTGGGGATGCGGACACCCACGTTTGACCTGTCGCTTCGCCATCCGGCGATGCGCAAGCGCATGGCACGGCGGTTGCCGCAAGACGACTGGTTGTTCCCCAACATCAACACCGGCGGCGTGGTGAAATTCGACGACACGGGCCGGATCATTCAGACACTGGGCGACCTGACCGGGGCGTCACACGCCATGGTCACCTCGATGCGCGAACACAAGGGCCAGCTTTTCATCGGCGGCATCTTCAACAACCGCATTGGCCGCTTTACGATTGACGGCGCGGATCAGGGGTGGAGCGGGATGCGATCCTACTGGGGGGCCAAGCCATGATCTTCGACCCCATTCTGGATATCTTTCGCGGCAAGGCCGTGACGATCCCGCCGCTGGACGGCGCGTTCCGCCCCAACACAGCGCTGGATGATGCGCCGGTCTTTGCGCAGATGCCGCAGCCTGACAATCTGGTGCTGTGGCAGGGTCAGGTGGTGGCAAGTTCCGGTGCTACGCTGCAAAACCCGGATGGTCAGGTGCTGCAACGTTTCGCCCATGACATCACTGCGCTGGCTGTCTCGCCGGGGGCGAACTTGGCCATAGCACTTGAGGACGGCAGCCTGACTGTCGCGGGGGCGACCGTGACCTTGCCCGCAGAGGTCCGCTGCATCACCGCGCTGGCTTACGGGGCGGATGGGCGGCTTTGGTTGGCCAATGGCTCGGCCACGCTGCGGCCTTCGCAATGGGCGACCGACCTGATGATGAAGAATGCCTCGGGTTCCGTCTGGGTGCTTGACGGCACTTGGCGAAAAGTGGCGGACGGGCTGGCTTGGCCCTACGGCCTCTTGCCCGAGGGCGCGGGCGTCATTATCAGCGAAAGCTGGCGGCATCGCTTGCTGGGTTTGGGCGGCACGCGCCCCCAACCCGTTCTGGAAAGCCTGCCCGGCTATCCCGCCCGTCTGACACCTGCCGCTGGAGGCGGCGCCTGGCTGGCGCTTTTCGCCCCGCGTAACCGGCTGATCGAGTTTATCTTGCAGGAGACCCACTACCGCCTTGCCATGATGGCCGAAGTGCCACAAGAATTTTGGCTCGCCCCCGCCCTGTCTTCAGGCCGCAGCTTTCTGGAGCCGTTGCAATGCGGCGGCATCCGGATGCTGGGCGTCCACAAGGCGTGGTCGCCGACGCGGTCTTTCGGGCTGGTGGTACGGCTGGGGGCTGACATGGCGCCGATGTTCAGCCTGCACAGCCGCGCCAATGGTGCGCGGCATGGCGTGACCTCGGTGCTGGAGCATCAGGGGCGGCTTCACATCGCCTCACGGGGCGGCGATTGCATCGTCACGGGCGGGCATACCGAAACGGAGGGTGCCTGAATGGAACCGATCCTGAAGCTTGAGGCGATCTCCAAGTCTTACCGCAGCGTACCCGCCGTCAGCGGGGTGAATTTCACCCTGATGCCGGGGGAAATTCATGCGCTGCTGGGAGAGAATGGTGCGGGCAAATCCACCCTGACCAAGATCATGGCGGGGGTGGTGCAGGCCTCCTCTGGCAAGATGTTCCACAAGGGGCGCGAGGCCACCTTTGCCACACCAAACCACGCGCTGGAAGCAGGCATTGCGATGGTGTTTCAGGAAACCTCGCTGGTGCCTTCAATGACGGTGGCGCAGAACCTGTATCTGGGGTCAGAAAAGTTCCTCAACCGCCTGCGCGGTGTCACGATTGCCACGCAGCAGTTCATGCAATCGCTGAACTTCGGCGTCGATCCGACGGCGATGGTCGAGACGTTGGGGGCCGCCAAACGCCAGATGGTCGAGATCGCCCGCGCAGTGCATCACAACGCGGAAGTGATCATCTTCGACGAACCCACCGCCACCCTGACCCCGGAGGAAAAGCGCCACTTCTTCGCCCTGCTGCGGCGGCTCAAGGCGACTGGCGTTTCAATCGTCTTCATCAGCCACGCGCTGGAGGAGGCGCTGGCGATTTCAGACCGCATCACAATTCTGCGCGACGGCGAACTGGTCACCACTGCCACAACCGCGACCTTCACCCGCGACAGTATCATTGCGGCGATGGTCGGGCGCAGCCTGTCTGCCTCGATCTATAAGGCGCGCGACGATGCCTCGCTGCGCAAGCCGGGCCGCAAGGTCTTGTCGGTGCAGGATATCTCGATGGGGGCGATGGTCAGGAACACCTCGTTTTCCATCTTCGAAGGCCAGATTACCGGCGTCTTTGGCCTGATCGGATCGGGTCGGACCGAGACGTTCAAGATCATCGCCGGCATCGCCAAGCGCGATTTCCTGCGCGGCGGCACGATCCTGCTGGACGACAAGCCGGTGCGCTACATCACCCCACATCCGGCGGTGCGCGACGGCATCATCTATGTGACCGAAGACCGCAAATCCGAAGGCATCTTCGAGACGATGACCGTGGGCGAAAACCTGTTTGGCGGGGTGCTGGCCTCGGGTCAATCGGGACGGATCGTGCGGATTGCCGATATCAAGGCCTTGGCGGCGGAGTGGACGGCCCGCCTCAATATCCGCGCCATCAATGACAACGCTCGCGTGGTAGAGCTGTCGGGCGGCAATCAGCAGAAGGTGGTGATTGGCATGGGGCTGGTACAGACCCCGCGCGTGGTGATTTTTGATGAACCCACACGCGGCGTCGACGTGGCGGCGATTTCAGAGATTCACCAGATTATCAATGGCCTGGCCGATGCTGGCTTGGCGGTTGTGGTGATCTCCAGCTACCTGCCAGAGGTGTTGAACCTGTCAGACCGCATTCTGGTTTGCCGTCAGGGGCGGATTGTTGAAGAACTGTCACCGACGCAGGCGACCGAAGAAAAGATCATGTACGCAGCGGTCCATTGACCGCTAAAGGAGGAATGATGGCGACCGTGAAGCTTTGGACCGATGCCGAGGCTGCGGCCAGCCCCCGCGTCAAGGCGGTGTTTGACGACATCCGCGCCACGCGGAAATCGGATTTCGTCAACAACTTCTGGCGGGCGGCGGCTAATGACCCCGCGTTGCTGGAACGCACCTGGGGTGGGCTGAAAGCCGTGATGGCGGGGGAAACCGTACTGGGCCGCGTGGTGCAAGAGATGATCTACATTGCCGTCTCAACCGCCAATGGGTGCAGCTATTGCGTGCATTCCCACACTGCCGCCGCCAAGGCCAAGGGGATGACTGACGCCCAGCACGCCGAACTGATGGCGATCATCGGGCTGGCGGCGCAGACCAACCATCTGGTGACCGCCATGCAGGTGCCGGTCGACCCCGAATTTGTTGTAGAAAGCTGACCTCATGTCGAAAGCCCTGATCGCCTATGCCCCCGGCGGCCCCGAAGTTCTGCAATGGGAGGATATCGAAACCCCGCCCCCCGGCGCGGCAGAGGTCCTTTTGCGCCAGACCGCGATCGGCGTCAATTTCATCGACATCTACCAACGCTCGGGCCTTTACCCCTGGACCACCCCGACCCTGATCCCCGGCAGCGAAGCGTGCGGCGTGGTGGAGGCTGTGGGGCCGGGGGTCACTGACATCAAGCCGGGCGACCGGGTGGGATATATCTCGGCTGGCGGCGCCTACCGCGAAATGCGGGTGATGGCGGCGGACAAGGTGTTGCACCTGCCAGACGGGATTTCCGACGTGACGGCAGCGGCCAGTCTGTTGAAAGGGCTGACCGTGCAATATCTGGTGACGGCCTGCCACGCGGTCAAACCCGGCGACCGCGTCCTGGTTCATGCGGCGGCGGGCGGGGTTGGGCTGCTGCTGGGCCAGTGGCTGAAAGCGCTGGGGGCCTTTGCCATCGGCACAGCGGGGTCGGACGCGAAGGTGGCGCTGGCCCAAAGCCATGGCTATGCCCATGTCATCAACTACACCACGCAGGATTTTGTCCCCGTGGTGCGGGATCTGACCGGGGGAAAGGGCGTGGTGGCGGTCTATGACTCGGTGGGGCAAGACACCTGGGCCGGGTCGCTCAAGTGCCTGGCGCGGCGGGGGACTTTCGTAAGTTTCGGCCAATCCTCGGGCCTGATCACCGGCTTTTCGATTGGCGATCTGGCGCGCGGCGGCTCGCTTTCGGCAATCCGGCCGGCCTTGTTTGACTATATCGCCCTGCGTGATGAGTTTCTGGAGCGGAGCGCCGATCTTTTCACCAGGTTGCAGGACGGCACCTTGCAGTCTCCGGCCCCGCAGACCCGCCCGCTGCGCGACGCCGGACTGGCCCACGCCGATCTCGAAGCGCGGCGCACCACGGGGGCCACGGTGCTGATCCCCTGATCCGCCCAGCACAAACTGTTCCGTTTACGTTCTGTTTGCTATACCCTGCCCGAAACCGCCCGCAAGCAGGCGGCATAGGAGCAGTCGCATGGCCTATCTTGACAAGCTGAACGACCGGCAGCGGCAGGCGGTGGAATTTGGCGCGGGTCCGGGGCTGCCGCCTCCACTGTTGATCATCGCAGGCGCAGGGTCCGGCAAGACCAACACGCTGGCGCACCGGGTGGCACATTTGCTGGTGGGTGGGGCGGACCCGCGGCGCATCCTGCTGATGACCTTTTCGCGACGGGCTGCCACCGAACTGACCCGCCGCGTGGAAAAGATCACGACCGAGGCTTTGGGCACCGGCTATGCCGCCGAGGCGCTGGCTTGGGCTGGCACCTTCCACGGCATCGGGGCGCGGATTTTGCGGGAACATGCCTTGGAAATCGGCCTTAACCCGGAATTCAGCATCCATGACCGTGAGGATTCCGCTGACCTGATGAACCTTACACGTCACAGCCTTGGTTTTTCCAAGACCGAAAGCCGCTTTCCATCGAAAGGCACCTGCCTTTCGATCTATTCCCGCGCCGTGAATGCCGAGGAACCGCTGTCACAGGTGCTGCGCAATCAGTTCCCCTGGTGCGCGGCATGGGAGGCAGAGTTGAAACGCCTGTTCAGCGCCTATGTGACGGCCAAGCAGGCGCAGAACGTGCTGGACTATGACGACCTTTTGCTGGCCTGGGCGCAGGTGATGGAACATCCCGATTTTGCCGCCCATATCGGTGCGACATGGGATCATGTCCTGATCGACGAATACCAGGACACCAACCGCCTGCAATCGCGCATCCTGCTGGGCCTGAAGCCCGATGGGCGCGGCCTGACCGTGGTGGGTGATGATGCGCAGTCGATCTATGCCTTCCGGGCGGCGACCGTCCGCAACATCCTCGACTTTCCCAAGGCCTTCACGCCGCCCGCCGACGTGATCACGCTGGACCGCAACTACCGCTCGACCCAGCCGATCCTCGCCGCCGCCAACGCGGTAATCGAAGAAGCGCGCGAACGCTTCACCAAGTCGCTGTGGACGGAACGCCAATCCTCTGAAAAACCCCGCCTTGTGACCCTGCTGAACGAGGCCGATCAGGCGCGGCATTTCGTTGACCAGATCCTGCTGAACCGGGAAACCGGGATGCGGCTGACCCAGCAGGCGGTTCTTTTCCGCACTTCAAGCCATTCGGGGCAGTTGGAGGTTGAACTGACCCGCCGCAACGTGCCCTTCGTGAAGTTCGGCGGGCTGAAGTTTCTGGACTCGGCCCACGTCAAAGACCTGCTGGCCGTCTTGCGCTTTGCCCAGAATCCGCGTGACCGGGTGGCAGGTTTTCGCGTGCTGCAACTGGTGCCGGGCATTGGCCCGACGGCAGCGGGCAAGGTTCTGGAAGCCATCGCCCCCCATAGTCACCCGATAGAGGCCTTGGCCACCCTTGCGCCCCCGGCACGGGCCGGGACGGCTTGGAAAGACCTGGTCGAGGCCCTGTCGGGGTTCAATGGCGCCGACTGGCCCGCTGGCCTTGCCCGGGTCCGCGCGTGGTATGACCCGCATCTGGAACGCATCCACGAAGACGCCGAAACCCGCCGCGCTGACCTTTTGCAACTGGAACAGATCGCCGGCGGCTACCCCTCACGCGAACGTTTTCTGACCGACCTGACGCTGGACCCTCCGGATGCCACCGGCGGCCAAGCCGGAGTGCCGTTGAAGGATGACGACTATCTGATCCTGTCAACCATCCACTCATCCAAGGGGCAAGAGTGGCGGGCAGTGTTCGTGCTGAACGTCGTCGATGGCTGCATCCCTTCTGACCTTGGCACCGGCTCCAGCGCGGAAATCGAGGAGGAGCGGCGGCTTTTGTATGTCGCCATGACCCGGGCGAAAGATCAGCTGACCCTTGGCGTGCCCTTGCGCTTTTATGTCACCCAGCAAACCCGCAACGGCGAGCGTCACCTGCACGCCATGCGCAGCCGCTTCATTTCCCGTGACATGCTGGAACGGTTCGAGGTGATCCACTGGCGGCCGCCCATTCTGGCCGGTGACTGCATCCGGCCCCCTGCTCCCAAGACCATTGACGTTTCCGCCAAAATGCGCGGGATGTGGGGATAGGATCACGATCCCAAGCCATGCCACGCAACGAAATGCTGTGGTTCAGCGATGCACGGCCACAATGGGCATTGAATTGGCGGTTTTTCCATCGCTCACCGACGACAATCCGCACCGTTGACCCATCGTTGTTTTTCAACGGTGGACAACAAGGACTGAAGCCGAAAAGTTTCCTTCATTCAGACACGATTTGAAGCGATTGCAACCGCGAACCCGGAACGCCTGTGCGCTGAAAGCTTGAAGGTGGGAAGACGGGGCCAAGCCGATCCTCGGCCCCGAAGCTGTCCCCACAACGGGATCGGCAAGCGGTGCCCCCCAAGGGAGAACCCCGACCACGGCCAAAAACCCCAATTTGCAGCCCCTGGTTTAAGGAACCACTGGAACCGGCCTTGACGCGATCAGGGGCTGGCCAACACCGTATCAGCCCGCAACCTTGGCGCTGGTCTGGCTGCGGCAGACGACTTGGACACCCTGATCACCATGGGCTACCGGTGCGACCGATAACGGCAAGATCACCACCGCGGACGTCTATGCCATCAACCAGTGGAACCGCGACAACCATCTGGACACTTTCACCGCCCTGTATGGCAATGACGAGAACGGGATAGAGACCGGCTTTCATCAGGTGCAGGGCGACGACACCAGCTATCTTTTCGGCGAGCAGACCGTCAACACCCTGGCTGGCGGCATCTACCATACCGGCTTTGCCATCCAGTGGGGCCACTTCGTGAAAAAGGACGGCAACGGCAATGCCGCGCTTGACGATGTGGCCACGTGGTTGTCGATGCTGCTGAAAGACGATCTGGCGGCGGGTCATCTGGCATCAGGCCACGCATCCCTGACCCCTGCCAGCTTTGCCTCAGCCATAAATTTTCAAAGCCCCGAAGCCATCATGGTTGACGGCGGCACCGGCTACCGTGACGTGGGCGATGCTTCGTCCTTGAAGGACCATGACGGCACCTTTGCCATGCGGTTCACCGCGGATATACCTTGTGACGGGTCTTATCAGGTACTGTCCTGGAAAGACGGCAAGACCAACCGGGCGTGTGATCTGTCTGTCTATCCGCACGATGGCGCGCTTTGGGCCACTATGGAGGACGGCAAAGGCGGCGGCACCTGGCTGAAAGTGCCGGATGTGCTGATCACGTCGGGCAAGGTCTGTGACCTGGCCGTCAGATTCGACAAGGGTGGCTTCGAGATTTACCTGAACGGCCAGAAGGTCGCCGCCGATGGCACCTTCCAGATTGGCATGGAAACCAACACGCAAGGGCTTGTCATCGGCGCAGGCACCTGGGGCCGCCCTCCGGCTGATCCGACGGCGGTGTGGAACCCGTTTGATGGCAAGATCGAAGGCTTTACCCATTACGGTCGGACGTTGAATGATTTCGAGATCCGTGACCTCGCGCAAAACTATGCGCTGGACCTTCCGTAGCCGGGTGCCGCAGAGACGACCGGGGCCTTGCCCGCCGTCGAAGCCAGAACAGAGCTGGCAGGCGCGATCTGTGACCGCACCGGCAGCTTCAACGACATCAACGATCTGTTGCCCCAGACCATCACCCAAGCCACGCCGACACGCAGCTTTATCGCCAATCGGGTCGATTTCGGCACTTTTGCAGGGGAAACCACCCTTGGCGCCTTCTTCGACGATGCCGCCACCCGGACCAACGGTGGCGCTGCAACCGAGATGTCCACCTTCGGGATGCGGCTGTCAGGCTATGTCTGGATCGCGGCAGGCACCCATATCATCAACGTGCAATCCGACGACGGCTTCCAACTGGCCCTCGGCGGCGAGGTGGTCTCCAGTTTCAGCGGCGGGCGCGGCTTTGAAGGCACCAGCCGCCAGACCGGCTTTGGCGCGGGCGGGTTCTACAAGATTAACCTTTATTACTATGAAAACTCTGGTGATCAGGGCCTGCTGCTGAAGATGGATGGCGCGGCAATCGGGCAGCAATACTTCTTCCGCAGCGTGGCGGATTATCAGAACGCGCTGGCCACCAACGGCACCATGCCAGACTGCGGCTTGCGATGGGTTTACCACGCGCCGGTCGGCACAACGGGAACCGGGCTGGATCAGATCATCCACATCATCGGCACCGATGTGGGTCTGGCCCACACCATCTTGCACGCGCAGATCGCCGAAGGGGCAAGTGCGGCCGATATGATCGACTGGCTGATCATCAACGCCGTCCGCGCCACCGGGGCCGCCAATGATGCAGTGATCACCACCACCGAAACCTGCGGCCTGTCAGACTACATCCGCGCCAGCTCTTACGCGGCCTTCGTGGCGGCGCACGGCTATGATGAAAACGGCGTTGAAACCAGCTTTCACCTGCTGCAAGGCGACGGCGGCACCGCGCAACTGTTTGGCCAGGATGCCATCAACACCGCCTTTGACGGCATCTTCCACGTAGACTTTGCCACCCAATGGGACCGGTTTGTCAACGAATACGGCAACGCCAATGCGCGGGTCGAACCCGTGGCCTGGTGGCTGAACAGCCTGCTGGCCGCCGATCTGGAAGCAGTAACCTTGGCCAACACCGGCGTGGGCCTTCCCGGTGCGACCGGTCTTCTGGGCAGTGCGGCGCAACCCAACGTCGTGTCAGCCAAGGCGCTGACCGCGGTTCTGGCGGCGGATGCGCTGACGTTGCCGTTGACCGGCACCTCGCAAAACGGCATCGGCAATGCCCGCGCCAACACCCTGACCGGCAATGACCGCGACAACCTGCTGGATGGAGCCATGGGCGATGATGTGCTGACCGGGGGCCGTGGCAATGACATCCTGATCGGCGGGCGCGGCAATGACCAGCTTGATGGCGGGTTGGGCAATGACACGCTGACCGGCGGGACCGGCGCTGATGTGCTGGCCGGGCGCAGCGGAGCAGACTATCTGAAGGGTGGTGCTGGTGCAGATCAGTTCGTCTTTGACGCCGCACGTGGCGGTGCCGATACGGTTCAGGACTTTGCGATTGGGTCCGACAAGCTGGTGATCGACGCTTCCGGCTTTGGCGGAGGGTTGGCCGCAGGCGAACTGACCGCCGGACACCTGATCAGCGCGGCAACCCCGGTGGCCACCCAAGCCTTCAGTCAGTTCCTCTATGACAGCGACAATGGGCGGCTGTACTTTGATGAAAACGGCAAGGCCGACGGCGGCGTGATCCTGTTTGCCCAACTGGCCGGCGCGCCCGTGTTAAGCGTGACAGATTTCCTGCTGGTCGCCTGACCGCCAAGCCGTCAAATCAAAGGGGCGGCGATCCTTCGGCGCCCCTTTGACCGTTCCGCCTATGGAAGCGATCCGACAGCGGCGGACCCTATCAGCCTACCCGCCACAGCTTCAGCCGCATTTCGAATGGCCGCAGTCGTTGCAGGTCATGCAGCCTTCCTTCATCTGCAAGGCATAGCTGCCGCAGTTCGGGCAAGCCGGGCCGGGCGCAGCGCTGCCGACTACCATTACCTCGGCGTGCGGGTCACTTTTCAGGCCCAACCCCTCGCCCTCAATAAAGCCGATGGCGATCAGGTGGCGCTCGATCACCCCGCCGATGGCCGCAAGGATGGATGGCACATAGCGCCCCTCCATCCAGGCCCCGCCGCGCGGATCAAAGACGGCCTTCAACTCTTCGACCACAAAGGAAATATCCCCGCCGCGCCGGAACACAGCCGAGATCATCCGGGTCAAAGCCACGGTCCAGGCGAAATGCTCCATGTTCTTGGAGTTGATGAACACTTCAAACGGCCGCCGATGGCCTGCGATCACGATGTCATTGACCGTGATGTAGATGGCATGCTCGCTGCCCGGCCATTTGACCTTGTAGGTGTTGCCCTCCAAGGCCGCCGGACGGTCAAGCGGTTCGGACAGATAGACCACCTCGGCTTCTTTGGCTTGCGGTGCAGCAATCTGCGCCCTGTCCGAACTTTCTGACACGGTCAGCACCGACCCCGTCACCGCATTCGGGCGATAGGTGGTGCAGCCTTTGCAACCCTGATCCCATGCCGCCATGTAGACCTCTTGAAAGGCGTCAAAGCTTATATCTTCGGGGCAGTTGATCGTCTTGGAAATGCTGCTGTCGATCCACTTCTGCGCCGCTGCCTGCATGCGCACATGATCCAGCGGTGGCAGGGTCTGGGCGTTCACGAAATACGCGGGCAAGGGCGCGTCGCCATGGGTTTCCCGCCACAGGCGAACGGCAAAATCGACCACCTCTTCCTCAGTCCGCGAGCCGTCCTTTTGCAGAACCTTGCGGGTGTAGGCATAGGCAAATACCGGCTCGATGCCAGACGACACGTTGCCCGCGTAAAGGCTGATCGTGCCGGTGGGGGCAACCGAGGTCAGCAGGGCGTTGCGGATGCCATGTTGCGCAATCAGATCGCGCACATCTCCGTCCATCGCCTGCATATTGCCGCTGGCCAGATAAGCTTCAGCATCAAACAGCGGGAAAGCGCCCTTTTCCTGCGCCAGTCCGACCGATACCAGATAGGCCGCCCGCGCAATCGCGTGCATCCACGCCTCGGTCTGCGCCGCCGCCTCGACCGAGCCGTAGCGCAAGCCCACCATCAGCAAAGCATCCGCCAGCCCCGTCACACCAAGGCCAATGCGCCGCTTGGCCTGCGCCTCGGCCTCTTGCTGCGGCAAGGGGAAGCGGCTGGCATCCACCGTGTTGTCCATCATCCGCACGGCCAGCCGCACCAGATCATCCAAGGCACCCACATCCAGCGCGGCACCGGGCTGGAACGCCCCCGACACCAGCGTCGGCAGGTTGATACTGCCCAGAAGGCAAGCGCCATAGGGTGGCAAGGGCTGTTCACCGCAAGGATTGGTGGCAGCGATGTTTTCGACATAGCCAAGGTTGTTGGCCGCGTTGATCCGGTCAATGAAGATCACGCCCGGTTCGGCAAAGTCATAAGTATTGCGCATGATCCGGTTCCACAGATCGCGCGCGGGCAGGGTCTTGAAGACCTTGTCGCCGAAGACCAGCTCCCACATGCCATCGGCCTTCACCGCTGCCATGAACGGATCGGTGATCAGCACGGAAAGGTTGAACATCCGCAGCCGGGCGGCATCCTTCTTCGCCTCGATAAACGCCTCGATGTCCGGATGATCGCAGCGCATCGTTGCCATCATGGCCCCCCGCCTGGACCCCGCCGACATGATCGTCCGACACATCGCATCCCAGACATCCATGAACGACAAGGGGCCAGAGGCATCCGCCGCCACCCCCTTCACCTCAGCGCCCCGCGGCCGGATGGTCGAGAAATCGTAACCGATCCCGCCGCCCTGCTGCATGGTCAGGGCAGCCTCTTTCAGCGCCTCAAAAATCCCCGCCATGGTGTCCGGAATGGTGCCCATCACAAAGCAGTTGAACAGTGTCACCGCCCGGCCAGTCCCCGCGCCAGCCATGATCCGGCCAGCAGGAAGGAACTTGAACCCCTCCAGTGCTGCATAAAACCGCGCTTCCCAGACGGCTGGTTCCTTCTCCACCACGGCCAAAGCCCGGGCAATCCGCCGCCAGGTATCCTCGACTGATCCATCAATCGCGGTGCCATCCGCCTCTTTCAGACGATACTTCATATCCCAGATCTGCTCGGCAATGGGGGCGGCGAATCGTGACATGGGGCAGACCTTTATCGAGAGATGGGGGATTATATGGATGAAGACACAAGATACGCGGTTGGGTCGCCGCAGGCAAGCGCCACGCCGACCGTTTATTTGCCGCACCCGCCCTTGAGCCTGCCAGCAACCGCGTTATGATGGAGCCATGGCACTGAACATCCTGAAACTTTGCGTCGGCGCCGACAGCGTCGAAGATCTGACCCAATGGCAGGACCAGCACCGCGCCCAATGGACGCCGGGCACAGCCGAACACATCACCCGCATGTGGCCCAAGCGCGAGGCGGAAATCCTTGATGGCGGCTCGCTGTACTGGGTGATCAAGGGCACAATTCAGGCCCGCCAGCGCATCCTCGGGCTGGAGGAGCGTCTGGGCTCCGACGGCATCAGTCGCTGCGCTTTGGTGCTGGACCTTGCGGTAATCCGCACCGAGGCCGCCGCCCGCCGCCCCTTTCAGGGCTGGCGCTATCTGAACCCTGCGGAAAGCCCGCGCGACCTGCCACAAGGCCGCACGCTGGATGACACCCTGCCCCCGGCCTTGGCCTTGGCTCTGGCCGAGATTGGTTTGCGCTGACGTGCCCGGACCGGTTATCGCTGGCCCGAAGGGCGTAGTGAAACGCCCCCTCTGGCTTGTGGCCGCCCCCGTAGTTTTCCTTCTGTTGTGGTCCGCAGGCTTTGCCATCGCCAAACTGGGCCTGCAACACGCCCAACCCCTGACCCTTCTGGCGCTGCGCTATGTGTCGGTCTTGCTGGTGCTGATCCCGGTGGCACTCGTCCTGCGCCCGCCGCTGCCAAAGACCTGGCGCGCGGCGGCGGATGTGGCCGTGGTGGGGTTCCTGATCCAGGTCGTCTACTTCGGTCTGTGCTACATAGCCTTCAAGTCCGGAGTTTCCGCCGGCGCCGTGTCAATCATCGTCTGCCTGCAACCCATTCTTGTCGCGCTGACAGCCCCCTGGCTGGTGGGCGAAAGGGTCAGCACCAAGGGCTGGATCGGTCTCGCCCTGGGCCTTGCCGGGGCGGCAGTGGTCATCCTCGCCCGCTCCAAAGTGGCCGCTGAAAACCCCTTCGGCCTGATTTGCACCGTGGTAGCCCTGATGGGCATCACCGGCGGCACGCTGTATGAGAAGAAATTTGGCGTCACTCATCACCCGGTCATAGCCAACCTGATCCAGTACGCGGTCGGCGCAGCCTTCGCCCTGCCCTTGGCCCTAAGCACCGAAAGCCTTCAAATCCAATGGGATGCGCAGTTTATCTGGGTTATGGCCTACCTTGTGATCGGCAATTCCCTGCTCGCCATGTCCCTTCTCCTCGCCATGATCCGTGCTGGCGACGTCAGCCGTGTTTCGGCCCTTTTCTACCTCGTCCCCCCGCTGTCCGCCCTTTTCGCCTGGCCGATGCTGGGCGAGGTCATGCCCGCCCCCGGCTGGGTCGGCATGGCTCTGGCCGCCACAGGCGTGGCTCTGGCAAGCCGAAAGGGCTGACGCCCCCCTTCATTTGTTCATAAATATCCCAAAGGGGTCATGAGCGATCAGAAACCCTTCAGTGGAGGATTTCTGCGAAGAACGCCCGGCCCGTGGCCACGCTGGGGGGGGGACGCCCGGATCTCAATGCAGCAGACCAAGTTTTTCCAGCAGCCCGACAACCTCAGCGCCCTGCGCCATCGCCGACCGGTACAGCATGGCCTGCGATTGCAAGATCACCGCATCTCGCAACACCTTCAGGTGATTGGCCCGCAATGTCTCGCCGGATGAGGTGATATCGGCAATCGCCTCTGCCGTCAGGTTCTTGACCGTGCCTTCGGTGGCCCCCTGACTGTCGACCAACTGATAATCCGCCACACCCTGCGCCGTCAGGTAATCACGCACCAGCCGGTGATATTTGGTGGCAATCCGCAAGCGAAACCCATGCCGCGCCCGAAACGCCGCGGCTGCGGCATCCAGATCGTCCAGCGTCTCGACATCAATCCATGCCACCGGCACCGCTATGATCAGATCGGCCTGGCCAAAGCCCAACGCCGCCACCTCGCTGACCTGCCGGTCCCAATCCGCCAGCTTGTCGCGCACCAGATCGGTGCCCGTAACACCCAAGTCAATCCGCCCCGCCGCCAACTCGCGCGGGATTTCGCCCGCCGAAAGCATGACAAGCTCCACACCCGCAACACCCTCGACCACTCCGGCATATTCGCGTTCCGACCCGGTCTTGGCCATCCTGAGGCCCCGAGCGCCAAACCACTCGAAGGTCTTCTCCATCAGCCGCCCCTTGGAAGGCACCCCGATCTTGACCATCGCGCCACTTTTGACCATCGCGCCACTTTTGACCATCACAGGGCCCCCCTCAGCGCGGAAACCAGATGCGGTCGCACAATAGCACCCACCGCCGGAATAGACCGCCCCTGCCCCAAAACGGCCGTCAGGGCATCATAGCGCCCGCCCGAGGCTACGACCTCATTCCCACCCACAAAGCTGAAGACAAAGCCGTCGTAATATTCCATCGCCGTCCGGCCATGGCTCGCCTCAAAGGCCAGCGTCTGAACATCCACCCCCCGCGAGGCCAAAGCCTGCAACCTTGCAGAAAACCGGTCCACCGCCGGCACAATCGCGGGCAAATGCGCCGAAATTCCGCGCAGATGCGTTAGCGCAGCCCCCGCCGAGGCCTGCAACTGCAACAGGTCATACAGCATGGCCGCTTCCAGCGCCGAGATCGGCGCCGCTTTGGCATCTTCCAGCAAAGCCGACGCCCGCGCGCCGATTTCCTTCGCGTCACGCAAGCCAATCAGGGGGCCCGCCGTCGCGATCAGATCATCCGGTGTCCCCGCCGCCAACCGGTCCAGCAAAGCCACCCGCGCCTCCGAAACTGGGGCGCGGCCCGAAAAGCGGTCCAAAAGCGCACGAAACCGCACAGGGCGCCAGATATGGCGCAGCAAGGCGGCCTTGCGGCGGTCAGTCGTGGCAAGACCGCGCACCGCCGCCATCAGAATCCCAATATCGCCGGTGATTGCCCGCACCGGCACACCTGCCAGCACATCGCGGAACAGCGCAAACACTTCGGCATCCGCCGCTTCGGGTGCGTGGCGGTCAAAGACCTCGAAGCCGACTTGCAGATATTCGCTGGCCCGGTTGCCAAGATGGTCCTGCTTGCGGAACACTTCGCCCATGTAGCAGTAGCGCGCCGGTTCCGCCCCGTGTGACATGTGCGCCTGCACCACCGGCACGGTAAAGTCGGGCCGCAGCATCATCTCGCCCCTGAGCGGGTCAGTCGTCACATAAGCCCTTGCCCGGATATCTTCGCCATAAAGATCCAGCAGGGTCTCAGCAGGCAGCAGGATATCGGCATCGACCGGCACGGCGCCCGCCGCCTGAAACGCCGCGAAAAACCGCTCCGCCTCGGCCCGGATCGCGGCCTTGCGGATCATTGCGCCAGCATCCGCCGCACCGCCGCAACCAGATCAGCGCGCGGCACCTCGACCTGCGCAGGTCGGTCCTTCCATTCCTCAAGCGTGGCGTTCTGGGCGATCTTCGCGCCAAGGATCAGGTCCTTGAGGATGACCACGCCCTTCTCAGCCTCATTGCCCCCTTGAATGATGGCGATGGGAGACTGCCGTTTGTCGGCATATTTCAACTGGTTGCCGAAGTTCTTGGGGTTGCCCAGATAAACCTCTGCCCTGATACCCGCCTGACGCAACTCGCCCACCATCGCCATATAATCCGCCATCCGGTCACGGTCCATCACGGTCACCACCACCGGCCCCGCAGTATCCACCGCACCGCGCCCCTTGGCGCGCAGAGCTGCCAACAACCGATCCACCCCAATCGACACGCCCGTCGCCGGAACCGCCTGCCCCGTGAACCGCTTGACCAGATCATCATACCGCCCGCCGCCCGCAACCGAGCCAAACTGCCGCTTGCGGCCTTTTTCGTCGAGGATCTCGAAGGTCAGTTCCGCCTCAAACACCGGCCCGGTGTAGTAGCCGAGGCCGCGGACGACGGAAGGGTCGATGACGATGCGGTCAGGGCCGTAGCCTTGTGCAGCGAGAAGTGATGCGATTTCTTCAAGTTCTGCAACACCGGCTTCGCCAACCGCCGATCCCTCCGTCAAGACCTTTAGCAACGCGATTTTGTCTTCGGCTTTGTGAGCGTTAACGAAGGACATGATCCGAAGCTGCTGATCAACACTTAGCCCCGCGCCCTTGGTAAAATCGCCGCTGTCGTCCTTGCGACCGGCTCCCAACAAAGCACGCACCCCGTCCGCCCCCAAACGGTCCATCTTATCAATCGCCCGAAGCACGATCCCGCGCTCCTCGGCAAATTTCTCGGGGTCCAAAGGGTTCAGCACCCCTGCAACCTCCATCACCCCATTCAGCACCTTGCGGTTGTTTACCTTCACCACATAGTCTCCACGCTCGATCCCCACGGCTTCCAGGGCATCCGCCAGCATGGCGCAAATCTCGGCATCGGCGGCCACCGAGGGCGCCCCAACCGTATCCGCATCGCACTGATAGAACTGGCGGAAGCGCCCGGGGCCGGGCTTTTCATTGCGCCAGACCGCACCCATCGCATAGCGGCGGTAGGGTGAGGGCAGGTCGTTGCGGTATTGGGCGGCGACGCGGGCCAAGGGGGCGGTCAGGTCATAGCGCAGGGCGAGCCAACCCTCATCCGCATCCTGCCAGCCGAAGACGCCCTCGTTCGGGCGGTCGACGTCGGGCAGGAACTTGCCGAGAGCTTCAACCGTCTCAACCGCGCTGGTTTCGAGGGGATCAAAGCCATAGCGGTGATAAACCTCGGCCACCTTGTCCAGCATCTGCTTGCGTTCGGTCACTTCCGCGCCGAAATAGTCACGAAAGCCCTTGGGCGTTTCGGCGCGCGGGCGGCGGGCGGGTTTGTCCTGTGCCATGGTGGGCCCCTTGCTTGGTTGGGGTTTCCCATAGCGGAGGCGCAGGAAGGCTTCAAGGACTGCGCATCAACAACAAAGGGCAGGTCCGTGGCTGGCCGCCGGAGGGTTTCACACCCTCCGGACCTCCCGTGGGATATTTATGAACAAATGAAAGGAATGAAGATGGACAGGACTGACGCGCTGGAAGAGAGGACCGCCCACTTGATCCGGGCAGTGGAGGATCTGTCCGATATGGTCATCCGGCAGGGCCGCGAGATTGTCCGGCTGACGCGGATCGTGGGGCTGCTGGCCGAACGCGAGGCAGAGCGTGAGGCTGGGGGAGGCGAGGCTGGGGGAGGCGAGGGTCCGGCGGCCAACGTCAGGCCGCCGCATTGGTGATCAGACCACGCTGTCAGGTGCCAGAGTGCACCCGCTGTCGGCGCTGGTCTCGATCTGGATCGTTGGGTGACCGATGCGAAAACGGTCGCCAAGGCTTTTGCACAGGCCGTTCAGAAAGGCATCGTCGCGGGGTGGGTCGGGCATGATCAGGTGGCAGGTCAGGGCGGTTTCCGTCGTGGAAATCGGCCAAATATGTATGTCGTGCAGTCCGGTCACGCCGGGTTGCGCCAGAAGGTGGGCGCGCACCAGCTTTGGGTCGATCCAGGACGGGGTTGCCGCCAGCGACATGGCGGACGCCTCGCGCAGAAGGCCCCAGGTTGACCAGACGATCACTCCGCAGATCGCCAGACTGGCGGCGGGGTCCAGCCAAAGCCAGCCGGTGAGGGGGATCAGGAAGGCCGCCAACACGACGCCCGCCGACACCGCAGCGTCGCCGACCATGTGCAGGAAGGCGCCTCGGATGTTGATATCGGCGCTGGCACCCCGGGCGAAAAGCCAGGCTGTGAAGGCGTTGATGGCAATCCCCATCCCTGCCACCGCCATGACCGTCGTGCCGCCAACCGGTTCGGGGGCCATCAGTCGCAAGACCGCCTCCCAGCCGATGGCACCGGTGGCCACCAGAAGGAAGGCCCCGTTGAGCAGCGCCGCAAGGATGGACGAACTGCGCAGGCCATAGCTGAAGCGCGGCGTTGGCGCGCGTTTTGCCAGAATGGTGGCGGCCCAAGCCACCGCCAAGCCCAGCACATCGCCCAGATTATGCCCCGCATCCGCCAGAAGAGCTGTGGAATTGGCCGCGAGCCCGAAGATGACTTCGATAACCACGAAGCCGGAGTTCAGCGTGATGCCGATGCCAAAAGCCGCACCGAAACTGGCCGGGGCGTGGGAATGGCCGGCATGGTCGTGGTCATGGTTGCCGTGTTCATGTTTGTCATGCTCTTGGTTGTCATGCTCTTGGTTGTCATGTTCTGGGCCGCCATGATCATGGTTGCCGTGATCATGGCCGCTGCGTTCGGGATCGGGGCCATCGGTATCGGGGCCATCGTGGTCGTCATGTCGGGTCATGGTTAACTCCTTCGTGGACTGCCCCGTCTCTTTAGCCAACCTCTTCTACCATCACCACACCGCTCATCGCCTTGATGGCGCCACGGATTTGTGGTGTCAGGGGATAGGGTTGCGGCAGGGTCAGGTCAATCTCACGCCCCTGATCATCAGGCACACACAGGGTGATCTGCGCTTTGTTGCGCCCCTCCACTTTCGCCAGCAGAGCGGCCAGCGACGGGATAGCCTCGGCCCGGTTCAGGTGGATGCGGATTGCCTGGGCGCCGGCATCTGCGGCCACCTGATCAATCGGCTGCGCCGCCCGGGCCAGCAGTTTCAGCGTATCGCCTTCCAGATTGGCCTCGACCGTCAGGACCACGTTCATCCCCGGTTCAAGGTTGTCGCGTGCTGCTTCCAGCGTGTCGGAAAACACCGTTACCTCGTACAGCCCGGTCGGGTCTGACAGGCTGACGAAGGCAAAACGGTTGCCCTTGGCCGATTTGCGTTCCTGCTTGGCCGACACAGAGCCTGCGATCTTGGCCACCAAAGGCCCGCGTTCAGCCAGAAGCGTGATCTCGGTCAGGGTCTTCACATCGCGGCGTTTCAGGGCAGACATGTAGTCATCCAGCGGATGGCCCGACAAATAGAAGCCAATCGACTGATGTTCCTGACTCAGGCGCTCCACCGGCAGCCAGTCATCGCGGAAGGCCAGACGCGGTTCGGGGATATCCGTGCCGCTGTCACCGAACAGCGACACCTGACTGGAGGCTTTCGCTTCATGGATCGCCGCAGAATAGGCCACCAGCGGGTCAAGCGCCTCGAACACCCGGGCGCGGTTCGGGTCCAACTCGTCAAACGCCCCGGCGCGGGCCAGCATTTCCAGCGGCCTTTTACCGACCCGCTTCAGGTCAACCCGGCGTGCCACGTCAAACAGCGTGGCAAAGGGCTTCTCGCCCCGGTCGGTCATCCGGCCCCGCACGATCAACTCCATCGCCTCAATTCCGACGCCCTTCAAGGCACCCAACGCATAGATCACCCGGCCCTGGCGCACGGTGAACTTGGCTAGCGAAGTATTTACCGAAGGCGCCACCGTCTTGATCCCCAGCTTGTCGACCTCGCGCTTGTAAACGGCCAGCTTGTCGGTCAGATGCAGGTCGCAGTTCATCACGGCGGCCATGAATTCGCTGGGGTAATTGGCTTTCAGGTAGGCCGTCTGGTAGCTGACCACCGCATAGGCCGCCGCGTGGGATTTGTTGAACCCGTAGTTGGCGAACTTCTCCAGCAGGTCAAAGACTTCGCCCGCCTTTTCCTTGCCCACGCCATGGGTCTTGAACGCCCCTTCAATGAACTTGGGACGTTCCTTGGCCATCTCTTCGGCGATCTTCTTGCCCATCGCCCGGCGCAGCAAGTCGGCCCCGCCCAAGGAATAGCCGCCCATCACTTGCGCGATCTGCATCACCTGTTCCTGATAGACGATGATGCCTTGGGTCTCCGCAAGGATATGGTCAATCGTCGGATGGATCGATTCAAGGTCGCGAAGCCCGTTCTTCACCTCGCAATAGGCCGGGATATTCTCCATCGGGCCGGGGCGGTACAGCGCCACCAAAGCCACGATATCCTCGATGCAGGTCGGCTTCATGCGCCGTAGCGCATCCATCATGCCGCTGCTTTCGACCTGAAACACCGCAACCGTCTTGGCGCTGGCGTACAAATCGTAACTTGGCTTGTCGTCCAACGGGATCAGGTTGATATCGAATGCCACCCCGCGCAGCTTCAGCAATTCCATGCAGTTCTGGATCACCGTCAGCGTTTTCAGGCCCAGAAAGTCGAACTTAACCAGCCCGGCCGCTTCCACCCACTTCATGTTGAACTGGGTCGCCGGCATGTCCGACCGGGGGTCCTGATACAAAGGCACCAGTTCGTCCAGCGGCCTGTCGCCAATCACCACCCCTGCGGCGTGAGTCGAGGCGTTGCGGTACAGCCCCTCGATCTGTTGCGCAAAGCCCAGCAAGCGCGCCACCACCTCTTCTTTCGCCGCCTCACGCAGGCGCGGTTCATCGGCCAAGGCCTTGGTGATGCTGACCGGCTTCACCCCCTCCACCGGGATCATCTTCGACAGGCGGTCGACCTGGCCATAAGACATCTGCAAGACCCGGCCCACATCGCGCACCGCAGCCTTCGACAGCAAGGCACCAAAGGTGATGATCTGCGCCACCTTCTCGCGCCCATATTTGCCCTGCACATAGCGGATCACCTCTTCCCGCCTGTCCATGCAGAAGTCGATGTCGAAGTCGGGCATCGAGACGCGTTCGGGGTTCAGGAACCGCTCGAACAGCAAGGCATAGCGCAAGGGGTCAAGATCGGTGATGGTCAGCGCATAGGCCACCAGAGAACCTGCGCCCGAGCCCCGTCCCGGCCCTACCGGAATTCCCTGATCCTTGGCCCACTTGATGAAATCAGCCACGATCAGGAAGTACCCCGGAAACCCCATCTTCTCGATGATGGTCAACTCGAAATCCAGACGGGCCTGATATTCTTGACGCGTCACCGAATGCGGGATTACGGACAACCGGGCCTGCAAGCCTTCATTGGCCTGACGGCGCAACTCCTGCACCTCGTCATTGGCGAACTTCGGCAGAATCGGCTTGCGCTTGTAGGTGGCAAAGGCGCAGCGGCGGGCGATTTCGACCGTGTTCTCCAAAGCCTCCGGCAAGTCGGCAAACAGGGTCGCCATCTCCGCCTCGGATTTGAAATAATGCTGCGCTGTCAGCCTGCGGCGCGGCGCGCTTTGGTCGACATAAGCTCCCTCGGCAATGCAGATCATCGCATCATGCGCCAGATACATTTCCGCCTTCGGGAAGTAGACGTCGTTGGTGGCCACCAGCGGCAGCCCCAGATCATAGGCCAGCCCGACCATCGCGGCCTCTGACGCAGCCTCCCCCTCCGGCAAAGACCCGCCCTCCCCGGGATGGCGCTGCAATTCCACATACAAGCGCCCCGGACAGGCCCGCCCCAACCGCTCCAGCAACGCCCGCGCCTTCGGCAGATGCCCGGCCAGCACCGTCCGCCCCAAGGGGCCATCTGCCCCCCCGGTCAGACAAATCAACCCGGCAGAGTGTACCTCCAACTCCTCCAGCGTCACCTGCGGCAGCGCGCCGCCCCCAACCGAACTGCCGTCGATGTACAGGCACGAGTTCAACTTCATAAGGTTAAGATACCCGGCCTCGTTCTGCGCCAGCAGCACGAGGGGGGCGGCAGGTTTGGGTTTCTCGCCCGCGGCAGCCACTTCATAGGCGACACTGACCTGACAGCCCACGATCGGCTGCACCCCCTCGCCCAGTGCGGTCACTGAAAACTCCAACGCCGCGAACATGTTGTTGGTGTCGGTCATAGCCACCGCAGGCATCCCAGCCTCGCGGGCCAGCTTGATCAGTTTCTTGACCGGAACCGCCCCCTCCAGCAAAGAGTGTTCGGTGTGCACGCGCAGATGAATGAATCGGGCTTGGGTCATCCGCCTAACCTACCCACAAGCCGCCGCCAAGGAAACGCCCTCCAACGGCAACCCGGCCCAAGAATTATCGCCGGAAATTCCCCGGACCCTTCAACGGCATAAAATCGCCCAATTTTCCACCATTTTCCCCCAAAGTCAGAAAGACCTTTCGCCGCTTCTGCAAAGGAAACACTGGACACCCGCCGCCTTGTCTCGTTCACTCCGTACCAGCGCAGCCCCTTTCCGCCGCATCGGGGGGCTGATGCACAAGACCCACAGAACGCGGCCAAGAAGGCATCGGCACAGATCATGGCTCAGGTTGCGTTTCTTCTGAACGGAACCCCGGTTCACATCCCGAACGTGAACCCCACCCAAACCCTGCTGGATTACCTGCGTGAGACGGCCTCCCTCAAAGGCACCAAAGAGGGCTGCAACGAGGGCGACTGCGGTGCCTGCACTGTCATGCTCACCGACACTTCCGGGGCCAGGGCCCTGAATGCCTGCATCCTGTTCCTTCCCCAACTCCACGGCAAAGCCGTCCGCACCGTCGAAGGCCTCACCGGCCCCAACGCCGAACCTCACCCCGTCCAGACTGCCATGGTCCAGCACCATGGCAGCCAATGCGGCTTCTGCACCCCCGGCTTCATCGTCTCTATGGCCGTAGCCCACCTGAACGGCGACACCGACCACGACACCACCCTTGCCGGCAACCTGTGCCGCTGCACCGGCTACGCCCCGATCATCCGCGCCGCACAGGCCGCCGAGGCCGCCCCCATCCCCGACTGGATGGGCACCGATGCGTCTTTCATTCTTGCGCAAGTATCCTCGGGGGATCCAAAGGGGGCGGAAAGCCCCCTTGGCGAGGGGGGTTTGGGGGGGCGAGCAGCCCCCCCAATCTTCCGGCCCACGAACAGCGATGACCTCGCCGATTGGTACTTGGCCAACCCTGAAGCCACCCTGATCGCCGGGGCCACCGATGTCGGCCTCTGGGTCACCAAACAACTCCGCCACCTCTCGCCCGCAGCTTTCCTCAACGCCATCACCGACCTGCAACACATCGAACAGCAGGGCAGCCAGTTCCACATCGGCGCAGGCGTCACGATCGAGACGCTGCGCAAAACGCTTCTGCCCCATCACCCCTCCTTCGCAGCACTTCTGCGGCGTTACGCCTCCACCCAGGTCCGCAACGCCGCCACCATCGGCGGCAACA
Source organism: Rhodobacterales bacterium (assembly GCA_043721775.1). Classification (GTDB taxonomy): domain Bacteria; phylum Pseudomonadota; class Alphaproteobacteria; order Rhodobacterales; family Rhodobacteraceae; genus Stagnihabitans. The sequence goes on from JAYSQA010000361.1 coordinate 24,112, forward strand.
TCGCGAATGGCTCGCCCATCGGCGACGGCCCGCCCGCGCTGATCGCCATGGGCTGCACCCTTCACCTGCGCCGTGGCGACGACATGCGGTCCCTCCCCCTCGAATCGTTCTTCCTTGACTACCGCAAACAAGACCGCCGCCCGTCCGAGTTCGTGGCCGGTGTTTCAATCCCCGACAGTGCCCCTGCCCTGCGCTGCTACAAGATCTCCAAACGGTTCGATCAGGACATCTCCGCAGTCCTCGGCTGCTTCAACGTGGTCATCGAAAACGGCCGTGTAACGCAGGCCCGCATCGCCTTTGGCGGCATGGCCGCCACCCCCAAACGCGCCACCGCCGTCGAAGCCGTCCTTATCGGCAAACCGTGGAACGAAGTGACCGTCGCCTCAGCCCTCCCCGCTTTCGGCCAGGACTTCCAACCCCTCACCGACATGCGCGCCTCTTCCGCCTACCGCCTGCTGGCCGCACAAAACCTGCTGACCCGCTATTTCCACGACCTGAACGGCGTCCCCGCCTCGGTGCTGGAGGTTCAACCATGACCATCGGTGCCCCGCTGCCGCACGACAGCGCCCCGTTGCACGTCACAGGCGAGGCCCGCTACGTTGACGACGTTCCCCTGCCCAGCGGCGCCCTCCACCTCGCCTTCGGCCTCTCCACCCAAGCCCACGCCGAAATCACCACCCTTGACCTAAGCGAGGTGCGCAAAGCTCCGGGCGTCATCCGCGTCGTCTCGGCGCAAGACCTGCCTGACATGCCCGACCTCTCGCCCACCGTCCAGGACGAGCCCCTGTTGGCCACCGGCACTGTCCACTACGCCGGCCAAGCCATCTTCCTCGTCATAGCTGAAACCCACCTGCAAGCCCGCAGCGCCGCCCGTCTGGCCAAAATCACCTACCGCGACCTGCCCGCCATTCTGTCGGTCGAAGAGGCCCTTGCCGCCAATTCCCGCTTCGAACAAGGCCCGATCCTGTGGACACGCGGCGACATCGCCACGATGTCTTCTGCCCACACCGTCATCGCGGGCGAATTCGCGGTTGGCGGTCAGGAACACTTCTACCTTGAAGGCCAGGTGGCTTGCGCCATCCCGCAGGAAGACGGGATGCACATCCTTTCCTCCACCCAGCATCCGACTGAGATTCAGCACAAAGTCGCCCACGCCCTGCACCTGCCGATGTCCGCCGTAAGGGTAGAGATGCGCCGGATGGGCGGTGGTTTTGGCGGCAAGGAAAGTCAGGGCAACGCGCTGGCCGTCGCTTGCGCTTTGGCCGCAAAGGCCACCGGCAAGCCCTGCAAGATGCGCTATGACCGCGATGACGACATGGTCATCACCGGCAAGCGCCACGACCTGAAAATCCGCTACAAGGCCGGTGCCGACGCCACGGGCAAACTTGTCGCCGTCGACTTCACCCACCTGATCCGCTGCGGGTGGAGCCAGGACCTGTCCCTCGCCGTAGCCGACCGTGCCATGCTGCACGCCGACAACTGCTATTTCATCCCCAATATCCGCATCGAAAGCCACCGCCTGAAAACCAATACCCAATCCGCCACCGCCTATCGCGGCTTCGGTGGGCCGCAAGGCATCATCGGGATTGAGCGTGTCATCGACCATCTTGCCCATACTCTTGGCCTTGACCCGGTGGCCGTGATGAACCGCAACCTCTACGCGCCCATGGGAACGCCTGCGCAGACTACGCCATATGGGATGGAGGTTGAGGATTCCATCACCGACAAGATCCTGAATACCCTGATAAAATCATCCGACTACCACACCCGCAAAGCGGCCATCACTACCTTCAACGCGACCTCCGCCTTTCTGAAAAAAGGCATCGCCGTCACCCCAGTCAAATTCGGCATTTCCTTCACCCTTACCTTCCTCAACCAGGCCGGGGCGCTGGTGCATGTCTATCAGGACGGCTCTGTCATCGTGAACCACGGCGGGACAGAGATGGGTCAGGGCCTCAACCAAAAGGTCGCGCAAATCACGGCGCAGGTCTTTGGCCTGACCGCGGGCCAAGTCAGGATTACCGCCGCCGACACCGCCAAAGTTCCCAACACCTCTGCCACCGCTGCCAGTTCCGGCAGCGACCTGAACGGCAAGGCTGCCGAAAATGCCGCACTGACCATCCGCGACCGCATCGCCATGTTCATCGCCGAAAAGCATCAGGTCGCTCCGCAAACGGTGCGCTTCAAAGGCGGCACCGTCCGCGTGGCAGGCGAAAGCTATGACTTCGCCCGCGTGGTTAATTGGGCCTATCAGGCCCGTGTCTCGCTGTCCTCCACCGGCTTTTACGCCACGCCCAAAATCAACTGGGACCGCATCAAGGGTCAGGGTCGCCCCTTCCTGTACTTTGCTTACGGTGCCGCCGTGACCGAAGTGGTGATTGACACCCTGACTGGCGAAAACCGCATCCTGCGCGCTGACATCCTGCACGACACCGGCACCTCGCTGAACCCCGCCCTCGACATCGGCCAGGTTGAGGGTGCCTATGTGCAAGGAGCCGGCTGGCTGACGACCGAGGAACTGGTCTGGGATGCCAAAGGCCATCTCACCACTCACGCCCCCTCCACCTACAAAATCCCCGCCGTCACAGACCGCCCGGACGTCTTCAACGTCACCCTCTGGACCGACCCCAATATAGAGGACACCGTGGGCAAGTCCAAAGCCGTCGGAGAGCCGCCCTTCAACCTTGGCATGTCCGCCTTCTTCGCCCTGTCACATGCCGTCGGAGCCTGTGGCGCGGCCTACCCCGCGCTTGCCGCCCCGGCGACAGCCGAACGCATTCTGATGGCCGTCCAGCGCGTGCGACATGTTTGACCTGGCCGCACTTACCGAAGCCATCCGCCGCCATGGCACGGTCGCGCGGGTGGTGATAGCCAGCCACGACGGGTCTGCCCCGCGCGATACCGGCACCGCCATGCTGATCTGGGCAACCGGCCAAACCGGCACGATCGGCGGCGGTGCCCTCGAACACCGCGCCACAATCGCTGCCCGCGCCCAAACGGAAACGACCACCCGCACCCGCATCCCGCTTGGCCCGGCCCTGGGCCAATGCTGTGGCGGCGCTGTGACGCTGGTGACCGAGGTTTATACGGCGGCCAACCTGCCCCAGGGCCCCATCGTCGCGCGCAGCCTTGACGGGTCCGAAATGCCTCTCGTCGTCAAACGCCTCATTGCCAGCGCCCGCAATCAAGGCATCATCCCGCCGACCCAACTGCTGCAAAACTGGCTGATCGAGCCGGTCGCATCCCCCATCCGCCACCTCTGGCTTTGGGGCGCAGGCCATGTCGGCCGGGCAGTTGCCGCTGTCATGGCTCCCCTGCCCGACCTGGCCCTCACCTGGATCGACATAGCCCCCGACCGGTTCCCCATGGCCCTTCCCGACGGCGTGCAAATCTTGCCCGCCCCTGATCCCGCTGCCGCAGTCACCCTTGCTCCGCAAACCGCCGAGCATCTGATCCTGACGTTTTCCCACATTCTGGACCTTGAACTGTGCCACGGCTTGCTGAACCATGGCTTTTCACGATGTGGCCTGATCGGCAGCGCAACCAAATGGACCCGGTTCCGCAGCCGCCTGACAGCCTTGGGCCACACCCAACCGCAGATCGCCAAAATCACCTGCCCGATCGGCAACCGCGCTTTGGGCAAACACCCCCAGGCCATCGCCCTCGGCGTGGCGGCAGAGTTCCTGCGCCAATCCCAGCCCCTCCAAAAGCGTCAAACCCGGTGACGCTCTGGTAGGGTGGGGTTAAACCCCACCCTACGGTGGCCGACCGCGGACATGGGCGTCCAACGGCAGGATGTTTGTGCTGGCAAAACCCGAAACCCTTGCATGATACCCTTCAATATCAAATCGTTACCATATTTTCCCGGCGTCAAATCCCACCTTGACGGGCCCCTGCCCCCAAACCAAAATCACCCCAAACCAAGGAGGCCCCCATGTTCGACCTGATCCTGCGCCAAGCCAACCTGCCTGACGGCCGCAAAGGCTTCGACATCGCCATCTCTGGCACCCGCATCGCCGGGATCGCCCCGAGGATTGACGCGGCTGCGGCAGAGGAGATCGACGCCACCGACCGCCTTGTCACCCCACCTTTCATCGACCCCCACTTCCACATGGACGCCACCCTTTCCCTCGGCCTGCCGCGGATGAACCGCTCTGGCACGCTGCTGGAGGGCATTTCCTTGTGGGGAGAGCTTCGGCCCACACTAACTGTTGATGCCCTTGTCGCTCGCGCGTTGAAGTACTGCGACCTTGCGGTGACCCAGGGGTTGTTGGCCGTGCGCACCCATGTCGATACCTCTGATCCCCGGCTTGTGACAGTGGAGGCGATGCTGGAGGTCAAGCGTCTGGTCGCCCCTTACCTGGATCTGCAACTGGTCGCCTTCCCGCAGGATGGTTACTTTCGCGCTAAGGATGGTGTCGCCTCACTGCTGCGCGCGCTGGCTATGGGGGTCGATATCGTCGGCGGCATCCCGCATTTTGAGCGCACGATGGAGGAGGGCAAGGCTTCTGTCGAGGCTTTGTGCCGCATTGCCGCCGATCGGGGGCTGCCAGTCGACATACATTGCGATGAGACCGACGATCCCTTGTCGCGGCACGTGGAAACGCTGGCCGCCGAGACGGTGCGGTTTGGGTTGCAGGGGCGGGTGGCGGGGTCGCATCTGACCTCGATGCATTCGATGGACAATTATTACGTGTCTAAACTGATCCCACTGATGGTTGAAGCGGAGATGAACGTGATCCCTAACCCATTGATAAACATCATGCTTCAGGGGCGGCATGACACTTATCCCAAGCGGCGCGGCATGACACGGGTGCGCGAGTTGATGGCAGCGGGGCTGAACGTGTCCTTCGGGCATGATTGCGTAATGGACCCGTGGTATTCGATGGGCTCTGGTGACATGCTTGAGGTCGGGCACATGGCGGTGCATGTGGCGCAGATGGCCAGTTTGGCCGAAAAATCCGCTATCTTTCAGGCACTTACGGTGAATTCGGCCAAGACCATGGGGCTGGAGGGGTACGGGCTGGAGGTGGGCTGCAATGCCGATCTGGTGTTGTTGCAGGCCCGCGATGCGGCGGAGGCGTTGCGGTTGAAGGCGGTGAAACTGGCGGTGATCCGGCGGGGCCGGGTGATTGCGCGCACGGCACCCCGGATCGGACAGTTGTTCCTTGACGGACGACCAGAGACGGTGGATGCGGCCACGGGCTTTGCACCGGAGTACTGAGGGGCGCTAAGGACTTGCAGTCTCTGGAATAATCTGGGGGTTTCCGAGAAGAACAGCGGTGTTCTTTGCGTCTTTTTTCTGTCTTCATTCCGTCTTTACGCGCGGGGCGGGAAGCTGGCGTTACCTATGATTTTGCGAATCGCGGTGGGGGAGAAGTGGGTTTGGGTGAAGAATGGCGGGTAAAGGGTTGATTGGGCCACTCGTAGCTGGTGAATTGCGCACCCTAATCGGAGTGCACATAGACTTTGGCTTTGGGCTTGCGGTGCCAGACGACCATGAGCAGGGCCTGCAGCGGCAGGTCGGTGTAAGATAGGCCTTGAATTGACCACCCGATGACGCGCCGGGAAAACAGATCGATGACGACCGCAAGATATTGGGCGGTTTCAACCGGTCGTCGCACCGGCCAATGAATGGCGGATGCGGTGGCAGGGCAACAGCGTCGTTCGCATCGGTCTGGACGCACTCCGGTCTTTGCCCCGGGGCGACCCAGGGTTGCCCGGCGTGAGGGTCGGCGTCGGTTCTGGGAACTG
>JAYSQA010000362.1:0-9896 GCA_043721775.1 Rhodobacterales bacterium
GTGCTGTTTGGCGAGGCGTTGCGCGGTGCGCAAGGCCTGGCCATCGGGCTGGTGGCCCTTGCCGTGCTGGTGCTGACCTTTGGTCTGGGCGTGGCCCCGGTGCTGGCGCTGGCGCTGGCGGTCAGCTTTGCGCTCTATTCGGCGGCGAAAAAGCGCATCAGGTCAGCGGCGATGATCTCTGTTCTGGTTGAGGTGCTGATCATCGGCCCGCCTTTGCTGGCCTGGCTTTTGTGGCTGGCTTGGCAGGGGCAGGGCTGGTTCGGGCGCGACCTGTACCATTCGCTGATGCTGCCTTTGGCCGGGCCGCTGAGCGGGGGGCCGCTGATCTTGTTCTCATACGGGGCGCAGCGGGTGCGGCTGGCCACCTCTGGCCTGACGCAATACCTGAACCCGACGCTGCAATTCCTGTCGGCCTGGCTGATCATGGGTGAGGTGGTGACCCCTTGGCATGGCCTTGCCCTCGCACTGATCTGGGCCGCGATTGCGCTTTACACCCTTGGCCGCGGACGCGAGGCCTAAAGCACCCGCAGCCCCAGTTGCCCCAAAAGCTCTGCCGCTTGCGCGCGCGACACCGTAGCCCCCTTGAACCGGGCCGCATCGACCAGCTTCAGCCCGCCCAGGTCGGCACCGCGCAGGTCCGCCCCCTCGAACCTTGCCCCCACCAGATGCGCCGCGCGCAGGCTGCACCCGTCAAACACCGCATTCCGGAAATCGCAACCCGCAAGGTCGGCATGGCTGAAATCCACCGTCTTCAGCTGCGCCTTGCGCAACGACAGGCCGGTCAGCCTTGCGTCGGCCAGAATGGTATCCTCGAGCAGCAACCCGGTTGTATGGGCCTCTGACAGGTCTGCCCCGGTCAGCTTGCAGCCGGTAAAGACTGCCGATGTCAGGATTGCTCCGGCGAAGCTTGCGTTGTTGAAATCGCAAGACCGGAAGGTGGCGTCTGACAGTCGGGTCCCAGAGGCTTGGGCAAAGGCGCCGCGACAGTGCAGCATCTGCGCACCTTCCAGAATGGTCTGGGTCAGCCGCGCCTGGGTCAGGTTGCAGCGCTCGAAGCGCCAATGGGCAAGGTCAAGGTCGGACAGATCCGTCTCATGCAGATCGCAGCCGCGCAGCAGGGCAGGGCGGCCGCTGGCCGCCATCGCCGCAAGGTCACGGCGCGTGGGGGCCGCGTCGGCCAGCAGGTCAAACCCGTCGTCAAACGTCGGTGTCATTGGGTGGCCCGCAAGGTGAACTGCGGCCAGATGATATGCGGCCAAATAAACTGCGGCAAAGTCAAAGGTAGGATGGGCATTGTGCCCATGTTACGTCGTGACGCGTATGGCCTGAAGCGACATCGCCTGAACATGTCACGCCTGAAGCTGTGCTGCAAAGGCCGCCACGCCGTCCAGAACCGTGAAATGGCTGCGCAAGGTGGCATCGGCGAAGCCTTCGGCGATCACGTGGTCCAAAAGCGCCAGCAGCGGTTGCCAATAGCCCTCAATGTCAATCAGCCAGATCGGTTTGGCGTGCAGGCCGATCTGCGCCCAGGTCAGCACCTCGAAGAACTCATCCAGCGATCCGGCACCGCCCGGCAGCAGGGCGATGGCATCGGCATTCATGAACATGATCTTCTTGCGTTCATGCATCGTCCCGGTGATGACAAAGGTGGTCAGGTCGCGCTTGCCGACCTCCATCGCCAAAAGATGCGTCGGGATCACCCCCAGCGTCGCCCCGCCCGCTGCTTGTGTCGCCCGCGCCACCTCGCCCATCAGGCCGACATCGCCTGCGCCGTAGACCAGCCGCCAGCCCGCTTCGGCAATCGCCGTCCCCGTCGCCCGGGCCGCCACCTGATGGTTTGGGTTTTTCCCCATCCGCGCGCCACAAAATATGCAAACAGAGCGCGGGTGCGAAGCGGTAGCGGGACCTTGCGGTGACATGTGGGAAAAATCTCTGAAAACGGGTTGCTTTGGCAAAGATAACGGGGGATGTGACGAAAGGAAAGCAAAGGGCGGCAACAGCCCGGCTGGACGGGACAGTGTTTGCGGGGGACGGAATGGCGGCTTGGAAAGACATGACTTCGGGCTCCAGGGCCAGTGTGATCGCGGTGGTCGTGATCTTGCTGGGCTTGGGCGGTTACGAGGCGTTCAAGGGCAAAGCGCCCGAGGCTGGCCCAACCGCCAAGGTTGAAGCAGCCAAGGTTGACGCAGCCGCACCCGCCGCCCAAGCCAGCGCCACCGCAACGACGGATGCGTCAAGCACCGCCACCACAAGCACCGCCACCACAAGCACCACCACCAGCACCGCCACCACCAGCACGGCAGCAGATGCCACCGCACCAGTTGTTGCACCTGTGGTTGCGGCAGATGCAACTGCCGCAACAGCAACCCCGGTTGCGCCCTCTGCAACCGACACAGCCAGTGCAACCGCTGCGCCCGGAGCCGATGTTGCTGCAACCCCGACTGCTGTAACCCCGACCGCTGAGAACGCTGTCGCGGCACCTGCAACCGATGCGACCGCAGCACCATCAACCGCTACACCTGCAACCGCTACACCTGCAACCGCAGCACCTGCAACCGCAGCACCTGCAACTGATGCAAATGCGACGGCCTCTGCGGCTTCCGCCACGGTCACCGCAAGCCCGGCTGTGGCAGCGCCTGCTTCGGATACCACTGCATCAACGACCGCTTCATCGCCTGCCGCCACCGCCGAGCCGCTGACCTTCGGGGTGCGCATTCAGACCGATGGCTCTGGCGTGGCGGATGGCCATGCCAGCCCGGGGGCGAAAATCTCGCTTATGCTGGACGGGGTCGAGATCGCCTCGGCCACTGCCGACAGTACCGGTGATTTTGCTGCCCTGTTTGATCTGCCGCCCGCCGGGGCTGGCCGCTTGATGACCATGATAGCCACGGCCTCGGACGGCACCATGCTTGAGGCCCCCACCAAGATCGCCGTGGCGCAAACCACGGCACCTGTCGCGGTGGCGCAGGCCATCGCCGATCAAACCAGCACAGCCGCCACGACAACCGCCGATGCGGGCACCGATGCGGGCACCGATGCAACAGCCAACTCCGCTGCGGCCACCACTGCGGCCACAACAAACACGGTCGCTTCCACGACGACGGCCCCGGCTGCCACTTCAACCGCAGATGCGGCGACTGCAACCGCAACCGGCACCACTGCGGCTGTGGCCGCAACCGGCACCACTGCGCTTGCCATAACGGACCGTGGCGCCAAGGTCTTGCAAACCGGCACGGCGGTGCCTGCCGAAATCGCGGCCAACGTCACGCTGGATGTGATCTCTTATCCCACACCGGACCAGGTTCAGTTTGGCGGCAAGGGCAAACCGGGCGCCTTCGTGCGGCTTTACATCGACAATGCGCCCTTGGGCACGGCTGCAACCATCGCCGCCGATGGCAACTGGACCATGACCCAAACCGGCGTGGCACCCAAGATCTACACGTTGCGGGTCGATGAACTTGACAGCGCGGGCAAAGTGATTTCGCGCTATGAAACGCCCTTCAAGCGCGAAACGCCCGAGACCCTTGCCGCTGCCACCACCACAACACCGGTGGTTACCGCAGATGCAACCGCCACAGCCCTGGTGACCGGCACCGATCCGTCATCTGCTGCAACCGCTGACGCCAAAACGGCTGACCCCGGAACCACAGCCAAAACCGCTGCCACCGCGCCGCCCGCCCCGGTCACCGTCACCGTGCAGCCGGGCTTTACTCTGTGGGGCATCGCGAAAAGCCATCTGGGCGAGGGCATTTTCTACGTTCAGGTCTACAACGCCAACAAGGACAAGATCAAAAATCCTGACCTGATCTATCCGGGGCAGATTTTCACCGTCCCGCAGAACTGACGCCAAAGCCAAAGCCCTCCCAAAGGCAAAATCAAAGCCCGGGCAAGGCGGCCAAATCTGCACCAGACCTGCCCCATGCCCGGTTTTGCGGCATGGGGAAATCTGTGCCGCTGGGCCTTTACTTCGCCGCCATCCTCCCCCAAGTCTGCGAAGCCCCGGTGGACGCCCCACCTTTGGGGGCCGAGGATATTTGTATGCGCCGTCCGACCAGCACCACCACCACAGCCGACATCACCAAAGCTCCTGCCAGCGGCTGGCAAACCATGAAGCGGGTGGCGCCCTATCTTTGGCCGAAGGACGAGCTTTGGGTCAAACAGCGGGTCGCAGGCGCGCTGTTGTTGCTGTTGATCTCCAAGATCGTCTCGGTCTGCACGCCGTATCTGTACAAGAAGGCGGTCGATGCGCTGACCAACCATTCCGGCACTGATGTCGGCACGGCGCTGCTGCTGGGCGCGGTGGGGATGACGGTGGCTTACGGCTTCGCCCGCATGGGATCAGTCTTTTTTGGCGAGATGCGCGACTGGGTCTTTGTCCGCGTGGGCCAGCGGGCGCTGCGCAAGCTGGCGTTTGAGACGTTTACCCACATTCACCGCCTGTCCTTGCGCTATCACATCACCCGCAAGACTGGTGGTCTGTCCCGCGTTATTGAACGCGGCGTCAAGGGTGTCGACTTCCTGCTGCGCTTCATGCTGTTCTCGATCATCCCCCTGATCCTGGAACTGACCATGGTTTCGGTGATCTTCGCCTTCTACTTCGGCTGGATTTACATGGTGGTCGTGCTGGTGACGATTGCGACCTATGTGACCTACACGTTCAAGGTCACCGAATGGCGCGTGCAGATCCGCCGGGCGATGAATGATCAGGATACCGATGCCAACCAGAAGGCCATCGACAGCCTTTTGAACTTCGAAACCGTCAAGTATTTCAACGCCGAAGCGCGCGAGGCTGCCCGCTATGACCGCGCGATGGAGATGTATGAGGGCTTTGCCGTCCGCACCGGGCAATCCTTGTCGGTGCTGAACATCGGCCAGAACGTCATCATCACCATCGGCCTGATCATCGTCATGGTGCTGTCGGCGATTGGCGTGCAGCAGGGCCGCTTCACGGTCGGCGATTTCGTCATGGTCAACGCCTACATGATGCAGATCACCCTGCCTTTGGGCTTCCTTGGCACCGTTTACCGCGAAATCCGGCAGGCCTTGGTTGATATGGGTGAGATGTTCGGCCTCCTGGGCCAACCGGCGGAAGTGATTGACGCCCCGAACGCCCCCGATCTGAAAGTGCCGCATGGCGAGGTGATCTTTGACAATGTCTTCTTCGCCTATGACGCCAATCGCCCGATCCTGAAAGGTGTCAGTCTGCGCGTCGGGCCGGGGCAGAAGATTGCGCTGGTCGGGCCGTCGGGTTCGGGCAAGTCAACCATCGGGCGGCTGCTGTTCCGGTTCTATGACATCACCGGCGGGGCTATCACAATCGACGGTCGGGACATTCGCGGTGTGACGCAGACCAGCCTGCACCAGTCGATTGGTGTGGTGCCGCAGGATACCGTGCTGTTCAACGACACGGTGTATTACAACATCGCTTACGGCAACCCTGATGCGCCGCGTGAAGCGGTAGAGGCTGCGGCCAAAGCGGCCAAGATCCATGACTTCATCCTGTCGCTGCCCGATGGCTACAACGCCAAGGTGGGCGAACGGGGTCTGAAACTGTCGGGCGGCGAAAAGCAGCGCGTCGGCATTGCCCGCACCTTGCTGAAGAACCCGCCCATTCTGGTGCTGGACGAGGCGACCTCGGCTTTGGACACGCAAACCGAGCGTGACATCCAGGACAGCCTGCAACTGATGGGGAAGGGCCGGTCGGTGATCACCATAGCCCACCGTCTTTCGACCATCGCCGACAGCGACCTGATCCTTGTGCTGGAGGCGGGCGAGGTTGTTGAGCAGGGCACCCATGACCAGCTTCTGCTGAACGGCGGTCGCTACTCGGCGATGTGGGAACGCCAATCCGCCGAAGAGGCCGAAGGTCTGGCAAAGGGCAAGGCCGAAGCGGCAGAGTAACGCCCGGCCTGCGGCGGCAGGGCTTTGCAACCGCCACCTAACCCGTGTAAGACGAAGGCAAAGCAGGAGGCCCCATGAGCACGCCAGACAGTTTCGTCGATGAAGTCACCGATGCCGTTCGGCGTGACAAGCTTTTCGCCGCGTTCCGCACATACGGCTGGATCGGCGTTCTGCTGGTGGTGGTCATTGTCGGCGGTGCGGCGTGGAACGAATGGCAAAAGGCGCGAAACACGGCGCGGGCGCAGTCATTCGGCGATGGCGTGATGTCCGCCCTTGAAAAGACTGACCCGGGCGAGCGGGTCAAGGCGCTTGCCGCCGTGCCTGCGGATGGCGACGAGACGGCGCTTTTGGCGCTGCTGCAAGCCGCTAACCCGTCGGCAGACAAGGCGGGGGCGCTGGCTTCGCTGGATGCCATGGTGGCGGATGCCAAACTGCCGCAGATCTACCGTGACCTTGCCGTGCTGAAACGTGTTGCGGTGGCGGGCCCCGATCAGCCCTTGGCAGACAGGCGGGCCGCATTGCAGGCGATTGATGTCGCAGGCCGCCCGTTCCGCGTTCTGGCCGAAGAGCAACTGGCTTACCTGCTGATCGAAGAGGGCAAGCCCGATGACGCGCTGAAAGCGCTGACGGCATTGGTGCAGGATCAGGAAGCGCCTGCGGGGATGCGCCAGCGGCTGGGGTTGGCCATCACCTCGCTGGGCGGCACGGTGCCACAAGCGAAACCGGCGGCCGATGCCGCAGCACCATCAGCAGGGTAAGACAGGATCATGCAGGTCAAGCTGACAGCAGGACAGGGCGGCTGGGCGGCACTTCTGGTGCTAAGTTCGGTGCTGGCGCTGACCGCCTGCAAAAAGAACGATATCCTGCAAGGCACCCGCTTCCCGGTGCGTGCTCCGCTGGAAGATTCGATCCCGGTCGGCGGTCAGCCCGCCCCGGTGGCCCCTCCGGACAGGCCAGCCAACCAGTCGGCCAGCATTGCGCTGCCTGCCATGGTATCAAACGCCGATTGGCCGCAGCGTGGCGGCAATGGGCAGCACGACGGGCCGCATGGCGTGCTGTCCGCCGCACCGCAACTGGTCTGGTCGGTTGGTATTGGTGCTGGCAATTCGCACAAGAACCGCATCACGGCAGCGCCTGTCGTGGCGGCGGGTGCGGTCTTTGCGATGGATGCGCTGTCGGGTGTTACGGCGGTTTCGGTTGCGGGGGCCAAGCTGTGGCACGCCGACTTGACGGCGGCTTTTGATGCCGGTGGCGGCGTGTCGGGCGGTGGTCTGGCAGCTGATGGCGGCAGGGTCTATGCGACGACCGGCTATGGCGAGGTGGTGGCGCTGAATGGCGCTGACGGTTCGGTGATCTGGCGGCAACGCCTGGGAGCTTCGCCCGCTGGCGCACCGGCGGTGGCGGGCAATCTGGTGTTCGTGGTGGGCGATGACGGCTCTGCCTGGGCGCTGAACGCGGCAAACGGCCGGATGGTGTGGCAGGTGACCGGAGCCTCGGCCAGTGATGCGTTCCATTTTGACGGCGGTGCTTCGCCTGCGGTTAATGGCAAAACGGTGGTGTTCCCGTTCAGCAGCGGCGGGTTGATGGCAGCGGATACCGGCACAGGCACGCAGCAATGGATGGCTGCGGTGTCAGGCACCCGTCTGGGCCGGGCTTACGCGGATGAGGGCGATGTGACCGGCGATCCGGTGCTGTCGGGCGGCATCCTGTATGCGGGCACCCAAGGCGGGCGGACCGGGGCCTATTCGATGGCCACCGGCCAGCGCCTTTGGACGGCGGAAGAGGGCGCTTTGAACCCGCCGCTGGTGGTGGGCGGTTCCGTCTTCGTGGTCAACGATGAAGGCCGTCTGGTGCGCCTGAACGCGCGGGATGGTGCGACGATCTGGGCCGTCGATCTGCCCTATTACACCAGGACCAAACCCAAAAAGCTTTCGGTGATCACGGTCAACTTCGGCCCGGTTCTGGCGGGGGGGCATATTGTCGTGGTGTCCTCGGACGGCCAGTTGCGCAGCTTCAACGCCACCGACGGGTCCTTGGCCGGGCAAGCCGCCATTCCGGGCGGAGCGGCCACTCCGGCTGCGCTGGCGCAGGGGCTGCTGTTTGTGGTGAACGCCAAAGGGCAACTTCTGGCTTTCCGCTGACCGGGTTCCGGTGTAAGGCAACCGCTTGCAAGGCCAGATAGGTTCGGTCGATTTCAGAATCGTCCGGGCCGCGCTGGTTTTTTGACGTCACGCAGATCAGGCGGGGAACCCGACTGGCGATCTGCACTAAGGAATGCAGATGAGCTTTACCCTCGCCATCGTGGGCCGCCCCAATGTGGGCAAGTCGACCCTGTTCAACCGGCTTGTCGGCCGCAAACTCGCCCTGGTCGATGACCAGCCCGGCGTCACCCGTGATTTGCGCGAGGGCGATGCCAAGCTGTTCGACCTGCGCTTTACGGTGATCGACACGGCGGGCCTTGAGGAAATAACCGACGACAGCTTGCAGGGCCGGATGCGCCGCCTGACCGAACGCGCCGTTGATATGGCCGACGTCAGCCTGTTCCTGATTGATGGCCGGGTCGGTGTGACGCCGTCAGACGAGACCTTTGCCGAGATTCTGCGCAAGAAGGGTGCCAAGGTGATCCTTGGCGTCAACAAGGCCGAAGGCAAGGCCGGCGACGCCGGTGCGCTGGAGGGGTGGAGCCTTGGCCTTGGCGAGCCGATCCGCCTGTCTGCCGAACATGGCGAGGGCATTGACGATCTGTACAACGCGCTGAAACCCTACGAGGAACTTTTCGCCGCCCGGGCCGAGGCTGATGCGCCGGTGGTGGACGTTGAAATCTCGGAAGAAGAAGCCGAACTTGAGCCGGACGAGGATGCCTGGCGGCCTTCGCTGGACAAGCCGTTGCAGATTGCGGTGATTGGTCGCCCGAATGCCGGGAAATCGACGCTGATCAACACGATCCTTGGCTATGACCGCCTGCTGACCGGACCGGAACCGGGGATCACCCGCGATTCCATCTCGGTCAAGACCGAATGGCTGGGCACGCCGACACGGATTTTCGACACGGCGGGGATGCGCAAGAAGGCCCGCGTGGTAGAGAAGCTGGAAAAGCTGTCGGTGGCCGATGGCTTGCGCGCCGTGCGGTTCGCTGAAGTGGTAGTTGTGCTGCTGGACGTCGAAATTCCGTTCGAAACCCAAGACCTGCGCATCTGCGACTTTGCCGAGACCGAGGGCCGCGCTGTCGTCGTCGCCATCAACAAATGGGACCTTGAGGACGAAAAGCAGGAAAAGCTGGCGGAGCTGAAAGAGATGTTCGAACGCCTGCTGCCGCAGTTGCGTGGGGCACCTTTGGTCACAATATCCGGCAAGACCGGGCGCGGCCTTGACCGTCTGCATGAAGCCATCCTGAAGGCGCACGCCGTCTGGAATCGCCGCGTCACCACGGCCCGGCTGAACACCTGGCTGGGGGCGATGACCGAGGCCCACCCGCCACCGGCCCCCGGCGGCAAGCGCATCCGGATGCGCTATATGACACAGGTAAAGACCCGTCCGCCGAACTTCATCGTGATGTGTTCCCACCCTGAAGACATGCCCGACAGCTATCGCCGCTATCTGGTGAACGGCTTGCGAGAGCACTTCGACATGCCAGGCACCCCGATCCGGCTGACGCTGCGGTCACAGGGCGACAAGAACCCTTTCAAGAACCCCAAGTTCAACACGCCTTCGCGCCTTCGCAAGCACCTGGACGGCCCGAAGAAAGGCTGATGGCTTGGCCTTGGCCAACGACCGGTTTGACGAGGGCTGAGGCAAGCCTCAGCCCTTGGGCATGCTGCCGTCAAGGCCGGGGGGCTTCGCGCCCCCCGGACCCCCTGCGGGATATTTGTGAACAAATGAAAGTGGAAAAGGCCTAGCAGGCTGCTGAAAAATGATTTTCAAGCGTATCGGATAGAACGAATGTTCCGTCTTTTACCCTTTTTCGTCGCTCAAGCCACCTTTTTCGCACTTTCCGA